>CAYNHC010000122.1:0-9914 GCA_964396705.1 uncultured Paludibacter sp.
TGAATTTATTTTTTCAAGACATTTTTCCTGATTTACATCTGAAAATAAACTACTGTAAGAAAAACTTTGCCACAACCCACGGTTAGTAAATAAATCGTTTTTTGTAAATAATTTATTCTGCATAAGCAAATCAATACTTTTTAATATTGAAACAGGATTATATAATACGCCAAACGGATTTGTATTTATTTCAAAATATAAATTGCTCATTTTTAGGCCAATATTCTCGGCAAAACACGAACCTAAAGTCATTATTGAATCTTCATATCCAATTTTTAACTTCGATGGTTTAATTTCAACAGTAGTTCTGAACATATTTATTTTTTATTTTGAAACAAAATTACGAATAAATCACAAAAAAAGCTCCTTTTTGAGGAGCTTTTATACGAAAGGTTGGTTAAGAACCCGTAATTTCAAATTTTAAATTTTCGATTCAGCGCCTGAACAACATTTTTTCGGTTCAACTGATGCTTTTTCACCGGAACAGCATTTTTTATCTGTAGTTCCTTCTTTACAACATTTTTTTTCTTCTGAAACTGTTTTGTCGCCTTTACATTCAGCTTTAACATCTCCTTCTTTGGCACAACCTGCATTTTTGCTTTCAGAGCAGCAGCCACCGGATTTTGCTAAAGTAGCTTCATAGCCAATTTTCTTAAAACCAGCAATCAATTTTTCAGGATTTGTTTTGTCATCGTCATAAGTAACTGCAACTGTATTAGTCTTAAGATCAACGAGAATAGCTTTCACACCTTTTTCAAAAGCAATGTTTTTTTCAACTTTCTTTTGACATGCTTCACAATGCATGTTTACATTAAACACTTTTTTTTCATCTTTTGCAAATAGTGATGTAGTTGCAAATAAAGCAATAATTGCGATTAAAATACTTTTTGTTTTCATAATTTTCATAATTTTTTTTGTTGATATTTTGTTTATTCCAATATAATTTTTAATGTTGATATTTGATATTAAATTTGATAGTTATCTATCTAGCGCCCAACGGAAACCAATATAAAGTTTTCTTCCGTGCAATGGACCCCAAATCATCGATGCATCGAAATTCTCACTTCCCGGATGTTGTACATCAACAATTGGGTTTTGTTGCACAAAATTAGTTAAATTTTCCGAACCTCCATAAACCGACCATGTCCTGAAATATTTGGTAACTTGCGCATTCAGTATTTGGTAGGGTTTAAATTCTCGCGCCCAAAGCGGATTTGATACTTCCGGATCAGGTAAACGGCCACTTCCATTGAACTGAGCCGTAAAATCAAATTGCCATTTTTTTAACGGCGATTGATACGAAGCAGTAATTAATCCTTTTGATCGGCTTGTTAACGGCTTTTCACGGAGAATTCCTCCCAATGTTGTTTTAACGTCGTTGAACCTCTGTGCAATAGTGATTGTAAAACCTTTTAGAATTTCCATATTCGCTTCAATTTGAGCACTTTGTGAATATGATTTGCCGTTCAGATTTTCAAAACTAACTGCATGAGGATCAGAATCCATATCCACAACTGTTTGTTGATTAAAACTGGTATAATAATATTCGCCGGTAATACCTAACTCTTTGCCAAACATTGGTATATAACTCTGAACACTAAATCCATAATTCCATGCTTCTTCCATTTTTAAATCAGATGCAATTTTTATAACCCTGTTGCTTGCAAGTAAAAAGTTGTTTTCGGCAAGTACATTTGGCGAACGATAGCCCTTACCCAAATTAGCTCTGAAATGTAAATGTTCGTTTAAATTGTATTTTGCATGTACCCGTGGTGTTACCAATGTACCATATAATGAGTTATAATCAATTCTTAGTCCACTCAGCAATATGAGTTTATCATTAAGATTATATGTGTATTCGGCAAATACTCCGGGTACAAACTCTTTTCGTGGATATGCAGTTTGTAATCCTGCAAAAAGTGTTTCGTTAAAATTATCGTAATTAAAACTTACACCCGTAGAGAGTTTATGCATTTTTCCAATATTAGTTTGGTAAATCAAATTTGCATATAGGTTCGATTGGTTGCCATCATAACTTTTACTGCCATAGTGTGCTAATTGATTATGCAACGAACCACTAACAATAAATCCGATACTGGTACCTTTTTCAGGATTGAAAACATATCCGTTTTTAAGAAAAAACTCATACCTTTTTGTATCAATATCAATATGATAATCACCATCGATTACACCACCCATACGGTTTTCGGATAATGCACGTATAAAAACTTGCGAAATATAATTGTCACGCTTATAGTACCATCTATTAATGAAGTTATATTGTTTCACCATTGGCATATCCATAAAATTATCACCATTTTCGTCGATTTTGTTGATCTCATCCGAAGCATGTACAAGAATTCCTGTAGATAAGTTTTTTGACAAAACAGCCGATGCATTCACATTTGCCTCAAGTCGGCCGGCACTGCTTGCAAAAACATTAGCGGCAACAATTTCACTTGACTGTGGTTTTTTATACTCCACATTTATCTGTCCGGTAATAGCTTCATATCCATTAATTACCGATGAAGTACCTTTCGATACCTGAATGCTTTCCATCCATGGACCTGGAATATATCCTAATCCATAAGCTGAAGAAATTCCACGCAAATTGGGAATGTTTTCGGTAAGCATTTGCACATAAGTTCCTGTCAACCCGAGCAGTTTTATTTGTTTCGCTCCCGTAGCTGCATCGCTATACGATACATCGACAGAAGGATTAGTTTCAAAACTTTCGGAAAGATTACAACATGCTGCTTTACACAATTCGGTAGCTGTAATTTTTTCGGTCTGAAAAACTGATGACCGGGGTTTCAAAACGCCCGGATTTTTTGAAACCACAGATATTTCAGACAATTTTATATTTTCGTCTAAAATTACAATAATTTCTTCGTTGGGATTTACAATTTGAATAGTATCGGTATTATAAGCTACATTACTAAAAATCAGTTTATCAGATAACTGACTTCCTTTTAGTGAAAAATTACCGGATTTGTCCGATACGCCTCCAGTTGTGCTATTTAACCAATATATATTTACTCCCTGAACCGGATCTCCTTTTTTATCCATCACTTTGCCTTTTATGTCGGCAGTGGCTGAGATAGAAATGAGAACCAAACATGATAATATTAATATTTGTTTCATTTGATTATAATTAAGTTGAATTCAATACAAGACTGACAAGCATAAAAATGCCTGTCGAAAATATTAAAAATCAAAATAATTATTTCAAATTAAAAGGACAGAATTCAGACAGAGAATTTCTCTACCCGTAAACTGTGAGACATCGTAGGGTGGGGGATAGCTATGAAAATGTGAAGCGTAATTGATATTTTCATTAAGAAAATTTACAACACTAAACATTTGTATTTTAAAGAAATTTTGAGCTAATATTTGAGTAACACTTACAAAAGTAGGTGTTTCAACTTTCACATGAAGTAAATGACAACTTTTGGGATGATGATGTAAATCGGAACAGGCAATATCCTCATGATTATCATTGCAACAATCTTCTTCGTGATGGTTATCATGAATATCGGAACATGAATTTTGAGCAATATATTCAATTCCCTTGTTTTCACAGTTGTCGCAACAATAATTTACGATGTTAAATCCCAATCCGGCAAATAAAAAATATATTGCCGAAGAAATTGAAATAATATGTGTAAATAACTGTTTCATATATAATTCGACGTCAAAGATATGTATTTTTGATTTATTCAGAAAACATATCTGTTGTTTTTCAGTTTTTTTAGAAATTATATGCTTTAAATTTATAAATTTGCATGATAATAAATATAAAATAAATAATTATGAAACGTAGTACTATATTGCTAATATTTAGCACACTAACAGTAATTTACTTTTCCTCATGTAAACCAAAAGTCATAAAAGTTGAGGAAAATAATTATTCTCAAAAGTATTATCTTACAAACGACACAACAAAAGGAGCAATTACTGTTAACATTGAAACTGAAATTCCGGTTGATTTCATAAACGATTCAATCATGAATATTATCAGAAATACAATAATATCAAGTCTTTACGGTAATAATTACGATACTATTCCTACGGATTCGCTTGCTAGCAGGTTTGCAGCCGAATTAATCAGGGAATATAAACTGAATAATGAACCTTTGCTGGATAAAATGGGCAAAAAAGGGAATTACAGTTTTGATAATGAACATAATCTGGAAGGATTCTCTTTGTTGAGTGATAAAATTATTTTTTCCTATGGAATAAGCCGATATGTTTTTATGGGAGGTGCACATGGATTGAATTCCCGTATATTTTCTAATTTTGATCTGAAAACCGGGAAAAAAATCACTGAAAATGATATTTTCATAAAAGACTTTGAAAAGCCGCTTATTGAACTTATCAAAACACGCATTATCGAACAAAGTAAAGAAGACCCTGAATTGCAGCCCATCATTAGTCTTGAGGATACCGATTTTTGGGTGGATGCCATTAAACCCAATGGTAATTTCTACATTACTGACGAAAGTATTAATTATGTTTATAATCCTTATGAAATAGCACCTTATTACATGGGACAAACAGAAGTAGTGCTCCCATTTGCAAGGCTAAAAGGGTTGCTTAAAACTGATAATATCATTTCGTATCTTTACGAAAAGAAAAAGCATTGAGTACTGTTATGTCATTTTACGATTTATTAAAGACAAGACATAGTATAAGAAAGTATCTGCCCAAAAGGGTTGAACCGGAAATTATTGATAAGATTCTCAAAGCAGCATTGATGTCGCCGGCATCAAAAAGAAGCAACCCGTGGGAGTTTATTGTAATTCAGGACAATATAATACTGAAAAAGTTAGCAGACTCGCGACCTCACGGTTCGCAACTGTTGTCAGAAAGTCCTTTGGGTATAATTATTGTTGCCGACACCACCAAAAGTGATGTTTGGATAGAGGATGCTTCCATTGCTGCAACTTTCATTCAATTACAGGCACACGAATCAGGTTTGGGAAGTTGTTGGGTTCAAGTGCGCGGCAGATTTAAGAATGATAATTTAAGTACCGAGAATTATATTAAAGAGTTATTGAATATACCCGAAAATTTTGCAATATTGTGTATTATTTCAATTGGTTACCCGGCTGAGATTAAAAAACCTTTCGAAGATGCAAAATTACAAACTTCTAAGATTCATTTTGAAAAATACTAAAAATTTAAAATTATAAAAACCTAATTAGCATGGCAGCAAAAAAAGATAATCGTTTGGCATGGGGGATAAGTCTATTGTTTTTTGGATTGTTATTTCTGGTAAAACAATTCCATATTATTCCACCTGATTTTTCAGTAATTATTTTTGATTTTAGAAATTTCCCGTTTATACTCGGAATAATATTTTTACTAACTCATTCGAATAAAAATATCGGATTAATATTGATTTTAGTTGGGCTTTTGTTCCGTTTGTCCGATATTATTCATTATACAAGAAATATTTCGAATTATATCTGGCCTGTATTGCTTATTGTTGCAGGTGCCTTTTTAATCCTTGGTAGAAAAATTGGTAAATAAGATTTGTTTTTATTCCCCAATTTTTCTATTATAATTTCTGATTAAATTCTGCTTATGAAAATTGTAATGTTAGGCGCAGGCAATGTTGCAACACATTTATCTATTGCATTTTACAAGGCAAATGTAACAATATGTCAGGTATTCAGCAGAACACTTGAATCAGCAGAAACACTTGCAAATAAAGTTAATGCAGCATATACAAATGATATTTCAGCTATTCGTACTGATGCAGATGTTTATTTTTATTGTTTAAAAGACAGTGTTTTAGGCGAAGTTATCTCAAAAATAGATGCAAAAAATGCTATTCACATTCACACATCGGGGAGTGTTAATATTGATGTTTTCGAACCTTTTGTAAAGCAATTTGGGGTTTTCTATCCTTTACAAACTTTCTCGAAAAACAAAACGGTGAATTTTAATGAAATTCCTTTATTTATTGAAGGTAGTAGTGAGGTAGTTGAAAATGAGTTGTTAAAATTGACAGATCTACTCTCTTCTAAGGTATTAAAAATTACATCGGAACAACGTTTGAAATTACATATTGCAGCAGTTTTTTCCTGTAATTTCACAAATTATTTATACACTTTATCTTCCGAAATTGTAAAAGAAGCAGATTTGCCGTTCGAAATATTAATTCCACTCATTACCGAAACCGCTGATAAAATTAAATATCTGACACCTTTTGATGCTCAAACCGGTCCGGCTGTACGAATGGATATGAATATTATCTCGAAACATCTTCAATTATTATCTGATGATCCTGATAAAAAGTTGATATACGAGGAATTAAGCAGACAGATTTACAATAAACATCAATAAAAATAACACTTATAAATCTTTTAATCCTGCAAGTAAATTTTCGATGGATGTATATGAAGTTTGATTAAGGAGCCAGCTGTCTTCCGAAATATCAATTTTAGTGTTTGCATCTTCAGTAACTTCGAATCCGGCACGTGCCAATGCCCTCAATGTCCAGTACATGCGAGTTTTATCACCGGTCACCCATACTTTTTTATTCATGGGATAATTCATCGAAAAATTTCCGTTGGCAGAATTAAAAACAAATGAATTACTTTGAAATGCACGGTTAAAACTACCGTTAAATACTAAATCCTCAGGTACGCCACATTCTACGCCATTTTTCTCAGTCAATAACCATATTCTGTCTGCAGCTTGCAAAGCCATATCTAATTCATGAGTCGATAATAATATCGCTTTACGGGTATTATGGGCTAATTTATGAAGCAACAGCATGATTTCAACTCTGTTAGGTAAATCGAGATGAGCAGTAGGTTCGTCTAATAAAATAATAGGAGTGTCTTGTGCAAGCGCTTTGGCAATCATTACACGTTGTCGCTCACCATCCGAAAGTTCATTCAAAAAACAATTCATTTTATGTCCCAGATGAACAACATTTATCGAATTAAGTATCAATGCGGTTTCTTCATCATTGAAATTTCCCCACCAGTCGCTATGTGGATGTCTTCCAAAAGAGACAATATCACGAACAGTTGCATTTTCAATTTCAACTTTGTCAGTTAATACCAATGCAAATTTCAATGCTTTTTCCTGTTGGGTAAGTTTAGATAAATCAGTATTATCAATCAATGTTTTACCTTTCAAAGGCTTTTGTAATCCGGCTAATGTGCGTAGTAATGTTGATTTTCCGCTGCCATTAGGTCCTATCATACAAACCAGTTCACCTGCACGTAAATTCAGATTTAAATCAGATTGAACCAGTGTTTCGTGTCCTTTTTTAAAATAACCTATACTTAGTTTTTGAGTGGATAATACCGCCATTTTTTTGTAAATATATTTTTGATTTGTTTTATTCTCTTGCTGTATTTCAGTAATTTATAAATATAAATAAATATTTGACCTAATTGTCTTCAGGGTCTTTTTCAATATCTGTAATTCTTGCACCGCAATCATTACAAAAGTTAGCTTCTATGTTATTTGAATAACCACATTCAGGACATTTCAATTTTTTATTGTTCGATTTCGTCATTTCAACCGTTACTATACCTGTTGGTACAGCAATTATTGCATAACCGATTATCATTGAAAATGAGGATATAAATTTGCCCATGATGGTATGGGGCACAATATCGCCATAACCAACAGTGGTGATTGTAATTATTGCCCAGTATATACTTTGAGGGATGCTGGTAAATCCATTTTGTTCACCTTCAACCACATACATTAATGACCCTAATAGAACCACAATAGCAAGCACTGTTAGTATAAATATACCTATTTTATAAGAACTTGCTTTCAATGACCTCACCAGGGAGCGTGATTCCCTGTTGAACCGGACTAATTTCAACACTCTGAACACTCTGAGTAAACGGAGAATTCGTACCACAAACAGGTAATGATATTTATAGAAGAAAATACTCAGAAAAGTAGGTAGAATGGCTAATAAATCAATTAATCCCCAAAAACTGAATATGTATTTTAATGGTTTTTCGGAACTATAGATCCGCAAAAGGTATTCAACGGTAAATAAGATGGTAAATACCCATTCAAGAATATAAAATTCGGTTCTGAAATGAAGATTAATATACGGAATACTATCAATTATAGTTAATAAAACACTTATTAAAATACTCCATAACAACATGATGTCAAATGCCCTACCGGCTTTTGTGTCATTTTCGAAAATTATATTATGTAATTTCTGCTTAGTTGTCATTTTTTTTGTTTTATACTTATTTCTTTGTTAATCTTGCTATTAGTTTTATTTGAACCGGTTTTATGAAACTTATCATTTATATTATTTTCTATTAACAGGATAACAGGATTTGGAAATTTCTTTTTTGCAAATTTAAAAATTAATATTTATTTATTGCTAAAAATGACCATCTAATCTTAGCAATCTTTTCTTTACTGAATATAATTACGATAAAGGAATTATAAAGTTTGAATTAATAAATATCTGGATATAATAATTTCAGAAATGAAACATTTTTGTCAATTTTATACATGTGAATATATAAATTTTGTATCTTTGAGCTATAAATACTTAAAAATAGCTAATCAAAATATAGAAATTAAATTTTCAATTTTATAATTTGTTAAAACACAGTGTTATGAAAACAACAATTACTCAATTTTTAAGAACTGCACTTATTTTATTTTTTGTATTAATCTTTGCTCAGAAGAGTATGAGTCAGTTTACACCGGGTGAGGGTGGAAGTTTACCTGCTTTTCCAAACTTTGTAGAAGCTCCCAATAAAATTAGTGGGTTGTATGTAGCTTATTCACAACGCAGAAACAATACTTTTTCTTCGGGTACACGTGCTGTGGTAGATTTGTCGTTTCCCGAACCTTCAGTGTTTGGTGCTGAAAGTTATACGCTTCAATATTCTGATAACAACGGACAAACATGGGCTAATTACAAGTATAACAATGCGGATGTTATTTCGACATACAATAATTTCAGTCTTGACTTCGACAATAATTACTGGCTACGACTATTAGTAAACGGAGGTCCGAAAAACGGATATACATCGAACGAAGTTTACGCTCCGCTTTCGTCGGTTGACACAAGATTTTCGGGATGGTCACTCGACGAAGGCATGTTCATAACAGGCATTATGGCTCCATTTATTGGTCGTGGTCTTGAAGCATCATTCAGCGTAAAAAAATTGGCAGATGAATCGGATATCGCAGGTTATTTAACTTATCAATGGTACAGAGTAAATCCTGCAACTTATGAAATGACTCCTATCAAAGATGCAACTAATTTGAAATATATTACAACTGGTGAAGATGCCGGGTATGCACTTTGCTTGAGAGCAACCGGTGATGATGTGAATGTGGGCGGATTTGCGCAAGTTATTTCAAACTGGCCTAACATTTTTTCAGTAAACGCTTATACCTCTAATGTTTCAACCACAGGTTTTACTCTTAATTTATTCAACTCGACAAATGGTGGTCTCAAATTAACAGATTTTGCTTTAATCGATAATGCAAGCACCGAAGTTCCTATAAATAAGCTTACTCAAGGAGAAAATGCTGCCATTTATAATTTCGAAGCGACACTCGACCCATCAAAAGAGCCTTATATGTTATCGAAATTGAACGAATTTTGGGTAATTGCTTCGGAAATTTTCCCCGGACATTCAATGCCAATGGTTTTTATAACATTTCCTTCGGGCATAAACAATTTGAACAACGAAAATATTAGTATTTATCCCGTACCCTCAACAGATCAATTTAACTTCAAGTCAGATTTATTTGTGAAATCACTGAAGATTTATAGCGTAAATGGAGAAAAAATGTTTGAAAATGAGTTGAATAAAAATGAAGGTTCAGTTGATATATCTAACCTGAGCAATGGAATTTATTTAGTGTATTTCAATACTGAAAATGGT
>CAYNHC010000123.1:0-9899 GCA_964396705.1 uncultured Paludibacter sp.
CCTGTTTTATTGTTGTTTCTTTTTATTGGCATAGCAGCAGGCAGCGACGGATTGGGCTTACAGTTCAGTTCTCCTGCGATAGCTCAGTATATAGGGGTTTTAGCATTGAACATTATCCTCTTTTCAGGAGGGATGGATACCCGTTTTTCAGAAATCAAACCTATTGTGGTAAAAGGTGTTATCCTTGCCACCATTGGCGTTTTGCTTACAGCATTAATTACCGGCGTTTTTATTTACTGGTTGACGAATAATATAATTCAGTCTGTAACATTCAGTTTTATTGAATCTTTATTGCTTGCAAGTGTAATGTCATCAACTGATTCGGCTTCGGTATTTGCCATTTTGCGATCAAAGGGATTATCGCTTAAAGAAAATTTGCGTCCTTTGCTTGAGTTGGAAAGTGGTAGTAACGATCCAATGGCATTTCTGCTTACCATTGTGCTGATTCAACTACTTCAAACACCTGATGTGAGTGGTTGGACGGTGCTGTTTATGTTTTTGAAACAACTTGTTTTAGGTGCATTAGGTGGATTTCTTATTGGAAAGTTGGCCGTGAAAGTAATTAATAAAATCAATCTCGATAATGACGCGCTTTATTCGGTTTTATTGCTTACTGTAATGTTCTTTCTTTTCGGTTTTACCGACTTTATTGGAGGTAATGGTTATCTTGCTGTTTACACTGGTGGATTGATGATTGGTAATCACAGATTTGTGCATAAACGCAGTACACTTAAGTTTTTTGATGGTCTCACCTGGTTGTTTCAAATTGTAATGTTTTTAGCGCTTGGCTTGCTTGTAAATCCTTCGGAGCTGATCCCGGTAGCAGGAGTAGGTATAATAGTGGGATTTTTTATGATTGTTTTTTCACGTCCGTTGGCAGTATTTCTTTCGCTTATGCCATTTAAAAATATGAGTTTCAAATCGCGCCTTTTTACTTCGTGGGTGGGCTTGCGCGGTGCTGTACCAATTATTTTTGCTACTTATCCATGGATAAGTGATGTGCCCAATGCCAAAATGATTTTCAATATTGTGTTCTTCATCACCATATTATCATTAATTGTACAGGGTACAACAGTATCGGGTATGGCGCATTTATTGAAATTGTCGTTACCCGTGCCACCAAAGCGTAAACTCAAAGAATTTGATGTAGAATTTTCCGACGAAATTAAATCGGCGATGTGCGAAATTACTGTAAATGAAGAAATGTTACGAAAAGGGAGGCGGGTTATGGATGTGTCAATGCCCGATCAAACATTATTGGTAATGGTAAAGCGCAATAGAAAATATTTTATTCCACGTGGTAATACTCAACTCGAAGTAAACGATTCGTTGTTGATCATTACTGATAATGAAGAAGCAATGCGTGAAACACAACGGCAATTAGGTGTAATGTCAGGAAAATAGATTGTTGGAATTAATAATGAAAAAAAGAGAAAATGCAATTTAATATTCTTCTATCACAATTTTTTTCTGTTTCATCATCACTTCCCAAGCATTTGGTTTACTCATGAGTTCGTTCAAGTTTTTTGGTATAATCTGCCATCTTAAACTGTATTTGTCAACACACCAACCACATTGCGATTCTTCTCCCTCCTGCGTAAAATAGGTCCAGTACTTGTCAATTTCAGTTTGATCTTCACAAATTATTGTAAGTGAAAAGGCATCATTTAAGGTGTGATGTTCAATTTCAGTACACATGAATGAATACTTTTGTCCAAAAATTTTCACTTCGCAAATTTCAGTTAATCCACTCGGAGTGTCTCGAAATGCAGTGATTTGTTCCTCTTCGAAATCATTTCCAAATATATTTTTGTAATATTCCACAATTCTAGACATTTGATCTCCATTGGCTGTAAACCAAATACTTGGTATTATTTTTTGACTGTTCATTTGATTGATTTCTTTTATTTAGAGAAAAAAACATATTTTTATAAACAGTTGAGTGTAATAATAGTTTAACATAACATCATTATTTTTATTCATGTTGAATGTGATAATTTGTCGACCAATTAAATTATCGTAAAAGCTTGTATTTGAAGCAAACAAAACAATTTTTGGAATCAAATTAATTGATGAAAAATGTAGAATACAAAAACCATTTTTTTTGATTACTTTTGTAGTCCAAAAAATATACAAAAAATTACGAATGAATAATATCCGCAATTTTTGCATTATCGCACATATCGACCACGGAAAGAGCACTTTAGCCGATCGTTTATTAGAATACACCAATACGGTTGCAGGCAAAGAAATGCAGGCACAGGTGCTTGATAATATGGATTTGGAGCGTGAACGTGGAATTACCATTAAAAGTCATGCCATTCAAATGAGTTATAAATTGAATAGTGTAGATTATATATTTAATTTGATTGACACTCCCGGTCATGTCGATTTTTCCTATGAAGTTTCGCGATCGATAGCTGCCTGTGAGGGTGCTTTGTTGATTGTTGATGCCACTCAGGGTATTCAGGCTCAAACGATATCCAACCTTTACATGGCCATCGAACACGATCTTGAGATTATTCCGGTAATGAATAAAATGGATATGGACAGTGCCATGCCCGATGAAGTGGAAGATCAGATTGTGGAATTACTTGGCTGTAAACCTGCCGAAATTATACGTGCCAGCGGTAAAACAGGAATGGGAGTTAATGAAATTCTACAGGCAATTGTAGAACGTGTTCCTGCACCAAAAGGTGATCCCGAAGCTCCTCTTCAATGCTTGATATTTGATTCAGTATTTAACTCGTTCCGGGGTATTATTGCATATTTTAAAATTGAAAATGGCACCATTCGTAAAGGTGATTTGGTGAAATTTGTTAATACAGAAAAAGAATATTTTGCCGATGAAATAGGAATTCTTAAGTTGGATATGTCGCCAACTCAAATTCTGAGCGCCGGTAATGTTGGATATATTATTTCCGGTATTAAAACCTCGAAGGAAGTAAAAGTTGGTGATACGATTACGCATGTAAAACGTCAGTGCAAGACTGCGATTAGTGGTTTTGAGGAAGTAAAACCTATGGTATTCGCAGGCGTTTACCCCATTGAAACAGAAGACTTTGAGGATTTAAGAGCCTCTATTGAAAAATTGCAACTCAACGATGCATCTTTAACCTTTGAACCGGAGTCATCTGTAGCACTCGGATTTGGTTTTCGTTGCGGTTTTTTGGGTATGCTCCACATGGAAATTATTCAGGAACGTCTTGATCGTGAGTTTGATATGAGTGTTATCACTACGGTTCCCAATGTGTCATATCGGGTTTATAATAAAAAAGAGGAGATGATTGAAGTGCATAATCCAGCGGGATTGCCTGATATTGTGTCCATTGACCGAATCGAAGAACCTTATATTCGGGCATCAATCATTACGCGGACTGATTACATCGGACAAATTATGTCGCTTTGTTTGGGTAAGCGGGGAGAGCTGATAAAACAGGATTATATTTCGGGTAATCGCATGGAATTGATTTATGATTTGCCGTTGGGCGAAATTGTATTTGATTTTTACGACCGGTTGAAAAGTATATCAAAAGGGTATGCTTCTTTCGATTATCATCCCCACGGTTATCGTCCTTCAAAATTGGTAAAACTTGATATTCTCCTCAATAGTGAGCCTGTAGATGCACTTTCGTCGCTTATACACGTTGATAATGCAGTACCGCTCGGACGTCGCATGTGCGAAAAACTCAAAGAACTTATTCCGCGTCAACAATTCGATATTGCCATTCAGGGCGCCATTGGAGCAAAAATCATAGCAAGGGAAACTATTAAAGCTGTTCGTAAAGATGTGACTGCCAAGTGCTATGGTGGTGATATTTCCCGCAAGCGTAAACTTTTGGAGAAACAGAAAAAGGGTAAAAAACGCATGAAACAAATTGGTAATGTGGAAGTACCTCAAAAAGCGTTTCTCGCTGTTTTGAAATTGGACTAAGGATACTTTCTGTTTAACTATATTTTAATAACAAATTTTCTAACTTAATATGACTATATCAATGAAATGATTATTTAAAGTAATAATCTATTTTTCAGGTAGTTTTATTCAGTAAATATATTTATTTTAAATAGTTGACTTATAATAATTTTCAGAAGTATATTTATTTTTATAATTTTGTACCCCCCAAATGAACAACCTTAAAAACAAAAATAATAAATAATGTCATTATTTTCAGGACGTATCTCACAAATTATCGGACCCGTTGTAGATGTATATTTTGATCTCGAAGGAGTACCCGAAGCAAAATTACCTTCAATAAACGATGCATTAAGCATTACCAGAGAAAAAGGAAAAGAATTAATTGTCGAAGTGCAGCAACATATTGGTGAAAACACTGTACGTTGTGTTGCAATGGATTCTACCGACGGTTTATGTCGCGGACTCACTGTCGTTGCCCTTGGAACTCCTATTACCATGCCTATAGGTGATCAGGTGAAAGGACGTTTGATGAATGTAATCGGCGATTCGATTGATGGAATGAAAGATCTTGACAAAAAAGGAGCTTACCCAATTCATTGCGAACCACCAAAATTCGAAGATTTAACTACCAGTGAACATGTACTTACTACCGGCATAAAGGTTATCGACCTACTCGAACCTTATGTAAAAGGTGGAAAAATTGGTCTCTTTGGAGGTGCAGGTGTTGGTAAAACTGTATTAATCATGGAATTGATTAATAATATTGCCAAAGGACACAGTGGATTCTCGGTTTTCGCCGGTGTAGGTGAACGTACCCGTGAGGGTAACGATTTGTTGCGCGAAATGATTGATTCCGGTGTTATTCGCTACGGTGAAGAGTTTAAAAAGAGTATGGACGAAGGTCACTGGGATTTATCGAAAGTGGATTATGATGAAGTAGCCAAATCTCAGGCGACATTAGTTTTTGGTCAAATGAATGAACCTCCCGGAGCACGTTCTGCTGTTGCCCTTTCTGGTTTAACAGTTGCTGAATCGTTTCGCGATGGAGGAGGAGAAGGTGGACGCGACATCTTGTTTTTTATTGATAATATTTTCCGCTTCACACAAGCGGGTTCCGAAGTTTCTGCATTACTTGGTCGTATGCCTTCGGCTGTAGGATATCAGCCTACTTTGGCTACTGAAATGGGACGTATGCAGGAACGTATTACTTCTACAAAAAATGGTTCTATTACATCGGTTCAAGCAGTTTATGTACCAGCCGATGACTTAACTGACCCGGCACCGGCTACAACTTTCTCACATCTTGATGCTACAACTGTTTTGAATCGAAAAATTGCGGAGTTAGGTATTTTCCCAGCTGTAGATCCACTTGAATCTACTTCACGCATTCTTAATCCGTTAGTAGTTGGTCAGGATCATTACGATACGGCACAACGTGTAAAACAAATTTTGCAGCGCAATAAAGAACTTCAGGATATTATTTCAATATTAGGAATGGAAGAACTTTCTGACGAAGATCGTTTGACTGTACAACGTGCCCGTAAAGTACAACGATTCCTTTCGCAACCATTTGCTATGGCAACTCAGTTCTCAGGAGTTCCCGGAGTGATGGTTTCGATTGAAGATACTATCAAAGGATTTAAAATGATTTTGAACGGTCAGCTTGACGAACTGCCGGAAATGGCATTTTTGAATGTGGGAACAATTGACGAAGCAATTGCTAAGGGTCATAAGTTGATGAAAGAAGCCCGAAAAGGAGCAAAGAACTAATTCTCAGTAGATTTATGAATCTTCAGATTGTTTCACCGGAAAAAGTGTTTTATTCAGGCGATGTGAATTTAGTAACATTGCCAGGAATGTTGGGTGCATTTACGATACTTGAAAACCATGCTCCAATAATTTCGGCGTTGAATAAAGGAGTAATTATATACAAACAAGGATCTGTTGAACATACTTTACAAATTGAAAGTGGGTTTGTTGAAATTAGTAATAATACAATTACTGTTTGTGTTGAAAATGCCAAATAAGACATGAAGGAATTACGAAATAAACAGATACTGGTATTGACCTTGCTTATTGCATTGTTAGGATGGTTGGGTTGGTGGATTTTATCGACTTTTTTTAGTTTGCAGCTTTTCGATCATTATGTGATTATACCTGTATCGTATTATGTTGCAGGATTGGCATTAGTTACTGTTTTGTATAAAACAGACAAAACTAAACCACAGCGATTGGCTCAGGCTTATTTGTTAATGCATACGCTAAAGTTAATAGTCTTTGGCTCTTTGGCATTGATTTTTGTTTTAGCTTTTGGTATTAAAACCAAAATGTTTATTGTAGTTTATGCTACTTATTATCTGGTATTTTTAGTATTCGAAACACTGGCTTATTACAGTGTGGAAAAACACCTTAAAAATAAACGAAATGAATCAATTTCTTAAAATACTTGTTATTGTAGTTGTTGGTTTATTTACGGCAAACACAGCAATTGCTACGGAAGCAAAAAATGAATCGGACCCAATCAATGTTCGCGAATTTATTCTGGAACATGTAGCTGACTCCTACGAATGGCATATTACCAAAATAGGGGATCATCATATTTCAATTCCTTTACCGGTAATTTTATACAGTAAATCATCGGGATGGCATGTTTTTTTGTCATCTGCTTTTCATCATTCACCTGTACACGAAGGTTTTTATATTGCTCATGAGGGAGAATATGCCGGGAAAATTGTTGAAAAAGACAGTAATGGAACTGAATTACAACCATTCGACATTTCCATTACCAAAAATGTTTTTTCGCTGTTATTTAGCAGTTTATTATTGATAATTATTATTTTATCGGTTGCAAACTCGTATAAAAAGAATGGATTTGGAGCCAAAAAAGGTTTTGTTGCATTTATGGAATTATTTATCATGAGTGTAAACGATGATATTATTAAACCATGTGTTGGTAAAGATTATAAACGTTATGCTCCTTATTTACTTACGGTATTCTTTTTTATATTTATAAATAATCTTTTAGGACTTATCCCATTATTTCCGGGTGGTGCAAACGTAACTGGTAATATCGCCATTACATTTGTATTAGCTATCAGTACTTTTTTAATTGTGAATTTCTCAGGTACTAAAGAGTACTGGCGCGAAATTCTTTGGCCTGACGTACCTTTATGGTTAAAAGCTCCAATACCATTAATGCCTGTAATTGAATTGGTAGGTATTTTTACTAAACCATTTGCATTGATGATTCGTTTGTTTGCCAATATGTTAGCCGGACACTCTATAGTGCTTGGACTTGCAGCCTTGGTTTTTGTAACTGTAAGTTTGGGACCTGTAATGAATACAAGTATGACGCTAGTTTCGGTTGTTTTTAGCGTTTTTATTGCGTTTGTCGAATTGTTGGTAGCGTATATTCAAGCTTACGTTTTTACGATGCTTTCGGCTGTGTTTATTGGTTTGGCACGAATAGAACCACATAAAAAACATTAGGTTTATAAAGTTATAAAGTTCATAAAGTTATAAAGTTCATAAAGTTATAAAGTTCATAAAGTTATAAAGTTCATAAAGTAAAGAGTCAAAATAAAATTATAATATTCAATTAAAACAAATAAATTATGTTACTATCTATTTTATTACAAGCAGCCGCAGGAGCGGGTATAGCAAAGTTAGGTGCAGGTATTGGTGCCGGATTGGCAGCTATCGGCGCTGGTATGGGTATTGGTCGTATTGGTGGTTCGGCCATGGAAGGTATTGCACGTCAACCTGAAGCAAGTGCTGATATTCGTATGTCTATGATTATTGCAGCAGCACTTGTTGATGCGGTAGCGCTTTTTGCTATTGTAGTATGTGGTTTTATTTTGTAAAATAAGTTTAACTGATTGGCTGATATTTTGAAACATATAGTTTTAAATTATCAATTGTCAATTGTCAATTGTCAATTAAAATGTCTCTATTAACTCCCGCTTCAGGTTTGCTATTCTGGATGTTATTGTCGTTCGGAATAGTAGTTTTCGTATTGGCAAAATATGGATTCCCTGTTATTTTGAAAATGGTCGAAGACCGGAAAGCTTATATTGAAGAATCATTGTTGATGGCTGAAAGAGCCCGTATTGAACTTCAACAGGTAAAAACTGAAGGAGAACAAATTATTGCTAATGCCCGCAAAGAGCATCAGGTGATATTGGCAGAGGCAGCACTTTTAAAAGAGAAACTCATAAAGGATGCACGTGCTGCAGCTATAATTGAGGCTAATAAGGTTATTGACGAGTCACGTCAGTTGATTCATTTCGAAAAAGAGGAAGCTTTACGTGATATACGTACTCAAGTAGCTGAAATTTCGATAAATATCTCTGAAAAAGTAATGCGTAACAAATTAAGTGAAAGTGGCGAGCAACAAAAAATGATTGAGCGGTTACTCGACGAAATTACTGTATCAAAATCGTAATTGCAGCATGAATAACGGAATGATTTCTTCGAGATATGCTACAGCTCTACTTTCATTTGCCACTGAACGAAAGTTGGAAAAGGATTTTTATACCAAAGCCAATCAGTTTGTGAAGAGTGTGTCCACACATCCCAAACTAATGTTGGCTTTAGAAAGTCCTGTAATTGATAGACTAAAGAAAAAACAGCTTATTCTGTCGGCTGCAGGGTTGAGAGCGGATGAGCATTTTGGGAGATTTGTTCAGTTGATTATCCAAAACAACCGTGAAGCATATATTCAACTAATTATGCTCAAATATATTGATTTCTATCGGGAGAAAAACAATATTTATTCTGGTAAATTGATAACAGCTACTGCTATAGATGCATTAACTGAAAAACGATTGATAGCAGTTATTGAAAGCCAAAAAAAAGGAACACTTGAAGTTAAAAAAGAAATTAATGAAGCACTGTTAGGTGGATTTATTCTTGAAGTTGATAATACCCGATGGGATGCAAGTGTGCAAAGTCAATTGCAAAAGATTAAAAATGAATTAATTTCAAAAAAGTAAATTGTAAGAATACAATATGTCTGAAACAATAAAAGTAAGTGAAGTTTCCGAAATACTTCGGATGCAACTTGAAGGAATAGATACATCGGTTCAGTTTGATGAAGTTGGAACAGTATTGCAGGTAAGCGATGGTGTGGTTCGTATTTATGGACTTAACAAAGCGGAAGCAAATGAATTGCTTGAGTTCGAAAACGGCACAAAGGCAATTGTAATGAACTTAGAAGAAGACAATGTTGGAGCTGTTTTACTTGGATCTACAAGTAATATTAAAGAAGGATATACTGTAAAACGTACCAAACGTGTGGCATCTATTTTAGTGGGCGAAGGTTTGTTGGGGCGCGTAATAAATCCACTTGGCGAACCTATCGACGGAAAAGGTGAAATTACAGGAGAAAAACTCGAAATGCCTCTCGAACGCAAAGCTCCGGGGGTAATTTTCCGTCAGCCGGTAACTGAACCACTTCAGACAGGATTAAAAGCGATAGATGCCATGATACCAATTGGGCGTGGACAACGTGAGTTGATAATTGGTGACCGCCAAACCGGCAAAACAAGCATTGCGATTGACACAATTATTAACCAACGTGCTAATTTTGAAGCTGGGAAACCTGTTTATTGTATTTATGTAGCTATCGGACAAAAAGGCTCTACAGTAGCATCGATAGTAAATAAATTGGAAGAGCATGGTGCAATGGCTTATACAGTGATTGTAGCTGCCAATGCTTCCGACCCGGCGGCATTGCAATATTACGCTCCATTTGCGGGAGCAGCCATTGGTGAGTTGTTTCGCGATACCGGTCGTCATGCATTGGTTGTATATGATGATTTGTCGAAACAGGCAGTAGCTTACCGTGAAGTTTCGCTGATTCTTCGTCGTCCATCGGGCCGTGAAGCATATCCGGGAGATATTTTCTATCTGCACTCACGTTTGCTCGAACGTGCTTCAAAAATTAATGCTCAACAAGAGGTGGCTGAGAATATGAATGATC
>CAYNHC010000124.1:0-5609 GCA_964396705.1 uncultured Paludibacter sp.
TCATTAATGGACGAATAAAATCAAGGTATTGTTCAACTTCTTTCTCTTTCTTTATTATTTTGATAAAAGTTACCGGTACGCAACGTCGTTGAAATTTAAAAGGTGAATTTAACCAACTCCTAAAATCTTCCGGTTTAATAATTTCCTTTAATACAAAGTCGGGTAACATATTCATTGCCAAAATATCAGCATGTGCCCAGTTATGAATACCTTTCGAAAAAAGTCCTGAAATAGAATGAAATGTTTCAGCATTCCATTGTTTATGAAATTTACTGATGATTAAAATTCCAAATGAAATCTCTTCGTATTTTCCAAAAATCAGTTTTTCGGACAACGTTTCGAGTAATACATCCAATGTTACACCTTTGCTTAACAAATCAGATGTTTTTTCGTTCATTTGCTGAGATGTTAAACCATAAGCATCGAAATTTTCTTTGAAATAACGTTGATATTTCTGAACGTTTAATTCATTTGCATTTGCCCTGCAATATGCAATAATATCATTATATAATTCATTCGAAGTCATGAACTTAAGTTTTAATATTTTCTATTGATGATTATAAAACCTGCACCATTGTGTTAATCCACATTCGTCGCATTTGGGCTTGCGTGCCTGACAAATATAGCGTGCATGCAAAATTAGCCAATGATGAGCTTTCGGAATTAAATCCGGTGGGAAATGCTTAATTAATTCAAGTTCAGTTTGTAAAGGATTTTTCGATTTGGTAGTCAGTCCAAGTCTTTCAGAAATTCTAAATACATGAGTATCAACTGCCATTGCCGGTTTGTTGAAAATAACAGATGCTATTACATTGGCAGTTTTACGACCAACACCCGGTAATTTCTGAAGTTCTTCAACATCGTCAGGTACATTTCCGTTGAATTCGTTCACAAGTTTTTGAGCCATACCAACTAAATGTTTAGCTTTGTTATTGGGGTACGAAATCGAACGGATAATTTCAAAAACTGCTTCAGGAGTTGCTACGGCTAATACCTCCGGCGTAGGATATTCAGAAAACAAACGCGGTGTAACCATATTAACCCGTTTGTCGGTACATTGTGCCGAAAGTATTACAGCCACCAATAATTCATAAGGATTTGAATGATGCAGTTCGGTTTCTGCAACAGGCATATTTACAGTAAACCATTCTATTATATGTTTATATCTTTCTTTGGTAGTCATAATGATTTGTTGAATTGGACAAAAATATAATTAAATCTGCTTATTACGAGAATTCATTTTTTTGAATATTTTGAAAAATGAATTGTGTCAAAATGTGTATCAAATTTCTTTCGCAAATTTATACTATAAAATAGATTTAAAGCTTATCTTTTTGTTATTTTTGCAAGTTGAATTTTAAATATTTCATTTTAATGATCAGAATGAAATTTTCAGCATCATATTTTACAATATAATACCTTGATAAATAATCAAATAATAACTAAATAAATAAATGGCACCCCGTAAACCTTTAAAAACTGCACAAAAACCAGAATCAAAATCACAGAAAAAAAGTTCAAATTCAAAGAATCCGGGAGTTTTCAGCAAAACATTGAAAAGCATTTCCGGTGAAAGAATACTATTTATACTTGGATTGTTCGTTTTCTTTCTTGTTATTTATTTCACGATAGCTTTTATATCGTATTTCTTTACCGGACTCAACGATCAGAGTCACATGGACTTATCGTGGGGTGAACTTCAGGATAAACGAAGCGAAATTCAGAACTGGACATCGGTAACAGGAGCCATGGTCATGCATTATATGATTCATAAATGGTTTGGAATATCGTCATTTGCTATTTTAGTTTTCTTTACTGTTTTTGCTTTTCGATTAATGAAAATAAGAATTTTCTCCTTATGGAAAACTTTTTTTCATACATCTTTCTGGCTCGTATGGCTTTCAGTAACATTAGGTTTTGCCATTAATCCACTTTTAAACGATGTAATTTTCTTTTCTCCCGGAGGGCAACATGGTGAGGCTGTGAGCGAATTGATAATTTCGTATATCGGATATCCGGGTACAATTTTATCATTGATAGGACTGTTTATTATTTACGGCGTAATTACATCAGTTCAAACAATCCCATTTATTAAAAATTTATTTTCACGGAAATCTTCGCGTACAAAACTTACTAATCAGGTAATAAATGATGTTGAAGTTGATGAGGAGGAATTTGATGATGAATCCTTAGAACCTTCGGTTGCAGTTGGTACCGAGATAGTACCCGAGGACTGGATTGTTAGACCAACGGATGAAGATGATGACTTTACAATAACTCCAGATGTTCCTTCGAATAACGAAAGTGATATCGATTTTGAAATTCAAACCCCTGTTGCAGAACCGGAAAATAAAGCCGTTGATACACCAATTGAAGAAAATACAGGTGAAGAAAACGATGATCCGTTTTATAATATTTCAAAATTGGGAAAATACGACCCTAAATTAGATTTGTCGCATTACATGCCTCCAACACTCGATTTATTAAAAGTGTATGGCACCGACAATGACACACAAATTGATATGGTAGAGCAAAATGCCAACAAAGAGCGTATTATCAAAACTTTGCAGAATTACGGTATTGAAATTAAATCGATAAAAGCCACTGTTGGACCTACAATTACGCTTTACGAAATTGTTCCTAAGGAAGGTGTTCGTATTTCGAAAATTCGTAATCTTGAGTACGATATCATGTTAAGTTTGGCTGCAACGGGAATACGTATCATTGCGCCAATACCAGGAAAAGGAACTATCGGTATAGAAGTTCCTAATGCCGATCCTCAGATAGTTTCGATGCATTCGGTAATCGCATCGAAAAAGTTTCAGGACTCTACTTTTGAATTACCAATTGCCTTTGGACGTACCATAACTAACGATATTTTTATGGTAGATTTAGCCAAAATGCCACACTTATTAGTGGCAGGGGCTACCGGTCAGGGTAAATCTGTGGGATTGAACGCAATTATTACTTCGTTGCTTTACAAAAAGCATCCTTCGGAAATGAAATTTGTATTAGTGGATCCCAAAAAGGTTGAATTTAATATTTATGGTGATATTGAAAAACATTTTCTGGCAAAACTGCCCGATGGAAATGATGCGATAATTACTGATGTAACCAAAGTGGTTGAGACGCTCAATTCGCTTTGTATGGAAATGGATGACCGTTATGATTTATTGAAAAAAGCACATGTAAGAAACATAAAAGAATACAACGAGAAATTCTTCAACCGCAATCTGAATCCCGAAAAAGGACATCGTTTCCTACCTTATATTGTGGTGATTGTAGATGAATTTGGTGATTTGATTATGACTGCGGGAAAAGAAGTAGAAATGCCAATTGCACGTATCGCTCAACTTGCCCGTGCGGTGGGAATTCACATGATTATTGCCACACAACGACCTTCGGTTAATATTATAACGGGTGTTATTAAAGCTAATTTCCCTGCACGTATCGGATTTAAGGTGTCTTCAATGATTGATTCCAGAACTATTCTCGATGCTTCGGGGGCCAATCAGTTAGTCGGTAGGGGTGATATGTTATTTTCGCAGGGGAACGATCTTGTACGTGTTCAATGTGCTTTTGTTGATACTCCGGAAGTTGAAAATGTAGTTCATCATATTGGAAATCAAAAAGGATACCCTACAGCATTTTATTTGCCCGAATATGTTGGTAAAGATGCAGATTCAATTGAGCTTAGCAGTGTAGATATGAGTAAACGCGATCCGCTTTTCGAAGAAGCAGCCCGGTTGATTGTAGCATCTCAGCAAGGTTCAACCTCGTCGATTCAGCGAAAATTCTCGATTGGTTATAATCGTGCAGGAAGAATTGTAGATCAACTTGAAGTTGCAGGCATTATTGGACCTTTCGAGGGAAGTAAAGCCCGACAGGTATTGGTTATGGACGATTATCATCTTGAACAAATTCTGAAACATCTCTGATTTAGTTATAAAGTTTATAAAGTTTGTAAAGTTATAAAGCTATAAAGCTATAAAGTTATCAAGAAAAAAGATTGGTCTGTTATTTGTTTGTTAGATAATCGAATACTTTAAATAGCGGAATTTCAAACTTAATGAACATTATAACTTTTAAAACTCAAAAAAATGAACCGATTAACAATTTCTATATTTGCATTAATATTTTCGATATTTTGTGTTAATGCTCAGAAAAATGCTGATGCTGAAAAACTTATAACTGATTTATTGGTCTCAGCAAAGTCAAATGCCATAAAGACAAATTTCAAACTTACATTTTTTGAAAAAAATGCTGTAAATTCGCAGTCAGGTTCAGGAACATTCATCATTAAGGGTAATAAATTTGTACTGGAGATGAGTGATATGAAAGTGTGGTTCGATGGAAAAACCCAATGGTCGTACCTGAAAAATAACAATGAGGTTTCTATATCAGAGCCAACGGAGAAGGAACTTGGTGAAACAAATCCAATGGCTATTTTATCAGGTTTTAGGAACAAATCGACAATACGTTTCAGTAAGTCGAAATCTACCCAAAATCATATAATTGAAATGATTCCGAAAACAAAAAACAAAGATTTTTCAAAAGTGGAAGTGTTGATAAATAAGACAAATGGTCATCTTGTAAGCATTAAACTTAATGCCGATAATGGATCAGGATCAATCCTTTCACTGACGAATTTTCAAAAAGGAATTAGTACTACTGAGAATTTATTTGTATTCGATAAATCGAAATTCAAAGGAGTTATGATAAATGATCTGAGGTAATTATTAATCAGCAAATAATAGAAGAAAATAAAACAGATAAAAAACAATAACACATTTCCCCAATAGGGTTGTGGGTTAATACTAACTAATTATGACAGAAAAAGTTCGTTGCCTGATAATAGGATCAGGACCAGCTGGATATACAGCAGCTATTTATGCTTCCCGTGCCAATCTTTCGCCTGTGATGTACGAAGGAATGCAACCTGGCGGTCAATTAACAACTACTAATGATGTAGAAAATTTTCCGGGCTATCCGGAGGGCATCACCGGGCCGGAATTAATGGAAGACCTAAAAAAACAAGCTACACGTTTCGGAGCAGATATTCGCTTCGGCATGGTTAGTTCAACTGATCTTTCGTCAGCGCCCTATAAAGTTACTATAGATGGCGAAAAAACAATAGAAGCAGAAACAATTATTATTTCAACTGGTGCTACTGCAAAATATCTTGGATTACCTGACGAAAATAAGTATGCAGGTTCAGGAGTATCTGCATGTGCTACTTGTGATGGTTTCTTTTATCGCAAACGTAAAGTAGCAGTAGTTGGTGGAGGTGATACAGCATGTGAAGAAGCTGTTTATTTGGCAGGACTTGCCGACAAGGTGTTTCTTATTGTGCGTAAACCATTCCTGAGAGCTTCAAAAATTATGCAGGAACGTGTATTGAAAAATCCAAAAATTGAAGTGCTTTTCGAGCACGAAACGTTAGGATTGACAGGTGATAAAGTTGTACAAGGTGCAAATCTTGTTAAACGTCGCGGAGAAACAGATGAAACTCAGGTACACATCGAAATTGATGGTTTTTTTCTTGCCATTGGACATAAACCGAATTCAGATATTTTCAAACCATGGATTGAAACCGATGAAGTTGGTTA
>CAYNHC010000124.1:5709-9854 GCA_964396705.1 uncultured Paludibacter sp.
TTTCCCAATCTAATATCATTTTTTTAATTTTTAGTCCCCAACGGAAACCACCTAAACTTCCATCAGTACGAATTACACGATGACATGGAATAAGAAATGCAATAGGATTTGCTCCAATTGCTGTCCCTACAGCACGTACTGCTTTAGGACGACCAATGGCTTCAGCAATTTTAGCATAAGTTGTAGTTACTCCAATCGGGATGTTTTTTAAAGCTTCCCACACTGATAGTTGAAAATCAGTTCCTATCGGATGAAGTTTTGGAATCTCCTTTTTGTCAAAAATCGTCGATACATATTTCTTGACTTTTTCGTCGTTTTGGGTAAATTCGGTTTCGGGAAATCTTTGTTGTATGTCGTAGTAGGCACTTTCATGACTTTCGGGAAATGTAAGCGAACAAATACCATCGTTCGAAAATACTATACAACATTCGCCAAACGGAGTTTCTGAAAAACCATATCCTGGTTCTGAATTAGGTGGTAATTGTCTCATGGTAGAAAAATTATGATTTTTTAGCTGAACCAAAGTTCGTTTTGGAAGATTCCTTTAATTTTAATTATGTATTAGTAGTAATTCGGAAATTAAATTACATTTGTTGCAAAATTAATGTTTTTTTTCAACCATTTGTCTAAATGAATAAGATTAACAATGAAATAGTTATATTCTGGTTTCGTCGCGATTTACGAATTGACGACAATACAGGGTTGTATTCTGCTTTAAAATCGGGAATGCCGGTATTACCACTCTTTATTTTCGATACTGAAATACTTTCGAAACTTGAAAATAAATCAGATAAACGAGTTGATTTAATTCATCAAATGCTTGTTAATCTGAATAATGAATTAGAAAGTCATGGATTTTCACTTTTAGTGAAATATGGAAATGTTGAAGATGTTTTCAACCAATTACTTTCCGATTATAATGTAAAAGAAGTTTACACAAATCGTGACTATGAACCCGAAGCAATACTACGAGATAAACGAGTTTCTGAATTTTTGTTTTCGAAAAACATCAAATTTGCTTCATTTAAAGATCAGGTAATATTTGAATGGAATGAGATTCTAAAATCAGATGGAACACCTTACACCGTTTTTACACCATTTTCAAAAAAATGGAAGCAAAATTTAACTGAGCAGGATTATCTCCCATTAAGAACAGAGAAGTACATGAATAATTTTTATCATATTGATAATCAAAAAATTATGGAACTTGGTGATATCGGTTTTTTTTCAACAGGAATAGTTTATGAAAAGCCAATAATAAATGAGAAAATAATAATTAATTACGATAAAACAAGAAATTTCCCATCCTTTAATGGTACTACAGGACTTAGTGTACATCTCAGGTTTGGTACAGTAAGTGTGCGAAAATTGGTTAAAACTGCTTTGCAACTGAACGAAATTTGGCTCAACGAACTTATATGGCGTGAATTTTTTATGGGTATATTGGTTCATTTTCCATATGTTGTGAACAGTGCTTTCAATAAAAGATACAATGAAATACCATGGAGAAACAATGAGCATGAATTTGAGCTCTGGTGTCAGGGAAAAACAGGTTATCCAATTGTTGATGCAGGTATGGTTCAACTTAACGAAACCGGATTGATGCACAATAGAGTAAGAATGTTAACGGCAAGTTTCCTAACTAAACATTTACTCATTGACTGGCGCTGGGGTGAGGCTTATTTTGCTCAAAAGCTTTTAGATTTTGATTTGTCGGCAAACAATGGTAATTGGCAATGGGCAGCAGGGTGTGGATGTGATGCAGCACCCTATTTCAGGATTTTTAACCCGACTGAGCAAACAAAAAAATACGATCCGGCGTTAAAATACATAGGCAGGTGGATAAATAACATAAATTCATTTGATTATCCACAACCAATAGTTGAACATAATTTTGCACGTAACAGGGCTTTAGAAGTTTATAAATCAGCACTGAAATCAATTGTTTGATGTGTTGATAATTGTTCTTTAATAGTAAAGTGTAAATAAAATTATTTAGCACATTTCTAATGCGAAACAATTTTGTAATTTTAGTTTTTTTTATTTTATTTGTATGATGTTATTTCAACTGAAACAAATAATTCTCGATTGTTTTGATTTTATTTATAATCTGAAAATCTGTTTTTTATACTTTTTCCAAATAAATATCCATAACTTTTAATTTAAAAGCAGAAAATATGAAAATTACTAAGTTATATAAAGAGTTTTTCGAAAGTGAAAAATCGGGAGGATTAATTTTAATTCTTTGTACCATTATTTCAATAATTATATCCAATCTCAGTTTTGGTAATACTTACTTGAGTTTTTGGGAAACGCCACTTGGCGGACATACTTTGGTACAATGGATCAATGATGGTTTAATGGTTGTTTTCTTTTTACTTATAGGGTTGGAATTAAAACGCGAAATATATTTAGGTGAATTATCTAACATTAAAAATGCATTGTTACCTATTTTTGCAGCAGTAGGTGGAATGCTTGTACCTGCTGCAATTTTTTCGGGATTCAATTTTGGAACTGAAACACAATCAGGAGCAGGGATACCAATGGCCACTGATATTGCGTTTTCACTAGGCGTTTTATCATTATTAGGCAAACGAGTACCTACCTCGCTAAAGATTTTTCTGACGGCTTTAGCGGTTATCGACGATTTAGGTGCAATTATTGTGATAGCCCTTTTTTATACAAAAACTATCTTTTGGAGTAACCTTTTCATTTCGTTAGGAATTTTTGCAGTACTAATGACTCTTAACCGATTTAAAATAAAAAACCTGATACCTTATTTAGTTGGTGGAATCGTAATGTGGTATTTTATGCTTAATTCCGGTGTTCATGCCACTATTGCAGGTGTTTTGTTAGCTTTTACAATACCTTGTGGTTGTAATGATGAAAAATCATCTTTTAATGTGTTGTTGCATACTTTACATAAACCGGTTGCATTTTTTATACTTCCACTTTTTGCATTAGCCAATACAGCCATTTTGATAAGTCCGAACATTGCTCAGTCTTTAACGCAAAACTATAGTATAGGTATAGCCCTAGGTTTAATAATTGGTAAACCACTTGGAATTTTCCTAATGAGTTATATTGCTGTAACCTTGGGATTTTCGAAATTATCAGAGGATTTGAATTGGAAATTAATTCTGGGTACCGGTTTCCTTGCCGGAATAGGTTTCACTATGTCAATTTTTATAACCATTCTGGCATTTGATAGTACAACAATAATTAATAATGCAAAACTGGTAATTTTGTTGGCATCATTGATAGCAGGAATTATTGGTCTTTTTGTAATTAAATCCAATTTATCGGAGAATCCGAAAAATGCTGAAGAATAAATATAGTTTTATTATCCAATACGAAACATGATTTAGCATCAATGTTAGTTATATTTTGAAATAAAAATATGTGAAACCCGGAACACACAAATTTAGGGGGCGAAACCGAAAAGCCTTATGAGTAGGAAAATTTAAATTTATTAAAATGAAAAAGTATTTATCAGAATTTATCGGAACATTTTGGTTAGTTTTGGGAGGTTGTGGCAGTGCAGTATTGGCGGCCGGATTCCCTGAAGTTGGTATTGGTCTTGTAGGAGTATCAATTGCTTTCGGACTTACAGTACTTACAATTGCTTATTCACTGGGACACATTTCAGGAGCGCATCTCAATCCTGCGGTTACATTAGGATTATGGGCAGGTGGCAGAACTGAAGGTAAGATTGTTTTGCCTTACATTATTTCTCAAATTCTGGGAGGTATTGCAGCAGCAGCAGTTCTTTTTGTTATTGCTACAGGTAACGGCGCAGAAATTGGAAATTTTGCCTCAAACGGATATGGTGAGCATTCGCCAGGTGGTTATAGTTTATTGGCCGCTGTTGTAACAGAGTTCGTTATGACATTTATGTTTCTAATTGTAATTATGGGAGCAACTGACGAAAGAGCTCCGAAAGGTTTTGCTGGTATTGCTATCGGACTTGCATTAACGCTGATCCATTTAATAAGCATACCAGTTACTAATACTTCAGTTAATCCTGCCCGTAGTATAAGTCAGGCTATTTTTGTAGGAGACTGGGCACTTTCGCAACTCTGGTTATTTGTTTTAGTTCCTATTTTAGGGGCAATTTTAGCAGGCTATGTTTATAAATTGATTGC
>CAYNHC010000125.1:0-9798 GCA_964396705.1 uncultured Paludibacter sp.
AAGGAAAAGGACATATTTTTATCGGACCTTCTTGTCCTTTTGGTATGGTGAAACCCGGTCCCGACAACAACAAGGCGTCGAACAGCGGTTACGAGCCCGATACAACTGTAACTATTTTCGGCTTTAGTCAAACACATGTAAGCGGCACAGGTGGTGGTCCTAAATATGGTAATATATCCATTATGCCTTTTTCTGGCGATTTCAACCAGATAACACAAACATCTTTACGTTCCAATGAAATTGCTAAAACTGGATATTACAGTGTGTTGCTGAAAAAATGGAATATCCGTACTGAAATAACCACTTCACCCAAAGTGGCTTTCTATCGTTTTAAATTTCAACAAGATAAAAAAGCGATTAAGATTGACCTTGGACAATTTTTGGGTGAAAAAGCTATTCCTGATTCACGGGAAGCACAGCAATTTGTTGGGTCAGAAATCAGGATTCTTTCCGATACTGAAGTGGAAGGTTACAGCCGAATTCGTGGAGGATGGAACAATGGAATGGCTTATACAGTCTATTTTCATGCTGTTTTCGAAAAACCTTTTCAGCAGTTTGCAAGTTGGAAAGGCGATGTTGTTGAAGATTCGCAAAGTACTCAATATGATTCAGGACAAAAAACAGGTGCTGTTCTTTATTTTGATCACCTGAAATCAGATTCGCTGAAAATGAAAATTGGGATTTCATTCGTTAGCACAGCAAAAGCAGCTCAAAATATTACTGCAGAAATTCCTCACTGGGATTTTAATAAAACGCTAACAGAAACGCTGCAAAAATGGGAAAACTTGCTGAAACGTATTGAAATTTCTTCCGATGCCACCAAAGAGCAAAAAATCATGTTTTACACAGCATTGTATCATACTCAGTTGATGCCGGTGGATAGAACAGGAGAAAATCCTCTTTGGACATCCTCAGCACCGTATTACGACGATTTTTATGCATTATGGGACACCTACCGGTCGTCGCATCCACTCATTACGCTAATTACACCTTCGCGTCAGGTGGATATTGTCAATTCGCTGATTGATATATACAAACACGATGGCTATATGCCCGATGCCCGCAGTGGTAACTATAACGGTCGTACGCAGGGCGGTTCAAATGCCGAAGTGCTGATAGCCGATGCTTACGCCAAAAATCTGAAAGGAATTGACTACGGACAAGGTTTGATGGCCATGATAAAAGACGCTACTGTTCCGCCCGGTGGTAACGAAGAAAAAGAAGGTCGTGGTGGTTTGACCGATTATAACTCAATTGGCTATGTTTCCAATCGTTTTGTGCGTGCAGGAAATCGTACTTTGGAGTATGCTTACAACGATTATTGCTTAGCTCAGGTAGCCAAAGGACTGAATCGCATGGGTGAATATCGTCGTTTTATCAAGCAGTCGGAAAACTGGAAAAATCTCTGGTGCGATATAGAAGATAATGGCTCTCGCGGTTTTATCATGCCTCGCGATGCTGCTGGAAACTGGGTGGATAGCATTGCCTGCGATATAACAAACGGACAACGGAATTATGTACGATATACGCCTTTGGCACAGGACTGGCCTAACTGTGTGTGCTGGTGGTGCGGATTTTTCTACGAAGCAAGTTCGTGGGAATATTCACTGTCAGTGCCACACGATGTGCCTGCGCTGATAGAAAAATCGGGAGGTAATGATGCCTTCAGAAAACGATTAGATACCTTGTTTGATAAAGGTTTTTATAACGTAGGGAACGAACCTTCATTTCTCACTTCGTGCTTTTATCATTGGATTGGCCGACCCGATTTGAGTAGCTCGCGAACACGTCAGATTATCGATGAAAATTACCACTCAGGCAGAGGAGGTATTCCGGGTAATGACGATTCCGGATCCATGTCTTCGTGGTTGGCATTTCATATGATGGGTATTTATCCCAATGCCGGACAATCGTATTACCTGATTACTTCACCTTATTTCAAAGAAACGGTGATTCGTCTCGAGAATGGCAAAAAATTCAACATTATTGCCAAAAACCTGTCTGACAAAAATGTATATATCAAATCGGCCACATTAAACGGCAAACTTCTCAATCAGGCATGGATAGAACATGCTGATATTGTGAATGGAGGAGAACTGATTTTTGAAATGAGTGATAAACCTTCAAAAACATGGGGAGTGGAGTTGCTGCCTCCAACAATAAAATAGTTGATTTTCAGACTACTCCGACTATCATAAATTAAACTACTTCCATTCTGCAATTCGTCAGACCGCTTTGAGCCTGCCTTGCAGGCAGACATGTAGCGTAAACTCTTACTCCCCCTTTAGGGGGTTGGGGGGTTATTACATCGCATTACACTTCGTTTCTTTCCATTTTTTCTGTTGTGCCGAATTTAAAAAAGTCCAAGCCACAATGCGACTGATTTTTGTTCCTTGTCCCATGGGTATGGTTTTAATCTGAAAGACACCGGTAGATTTTAGTGCTTCGAGGATAGGAGCAAGATGATCCTTTTTAGCAACTAAAGTCGAAAACCAAAAACAGTTTGTTGAGAATTGTTTGCTTTGGCGAATCATATTTCGGATAAAACGCTCTTCACCACCATCGCACCAAAGCTCATTGCTCTGACCACCAAAGTTCAATACGGGTTCAGTTATTTTCTGACCTTTCAAACTGCTGACTTTTCGGGCTGAACCCTTAATGGCTTCGTCCTGCGATTTATGAAACGGAGGATTACAGATAGCAAGGTCAATCGGTTCATTGCGTTCCATTATGCCATGAAAAACGTCATTCGCATTTTCCTGAAACCTAAGTTCAACATTTCTTTTCAGAAAAGCATTGTGTTCAATAATTTTGCGTGCCGATTCGAGTGCCACTTTATCGATATCAGAGGCTATAAACGACCAGCCGTACTCTTTGTTGGCAATTACCGGATAAATGCAACTGGCACCCACGCCAATGTCCATGCATTTTATTTTGTGACCGAGGGGAATTTTACCTCCATTCGAGCTACCAAGTAATTCGGCAATGTGATGAATATAATCTGCTCTTCCGGGTATTGGCGGACAGAGATAACCGGTCGGAATATCCCAAAACTCTAATGAATAATACTGTTTAAGTAGCGCTTTATTAAGCCATTTAACAGCTTTAGGATTGGCAAAGTCAATTGATTCATTGCCAAAAGGATTGGTTTTTACATATTTGGCTAATTCAGGACAGGTATTTGTGAGTGTTTTGAAGTCGTATTGTTCGCGATGTTTATTGCGTGGGTGTAAAACTGCTTTTTCAGTAGCTTTCTCCTTTTTTATTTCAATCATGTGTTTTTATTTGGTGTTAGTTTTTTGCAAAGATAGACAATCTAAGTTATAACAGACCACAGAATCTTAGAAATGAGGATTTTAATTAATTGATGTTTCAAATTTCGAATTACGCTAGTTTATTTTTCAAAATTATTTTTACAAAAAAACAGAATATTATTTTTATTGTTAGTATAATCTAACTATATTTGCACTGTGAAAAAATTAATAAATATCATATCAAGTTTATCCACACTTATTGGGAATACTGAAGAGGCTGCAAAAGAACAATTTAATTTGCTTCATCTGACTGTACAACAAATGAATTACCTTGAAACGATTAATATACTTGATAATCCGAATATTACAGAACTTGCCCAGCAATTAAAACTATCAAAACCAACTGTTAAAGTAGCTGTAGATAAACTGATTGAAAGAGATTATGTTTACAAAATACAATCAGACGAAGATAGACGTAGTGCCCATCTGCATTTAACTGAAAAAGGCAAGTTGATTAATCAGATGCATGAATATGCTCATAAAAGAATCGCTGAATCAATTCTCAGAAAATTGAATGAAGACGAACTTAAATCACTTGAAGAGTTATTAACCAAAGTATTAGAAGACAAATAATTTTTTTATCCATATAGTTAGTATAAGCTAACTAAAATAAATGCTTATTTTTTATGAAAACAACATTCCAAACGGAAAATCCCAAAGGACTTACACAACAAGAAGTTAATCAAAAGCTTGCTAATGAAGGTTATAATGAATTGCCTTCCTCAAAACCCAAAAGTATAATCCAAATTGCCTTAGGTGTGGTAAAAGAGCCGATGTTTCTGTTGTTAGTTGCCTGCGGAACACTCTATCTTGTGCTTGGAGATATTCAGGAAGGATTGATGCTACTCAGTTTTGTGTTTGTAGTTATGGGAATTGAGTTTTTTCAGGAGAAAAAAACTGAAAAAGCTTTAGATGCTTTGAAAGACCTGGCAAGTCCGCGAGCACTTGTAATTCGAGATGGTGAAACAATACGCATTGCAGGTAGAGATGTTGTAACTGATGATATTGTTGTTTTACAAGAAGGTGATCGTGTCCCTGCGGATGCTGTAGTATTAAGCTGCGTTAATCTTTCGGCTGACGAATCGTTGTTAACCGGTGAGCCTGTTCCTGTTAGCAAAAGAGAATGGAAAGAGGACGATACTACTTTTACACCCGGTGGTGATGAGTTGCCAATTGTATATTCAGGTTCAATGATTGTTCAAGGTAATGGTATTGTAAGAGTTGTAGCAACTGCATTGAATACTGAAATTGGAAAAATCGGAAAGGCGTTGCAATCAGTGAAGGAAGAACCAACACAACTAAAACGTGAAATGGGTACCTTAGTGAAACGGTTGGCAATTATCGGAGTTGCATTGTGCGTGCTGGTTATTGCAATTTACACCCTGACAAGAGGTGACTTACTGAACGGATTTTTAGCCGGTATTACACTTGCTATGGCTATGTTACCCGAAGAATTTCCGGTTGTGTTAACAATATTCCTCGCACTTGGTGCATGGCGCATGTCAAAAAAAAATGTACTTACACGCAATCCGGCAGCTGTTGAAACATTGGGTTCTGCTACAGTGCTTTGTACCGATAAAACAGGAACTTTAACCCAAAATAAAATGACTGTAACCCGACTTTATAATGGAAATGACTTTACAGATGTAGTTTCGGGCGACACGTTTACTGATCCGTTTCATGAAATTATTGAATATGGAATTTTGTCCAGTCAGGCGAATCCTTTCGATCCGATGGAAAAAGCAATTATCAATATTGGGGATAAATTTTTACAAAATTCAGAACATATTCATGCCGACTGGATTATGGAAAAGGAGTATTCGCTATCAAAAGAATTATTGGCAATGTCCAGAGTTTTTTCGAATACAGGAACTAAGGAAAAGGTAATTGCTACAAAAGGTGCACCCGAAGCAATTTTTGATCTTTGTCATTTGGATACAAAGTCTATTGAAAAATATGAAAAAGCTGTTTCTGAAATGGCTTCGACAGGATTGAGGGTTCTTGGTGTAGCAAGAGCAAAAATAATTCAAGGTGCTTTACCCTCAATTCAACATGATTTTGATTTTGAATTTTTAGGGTTAATAGGACTTTCTGACCCAATCAGGGAAAATGTACCCGCTGCTGTTGCCGAATGTTATAAGGCCGGAATACGTGTGATAATGATTACCGGTGATTATCCGGTTACAGCCACCAATATCGGAAAGGACATTGGTATTAAAAATCCTGAACTTTTTATTACGGGCAGTGAATTGGAACAAATGACTGAAGAAGAACTTTGTAAACGAATACAAAATGTAAATATCTTTGCACGTGTAATTCCCGAACAGAAATTAAAGATTGTAAACGCACTGAAAAAGAATAATGAAATTGTAGCCATGACAGGCGATGGAGTAAACGATGCACCAGCACTCAAAGCAGCAAATATCGGTATTGCCATGGGCGAAAAAGGCACTGATGTAGCGCGTGAGGCTTCATCGTTGGTGTTGATGGACGATAATTTTTCTTCAATTGTTGGTGCAGTAAGAATGGGTCGTAAGATTTTCGATAATCTTCAAAAGGCGTTGGCTTATATTTTCGCCATTCATGTGCCGATTGCCGGTTTGTCATTGATTCCTGTATTTTTTGCCGATTTGCCGCTTATTCTTTGGCCGGTTCATATTGTCTTTCTCGAATTAATTATCGACCCTGCTTGTTCAATTATTTTTGAAGCTGAAAAAGAAGAGAAAAATGTTATGTCACGTCCGCCAAAGGATATCAATGAACCATTTTTTGGAGCTAAAAAAATACTCCTGAGTTGTAGTCAGGGTATCGGTATTCTATTTATTACTTTACTTGTGTATTTTGTTGGTTTAAAAATGGGTTATACTGAAAATGCTGTTAGAACGCTCACTTTCGTTACGTTGATAGTTTCGAACATAGCGGTCATTCTTTCAAACAGATCATGGACTTCAAATATCTTCACAATATTAATTACACCAAATAAAGCTGTGAAATGGGTAGTTGGCGGTGCTATATTCTTTTTGTTATTGATTTTAAATATTCCGTTTTTACTTAATTTATTTCAATTTGAACGAATTAGCTGGTTAGAATTATTGGTGTGTACTGCGGCAGGTTTTTCCAGTATTATTTGGTTCGAAATATACAAACAAATAAAGAAGGCGTAAAATTATTATTCCCAAAGTCCATTTGATAAGAGGTCTTTGGGAATTTTGTAGGAATTGGAGTTCGTAGCTGTCCATTTTGGCGATGTACATGCAAGAGTAAACGCCATTAAAACAACAAAAAGGTATTTATAAAACTTCATAATTGATTTGTTTAAATGAAAAACGAAGATGCGAAATTTTTGTAAATAAAAATGAAGTTTGGCAATCGAATTAATCGTTTTCTTTCTTACCTGTAATATCAATATCACCTTCGGTATAAGTTACTCTTACACCAAGTACTTTTTGTTTTAGTTCATCTTTAATAAACTGAACCTGAACACCGTATTGGAGAACCTCAAATCTATCATCGGTTAGGTGTGTTAAAGGAACTGATCCAATTTCAGATACAACAACAAGAGTGTCATTGATCACTTCTATTGTTATACTCTGAGCAAACTGGTTTTCGGGCAAAGTATAGTGCCCGGCATATTCTTTGAATGTTTTTTTGGGAATACTATCATTGGCAATCAATGAACCACCAAAAGGGATAATTATTATCGCGAAAATTAAAAGAAATCGCTTCATACTATTGAATATAATTGAGTTGTAAATTATTGCATTAATACATTTTTAATTCAATATGATTTTTTCAAAAGAATAGTCATAACTTATTAAGTACTACAAATTTAATGATTCTCTTTTAAAATAGGTTGTAATACTTATTGCAAATAGTTTAATTTTTACAATGCTTTCTCTATGGTTCAATTTATTTCTTCTTTTTACGGTATTTGAATATTTTGATTAAAAAAAATTAATGCAATTTTAACAAGACATACAATTATTGTTAGCATCTTTGCATAACAACAACAAAATGAATCAATCATGAGCAAGAAAGTAGTAATTATTGGCGGCGGAATTGCCGGATTATCTGCAGGAATTTATGCCGCAATGAATAATTTCGAAACTGAAATAGTAGAAATGAGCTCTATCGCCGGCGGACAATGCACTGCTTGGGACAGAAAAAAATATCGTTTCGATTATTGTTTGCATTGGCTCGTGGGTACTTCTTCGGGTGCATTCAACCATATTTGGAAAGAAACCAATGTGCTGAATGATAAAACAGAAGTTATCAATCACGAAATTCACTCGCAAATTACCGATGAGCAAGGAAATACATTTACAATTTATTCTGACATCAATCGTTGGGAAAAATACCTGCTCGAATTAGCCCCCGAAGATGAAATCCCGATTAAGCAAATGTGCAATGAAATGCGGAAAAGTGGCAATTTAGAGCCATTCGCTTTGCCGCCTGAATTGCGTAGCCCGCTCGATTATATTAAAATCCTCCCAAAAATGTTGCCCCTTATGAATGTAGTTCGTAAATACGGACGAATTACCTGTGAGGAGTATTTTGCAAAATTGAATTTCAAGTCCGATAGAATAAAGACAGTATTGAATACGCTGTATGGTGGCAGAAATATGTCTGCATTGGTTTTTATTTTTATGTTGGGTTGGTTTCATCAGAAAAACGCCGGTTATATCAAAGGTGGTTCGTTTCCATTGGCACAAAGAATGGTGGAGAAGTATAAGAAACTTGGCGGAAAACTAACTTATAATGCCAGAGTTGAGAAAATTATTGTTGAAAACAACACCGCAAATGGAGTAGTGTTAACTGATGGAAAAACTATTTATGCCGACTATGTGATAAGCGCTGCCGATGGTTACACCACAATTTACAAAATGTTGAACGGAGAGTTCGTTTCAAAAGAAATTGATTTTGCATACAAAAACTGGGAGTTGTTCACACCTATTGTACAAGTGTCGTTTGGAATCAAAAAAGAATTTATAAGCGATTGTCCGGTAAAAATTCACACATCCAAAAATCAGAAAATTGGATCTACCTTGCTTGAAAATGGCTTTAGCATAATGAATTACTGTTACGACACAACCATGGCGCCCAAAGGAAAAACCACCGTTGTACTTCGATATGACAGTCCCTGGAAAATTTGGCAAAATATGGATGAGAAAACATACAAAACTGAAAAAATTGCAATTTTAAAAGATGCAACCGATTGTCTTCAGAAAGAATATCCGGGTGTAGCTGATTATATTGAAGTAACCGATGTGGCTACACCTTTAACCGATGTGCGTTACACAGGGGTTTTGAACGGTGCTTACGAAGGCTTTCTGCCAACAAAAGACAACATGATGAAAAACCTTGATATGCAATTGCCGAAATTAAAAAACTTTTACATGGCAGGGCAATGGCTATTCCCCGGGGGCGGGCTGCCACCTGCAGCTCAAACCGGAAAATGGACAGTACAGCTAATTTGTAAGAAAGAAAAGCAGAAATTTAATGTGAGTTAATGTCCTGAATATAGATTGTAATCTTTGTCTTTGGTTACTCTTTTAAAGCATGACTTCCGAATAAAAGCATTCAACGAAAACTATTTTTTCGGTAAAATTTATCAGGCATAATTTATCAATTGAAATTATGCCTGATGTTTTTTAATGTGATTTATACAATCCCTGATATTCACCTTTCCACGGGTTGCACCATTGTAAACCACGTTCCTGCCACATACATGCTGTTTTTGTTCTATTGTTTTCATACTAATGACAGAAGTGCTGAAAAAATAATCACATCTTGTAAAAAGTGTATCAGGCACGCCCAAAAAATACCTTTGGTTTCAAGAATAGATTTGGTCAAAAACCACCCTAAAAAACCAGCTACTATAACGCCTGATAGTCCGCCAGGGTTTCCCCAATAATGTACTATGCCGAATATCAGTGCCGAAACTAACGGTATTGTCCTGTCTTTTAGTACGTTTTTTAGTACAACAACGACACCTAATCGGGTAATGCTTTCTTCGACAAACGAGTTGGACAATGCAAAAATTAAGCTGAAGGGTAAAACATTTATTATACTTCTGATTGAAATTCCACTTTCTTTTATGATTTGAAAATAAATTACAATAATCGTTACTCCAGAAATAATTATCGCAAAATTTCTCCCAAAATGAAACCAATTCTCATTTGGTTTCGGTTTTATCCCAACTATCGGCTCAGGCAATATCTCTGCAGAAATATTCCCTTTTCGGAAATGCTCTTGAAATTCACTCCTTTTAGCCCACCGTAAGATAAATAAGAAAATAAATGTGATGAAAAGCGTAATTGTCTGATATAATATTTGCTTGTTTATCGGTTTAGATAAGTTGTCAAAAATCACAATTTCATTTGTCAAACTACTTACAAAGACCAATGCTATTGTTAAGGCAACTATTAATAAAAGCAATATAATATCTTTTGGTTTTAACATATTATTTATCCTTTAATTCTTG
>CAYNHC010000126.1:0-2717 GCA_964396705.1 uncultured Paludibacter sp.
GATTCAATTTGTTGAACGTCGGCCTCGGTAACTTCAATTCCGGATTGATTATTCAACTTAGTTAATGCGTCACGCAAAAAAGATGCATTATTGAAATTTGCATTGAAATGAAATTGACCTTTTTTATCGGTGGTAATAATGCTGGAATCACCTTTTTCAACCAATTCTCGCAGGAGTTTTATCCTTTCCACATCTTCTTTTGCAATATTATTTTTATCCAAAAAATTCGGCAATTTCTTATTCGGATACAAAATATAACTTTGCTGATCAGGACGATATAAATTACTGTTCCGTAATGAATTCAGTAAATTCAGCACTTCGCCAGGCATCAATTTTCCTGAATTCAGCACCGAAACCTGTCCTTCGAGCATCTCGTACAAATGCCTGATTTCAACCGTTTTTTCACCAAAACTAACCAGATTATACGCGTGATACATGTTGTCTTTGCGCTTATTAGCTGTAATGGATTGATCTAGAAAGTCTAGCGTTATAGCAAAAAATTGAGCTAATTCTTCTTTTGAAATTTCTGCCTTTTTTTCTGAAAACCCATTGTAAATTGCTGTGCGATAATTATTTCCGGCATTTCCAAGTTCATCGGCAATAATTCGTCGCTCATAATTGTTAAATCCGGCTTGAAGCGACGATTTGTTATTTTGGAATGTCCTAAAAATGTTTTCAAAAAATTGATTCATTTCTACTGAAACACTTAACAATTCAGTATCAGCATCTTTATAAAGGTTCTGTGTATAAGTTACAAACCTTCGCATATAATAAAGCGTCACCATCGAAGCTCCTGTTCCTACCAAAGCATTGTTGGCATCGTTCCATTCGGGGCGCAAAGTATTCATCCAAATACCGGCTTCAGGAATAAAATTGCTGAGCTTGGCTAACAAAGTTGCCAGGATTTTCTCTGTGAAACTAACTAATTTCACATCCCCGTTTTCGGTCAAAACCAAACGCGCATCCGAACCATAGGTTTTTTCCAGTTTTTCGATATCATGATGCATTTTTGCATCAAAACGAATGGAATTTTTCGGATTAGCTACAATTTCTTCATAGCTTTTCAGTCGATAGGGCACATTGGCATAAGCAAACATTTCCTTATTTAACCACGATTTTAAACTTTCGGGGGAATAATTTCGCGAAACTTCCATCAGTTTCAGCAAATAAATGATCTGATGATCGCCCCAATAACCAATATTTGACCATGGATTTTCGGGTTCAATTACCTCCCAATCGATGCCTTCGTTCGTAATTTTGTAAGGATTATAGCCATCCGCGGTGGTAGCATTCAAAAATTTGGCAATAATTCCATTTATATAACCCGGATACGAGAGCGAAAGCGCTTCCCAATTCTGGAAAATATCGCGCCAGTTGCCCTGATACGAAAGTAGTTTATTGCCGTTTTCATCTTTTATATTGATGTTAAATGCATTCCAGGGGCGACTTGGATCACCGTGCCGGCGACTGAATGTAAGTGGGAGATATTCCTGAAAAAGACGATACAAATTGGCATCGTTTGTATCGTGAATTAACTTATCGAGTTCAGAATATTGGATTGATTCAGGAATTTTGGCAAGAAAAGCGGAATGTTTTTCTGATAATTTTTTATTGAAATGTTGAATGTGCCTGCGGAAATCCGAAGCGTAAATGGTGTAATTATCGTTATAAATTCCACCACGCATTGTATTGAATAACACATTCGAAAAATGACGAGCCATCACATTTTCATCAGCAGTTTGTTGAATTCCATCGGCTTGTGCAACTATGGTTTGTAGATTTATTGTGCCTTTTTCAATATTCTTTTCAACAACAGAATTTATATCTTTTTCATTTTCAATAAAATACAACAAATTATTCACCGCAGCAATATCCTGATGAACTTCAGCTACAAAATGCCAGGTTTTGGATGAATTAGCATCTAATTTTAAATTTGCGCAAATAAAATACGCACCTCTAACGCCTTTGGCTTCGGTTTCGGGAATAATATTATCACCATTTCTAAAAGCATTTAGTTGCGAAGAACTTAGCAGACAAGATGTGTTTTCTAATCCAAAACTCCAAACAGTATTGGCTCGCAACGATTCGCTGGGTTCGGCTCTGTCCACCAAAATGGCTTCCATGCGGTAAAGTGCCAACGTTGAGTTATCAACAAGTTCAGTTTTTTTATAGCCATCCACCAAAGTCGAAAAGGTGTTTTGAGTAAATTTATCGATACCCGAAGGCAGAATATTCTGTAAACCATCTACAATTTGCACTTCAATTTCTCCCGGATTTTCATTGGTCAAAATACTTTTTTTAACCCAACCAAAGTCGTCGGCATTCATCCATGAGTAAGAAAAAGTCAAGCCCAAATCGGGATTCTTTTCAGTAAAAATAAGTTTATTACCGGTAGTACTTTTGGCAATGCTTCGTTCAATTTTGTAAGTCCCTTTATTTCTGTCCGAAAACGGTTCCCATAAATATTGTTTTCCATTTTTTATCACATGCAAAATGGTTTTGCTACCTGTAATTTCAGCCGATTCGCTGATTTTGTCATCGGTATAATATGGGAATAAAGCCAGATCGGGATTCTTGCGTCCTGCACTCAAACCGCCTGTGCTCGAAATGTACATCCAATGGTTGGAGTCGCTCGCCAGACTGATAAAAAACGGCTGCATTGAGTCGTAGTTTTTTATCTGATAGTATTTTTCATTCTCAATTAGGATAAAACCACC
>CAYNHC010000126.1:2817-9689 GCA_964396705.1 uncultured Paludibacter sp.
TTCCTTCTTTCATCCAAATCTTTTTTCATCAAATCGGTTGTTTTGGAATCGATTTTATAAAAAATCATGAAAATAGCGCATGACATGTATAGAATTCCGGGAATTACTGAAACTAATAATTTTATGCCGGTAATTGCCGTTTCCGTTTGTTCAACATTGGGTACAAACTGCGAAATAGTAAGAATCCAGCCTGCAATGGCAGCGCCAATTCCCCAACCGGCTTTTTGCGCAAAAACCGCAGCTGAAAAATACAAACCTGTGGAACGACGACCGCTTTTCCATTCACCATAATCGGCCGAGTCGGCAATCATAGTCCAAAGCAACGGAACAGCAGGTGCATAAGCCATTTTGGCAATAATATTGAACACATAAATGGTAGTAATGTTAGTAACGCCGGGCAAATAAATGAGTATAAAAAACAGACCCGAAATCAGGGAACTGCCGATAAAAACATTTTTATTACCAAATCGCTTGGCCAATGGTTTGGATAACGGAAGTGCTACGATAAGCGCTACCGTTCCAATCACGTTGAATAACTGCACATTATCTTCGCGACCAAGGTAATACTTGAAATAATAAGCTATGGCAGCATTTTGCATGGCGAACATGATAAACGAAACGATGCCGACAATGGCCAAAATAACCCAGGCTTTGTTTTTAAATAAATTGCTAACATCTTCTTTCAAAGAATTTTTTTGTTCTTTTGGCGGCTGAACACGTTCTTTGGTGGTTTTGAAAGTGATAAAAAAGAAGACCAAACTCAAGCCTGCAAATAGAAATACAGTATATTGAAAACCCTGTGCTTTGTCGCCTCCGCCAAAATATTTAGCTAAAGTAAGCGCCAATCCTGTAACTATAAACTGGCCAATAAAACCGGCAATAAACCGGTAAGTATTCAGTCCGGCACGCTCGTAAGTATCCGCCGACATGACCGCTCCCAAAGCAGAATAAGGTAAGTTTATAAAAGCATAGGCCGTCATTAATAACACATAAGTTGCTCCGGCGTAAATTATTTTGCCCACTTCCCCAAAATTGGGAGTTGTGAAAGTAAGAATTGCCAAAACTGCATAGGGAATTGCCCCAAAAAGAATATATGGACGGAATTTCCCCCAGCGTGTATTGGTTCTGTCGGAAACCACGCCGATAATCGGGTCGATGGCCATATCCCAAAAACGGGCTATCAACATGATGGTTCCCGCAGCCGCAGCCGAAATACCATAAACATCGGTATAAAAAAACAAGAGCCAAAAACCCACCATGTCCCAAACAAAATGTGAGGCAGTGTCGCCTAAGCTATATCCAACTTTCTCTTTGAAGGATAATTTTTGATTAGTATCCATTTTATTTATATTTTAATCTTATAAAATTAATATTCAGCTATTTACTTTGCTTCCTCAACAATATTAATCTTTTCAACAATTTTATTTTCCTGAAGAAATTCAGCTCGTCGTACAGTTAATATTTCACGGATTTCGTTTGCTTTTGCTTCAGTAATATCGTATTTCCAAATAATTATAATGGCCAGCAAACCTGTAATTACAGGAATTAAAATATCGGCAATTCGTAAATTGGTAAGTGCTTCGGTAGTTTGTACCGTTGCATTCTGATCGAAACCAACCCAGTTTAAAACCGCACCACTTGTAAGCAATGCTACAGCCGTTCCGAGTTTTACCATCCACCAATAAACCGCACCAAAAGTGGCTTCACGGCGCGTTCCGTTGTTCAATTCATCCAAATCGCAGACATCTGCTGTCATCGACATCATCAGCGTAAATAAACCGCCGATTCCGAACGACATTAAAGGAATGGGAATAAACATCATATACGGATTTTCGGGACTGAATCCCCACCATTTCAGAAAATAACCCACCATCGAAATGAGAGTTGCAACAATAAATGCATTTTTCTTCCCGATTTTTTGAGATATAAATGTGATAATTGGAATAACCAAAAAGGCTGTTGCCAAAGCACTTACCGTTCCAAACCATGCAGGCCAGTGTCCGGCAGCAGTTGTATCGCCATTGAAAAGGTAAAAAATGATGATAAAAAATGCAAACTGAGCAATCGTTTGAAAGCCATTAAAAATTAAAAATGTGGCCCCGCACAATTTCAGGAAAGGCTTGCAAGTCATGGTTTGTTTAATGCCTACAATGAAATCTTTGGCATTTGCAGCAATATTTTTCATATTCAATTTTGATTCTTCTTTTAATGCAGCCAACTCAAGTTCTTTGTTAAATAATGCAGGCATCATTCCCAACAACATGCACAATCCACCTACCCACATTGATAAATTTCGTGCACCTTCAGGAGCAGAAGCATAAATATCCTGATCATAAATGATGACCCAAAACCAGGGAGCAATCATCCATGCAATTTGTCCCATCCATTGCGAAACAGCCATCAGTCGGGTTCGTTCGTTGTAATCGGGGGTCATTTCGTAACCCAAACCAATTAGCGGAGTTGCAAAAATTGTGTAGCCAGTATAAAATACCAACGAAAGAATTAGAAAATAGAAGAAGTTATATGTTTGTGAATTTTCGGGATAAAGTTGCCACATTACCATAAATGTAACTCCGGTAATGATTGCACCCAGAAAAATATACGGTTTCCTGCGGCCCCATTTCGAGCGAGTATTGTCAGATACATAACCCATTATCGGGTCGGTAACTGCATCGAAAATACGGGGAAGTGCCGCTAATACACCGGCTAAAAACGGATCCATTTTCAGCGACAGCACTAAAACGACCATAAAAATACCTAATGCTGCCGGAAACAATTGATTTGCTAAATGCCCGGAACCAAATGCGATTTTCTGCCCAAAAGGAACAATATCCCCTGGAGCTGTTTTGTGAATTGCCATATTTATTAAAATTTTATTTGAAGATTTGAAAGTTTGAAGATTTGAAATTGCCTTTTAAACCATTTTGCTCCCTCTTATTCCTCCGTCAGCTGACGGATTAGGGGGCAATTACTTTTTTGGGAGTACGGTCCACATTGTACAAACCCCAATGTTTTTCAGCTCCTAACGAATCGTTCGGATTTCCTTTCCAGTCTTCGTCAAAAGCTTCGAAGAAAAAGGTTGTAATGTTCATTTTTGCTGACCAATTCATTATCCAATCGTAATATTTTTTTTGTTTTTCTTCGCTTGCTCTATCTTTAAATTCGGATGACACGGTTGCCCAACCGGCTTCGCTAATCACAATTTTGGCATCGGGTAATGCATTTCGTACTTTCTGCACGTTTTCAATAGAGTATTTTATTCCCTCATCAATATCCTTTCCTTCCCAAACGGGATAAACGTGGATCGCGATAAAATCCAACTCTTCGGCTAATTTTGCACCTTTTGCAGCCCACCATTCGTAATTTTCGGCAACTGTAACCGGCTGTTTTATTGCACTTTTCACTTTTCTGATATATGAAATGAGCGTGTCAACATCTACTTTGTGATCGTTCCAATCTACCAACGCTTCATTGCCCACATTCACGGCTATCACAATGTTTTTGTACTTTTTGGCTAATTCAATGCCTTTGTTTATTTCTTTCTCATTAACCAATTTATTTTTATCTAATGTTTGTTGTGGAATAGGTTCAGTTAACCAGGCACAACTTAAATGATTGCTAAGTTCGGCATTTAACCAAATTCCCAACATCACCTTTATTCTAATTTTATGCTCAGCAATAATTTTTAAAACCATTGCTGAATTTTCACCACTGTCATATAATCGAATTAATTTAAACCCGGCGTCCTTCGACAGCAATTTCAAGTCTTCAAGAATTTGTTCTTCGGTTGGATTTTTTGCCCCTTCGCCGCGGTCGGGATGTTGACCAGTTCTGAAGCCGGAATAACAAACCGCATTTGAAACTCCTCCCAACAAATCTTTCCGATGTTGCTGAATGGAAATCAAACTTTTATCGGCATTTTTGGATTGCGAATTTCTTTTGGCATTTGCATTGCTGTTTGCAAAGCTTGAAAATGTAATTAAAATACAAATTCCCAGGAAGATAAATATTCTAAATTTATTCATAACATTGAATAACATTATATTTCGCTAAACATTAATCAAGCTTGCAGAGAAAATGCTCTCTGCAAGCTTGAAGGAATTATAATTTTACAATTTTCTGAGTTGAAAACTGCCCATCAGCCAATTTTACGGTCATGAAATAGTTTCCGGAAGAAATTGTACTTAAGTCAATCGATTTTTCAAGGCTATTCACAGTAACTGTTTTCACCGATTGTCCCAATAAATTACGTACAATTACCTGAGTAATTTCAGATTTTGAAGAAATATTTATTTGATCGATGGCTGGATTTGGATAGCATGTAATAGAATTAATATCAGCAGAAACAGAATTAACAGCAGTTGTACTACCATCTGAGAAAGTGATATTGTCGATATAGCTGGTTCCACCTGTTGCTCTTGGAATAATAAAATCAGGTAAAAAAACTAATCTTGTGAATGTTTTACCTATTTGGGAGGTAAAGTCAAAAGTCATTAATTCCCATTCGTTGATTTTTGTGTTTGTAACCAGGATTTCAAAGTTAGGATTTCCACCAGGACCTTCAAATTTTACTCCGAAAGGGCTGATTTTGTCTTTGTAAACCATTACCTTAACGATTTTGTTTGAAGCGTTAATAGTAAACGATCCAATGTTATCAGAAAAGAAACCTCCCCAGGGTAATGCAGTAGGAGCCTCGATAAACCTGGCACAATTTGCTGAAGTGTTGATTCCTGTTGCAGCCGGATTTGCAACAGGAATAGTTAAATTAGCCGGAGTATCCGCACCTGCCGGGCCGTTACCAAATACAGTCCAGGTCCAGGCTTGACCTACAGTTTCAAAATTAATGTTTGACTGAGCATTTGCCACAGTTCCACAAGCTACAAAAGTAGCTGCTAAGAGAAAAAATTTAGTAGTTTTTTTCATCATTGTAATTAATTTGATTGTTTAATAAAATTGTTTAATTCGAAAACGAAGAAAAAAGTCCGCGGGAACCGGAATCCCCGCGAACATTAAAGATTTTATAGTTTTATAATTTTTCGGGTAGTAAATCTGCCGTCAGCCAGTTTTAATGTAACGAAATAATTACCCGCCGAAATTTGGCTAAAATCAAGAGTGGTTTCATTGCTGTTTACTTCAACATTTTTAACGGCCTGTCCTATTAAATTGCGAACAATAACCTGACTGATTATTTGTTCGGAATTTACCTGTAATTTATCCTGCACCGGATTTGGATACATAGAAACAATTGTTTCTGCTGTTATATCTGGCACTGCTGTATTCGTCTCATAGTTCCCTTTATAGAAAAACAGATTATCCATATAGAAAGTGCCATTTACTAACCAAAATCCGACTTGTTTAACTTTCGTAAAATCACTTGCTGGATTATTTGCTTTTAAATTTGTCAATAACAAATCAATACTGTTCCACTGTCCGGGAATCAATGTCAAAGGCAATTTACATTCTCCTGTACTTGTTACAACTCCCAGGCTCATTGTTGTTGCTACAGTAGGATAAATGTCAACATGTAGTTTTTCCATTGACGTTGAAACTAAGTCCACTAAAGGAGTAATATCCGGCGTACCAAATGCAGCGTTTGAAGAAGTATTATTCACCGATTTGATTTTATCTGTTCCTGCTGTTATTTCAGTCATTGAAGTAGCATACCACATATCAAATTTCGATACAACATTAGTATAAGGATCACTAAAGATACTTATAACATTTGATGCTAAAAGTGCAGGAGTTGGAGCCGGAGCAAAAACACTTCCCTGGGTGGTGGTTGCAGACACTACTACAGGATTATTCGCAGCCGCATTTCCGGTTGCATCTTTTGCTTCAACAGAGAAAACATAGGATGTTTCCGGAGTCAGGCCCGAAACAATATATGATTTTTGAACCGCTGAAGTGCCGGTTGTGGTGAGCGTTGTAGTGCCATACATAATGGTATAACTTACAGCGCCTGAGTTGTCGGTTGCATTCAACAACAATTCAACACTGCCAGGTCCAACAGCTCCCTTAGTTGCTGTGAAGTTTGCAGGTGCTTCAGTATCATTAACATTAGAACCGCAACTTGTTCCTACCACATAGTCAAAGTATTTTGTTACCGCCATACCACCTCCAAAGGCGAATTTACAAGCGTAACTAATGGTTTGACCGGCAGTAAGACCACCCAGCGTGTATGCGAATTTTTTATTCCCTACATTCGTCATTGCTGTTTCTGAGAATGGTGTCTTTTTAAATGCATAAGCAATTACACCGTCTTTGTCGTCCAATAATTCAAAAGTCATAGTGACATTTGATCCCACAGTTTCGAAAGTAGCTATATAACCCAATGTGAATGAGCCTTGCGAAGCCTCAGTTGAATTAGTTACACATACCATTGATGGTGCAATAGTTATATTTACGGCCTGCGATGTGCTTACTGCTCCTCCATTATCGGTTGCTTTGGCAGTGAGTGCATAATCTCCAATTCCAGGATTCCAAACAATGCTAAAAGGTGCCACTTCGTCACTTCCTATCAAAGTAGTTCCATGATAGAATTCAACCTTCGAAATTGTTCCATCAAAATCGCTGGCATTGGCCGAAATAGTTACCGGTTTTCCCACCGTATAAGTAGAATTATTTGCTGGAGTAACGATGGCAACAGATGGAGCAATATTGGCCGAACCACTTACCATAACCATCAATTCATCTTCATCGGTACGCGAATCGATATTTGTAACGGTAAGTTTCAAACTGTACATTCCTTCCACTAAGCCACTGATAGTAGGATTTGTAGTAGTGGTACTGGAAAATTGAATGACTGATGGACCATAATTCTGCGTCCATTTATAGGTCAACGCTTTTCCTGCCGATTCTGTTGCAGAACCATT
>CAYNHC010000127.1:0-8201 GCA_964396705.1 uncultured Paludibacter sp.
GAAGCAGCATCCATGCGTAACCTTTTACTCGACAATTCACCGGCTACATTTTTATCATAAATTAAAATCTTATCAATTTCGTGATATACACCGTTTATTGCATCGTTATCTTTATTGGAAGACACTATTCGTATTGAATTACCGGTTTCAGATGACTTGTTTATGAGGTTTGACTCGCCTGATGCTCTTTCTTTTTTAATTTCAATCAAAGTTCCTGGACACATTGTTTCGATATATTCATACATATCGAAAGTTTTTATCATGTGGTCAGTATCATAGTCGTCAATAAATTTGGTATATGTAAGTTTTTTATTGATAAGATGATAGGCAATAAATTTATTCAGACTATTACGCGGGTCAGTTAAATCGGTAACATTGGCATCCGATTTGGTTTCGTGATAAACATGTTCGTTGGCATAAGCTATCAAATCATCGATATTATTGATGTTATAATTATCTTTCAATGTCTGATCACTTTCCATAAGCACTGTATAACCGAACTTTTTCGAAACGGGCAATTCATCTTTCGATCCTCCGCCCTGAATAAAAGTTACATCAATATAACTGTAATTATCAGGGTCGTATGAATCATCGCGGGTGAGTTGCATTTTTTTCCACAGCTCCGTTTTAAGTAATGCTTCGTTGAAAATTTTAAAATTCTCATCATAAGCAATTGCCTGAACTACAGTAAGAGTAGATGGATTAAGTACTTCATCTATAACATGTATAATACCATTGCTTACTTCAATATCCTGAGTAATTATTGCAGAGTTTTCGTTTACATAATAAACAAGATTATTGTTAACTGATTTTGAAGAAGTGGAAACGTATCTATCACTCATTGTCAGATAGGGCATTAGTCCATCAATAAATTCGTCGGTGGTAACCTGATATCCCTTGATAAGATGGTCGAATACAATTTTTCTAAGCGTATCAGTTGTAAAGCCTTTCAAAGATGTTTTACCTTTCGAAGCATAAAACTTAAACATAGCTTCGTTAGTAGGAGCAAAAATGGTGTAATTTCCATACGCATTTACTAACCCCATTACCTCGGTTGTGTCGAGCAGTTTCTTAAATTCCGAGAATTGCTCCGGACGTGATTCGATGAATTCACCCATCATTTCCTCTGTAAATGTATTTAAGGTTGCAGGATCGTCACCACACGAAGTTGTAAAACCTGCAATTAACATTATCAGTAAGAAATTAATTACTTTAGGCTTCATTATATTCCAATTTAAATTATTTTTCATGGTATAAAAATTTTCTAATTATTTTAAAAAATCAGAATTTTCATAAAACGGATTTTGTGTAAGAAGAGGATTAATTTCAATTTCAGATTTAAGTACAGGGAAATATAATCCATTCATTACCGACATTTTTTTAATCTGCATATTGTCACCTGTTAGTTTGGGACTTATATAGGCAAGCATTGCAGTAGGATCATTGTTGCGTCTTACTAAACGCATCAAATCGAACCAGCGTTTTCCTTCGAAAAACAATTCACGTTGACGTTCACGCAATACAAGTTTTTCCATATCGCCTTTGCTGTTATAATTAGTAAACAACAATGAATCGGCAGTAAGATTGGAACGGAGGTAAGTTTTATTCACCATTCTCAATGCTTCTTTCAAGTCATCATTATTTCTGTCGAGCTGTACTAATGCTTCAGCCCTCATTAGCATTATATCTGCCAATCGGTAAATCACCCAGTTTACAGTTGTTGACGCAGTGCGATATTGAGCTGTAAAATTTCCATTGGCATCTTCAACACATTGAATAACAGCATATTTATAAATTGAATATCCTTCACCATTACCCATTGTTCCGTAAAATGTTTTTTCACGAAGATCCTTTGTGCTTTCTTTAACAGCGGAAGCTGCAAAGTTAAAAGGGGTAAAAGGTCCGTTTTGTGCTAAATAAGCCGGAAAGCTAAATATGCCTTGTACACTTTCACTTTCATAACCATAAAAGTAATTGACAGTATTATTGGACTGAACTTCTTTATTATATTGTAATTCAAAAATACTTTCAACCGAATTTCCTTTATAAAACACTGAATTCAATAATTTATCACTTTCAACCAATTCGAGTTTTGGATCCTGTATAATTTTATCACACATATCAATACAATTAGTGTATTGCTGATCCCACAAGTAAACATCGGCAAGCAGCGCATAAACTGTATTCAAAGTAACGCGACCTTTGTTGTAAGCGCCCTTTCCAAAATCAATACGTGCATACTGGCTGGCTTGTGTTAAATCTTTGATAATCTGATCTATTACTTCTCGTTCAGTAGATTTGGGCACTTCGAAATTTTGAGTATCGCTAATACTTGGTTCTAGCACTAAAGGCACATCACGAAAGGCACGAACTAAATAGAAATAACATAATGCCCTGATAGTTAGCGCCTCTGCTTCGTAAGTATGTAATTTACTTACAGTAAAATTCTGATCTTTGGACACAACCTCAGGTGCAAAATGCAGAAAAGTATTACAATAATTGATAACCGAGTAGAACGAGCCCCAATTTGCATAACTATTTGTTGGAGTGACATTTACGTTTAATATTTTTATTAAATCATCATTACCTATGTTACCCTTGCCTAAATTATCCGATCGCAATTCGCCCCAAACAATCATTCTTTCAACACAAGCATCCTGCTGAAGACCCCGGTAACAGGATGAAAGTACGGCTGTCGCCTGCGATTCGGTCTGCCAGAAATCTTCGAGTACTACTTCACTTTCAGGTCGCAAATCGAGCCAGTCGGAACAAGATGACAGGCTCACTGCTAAAATTGTAAAAATATATATTGCTATTTTTTTCATAATGATCAATGTTTTTAAAGTCCTACAGTTAAACCAAATGTCATATCTTTCGAACGGGGCGTTTGTCCCCAGTCTTTACTTACACCCATCGATCCATAATTTACTTCGGGATCAACTCCGGTATAGTTGGTTATTACAAATAAGTTATTCAATGTGAGATATAAATTTACTTTATCAATTCTATATCTTTTCAGCTTTTCTTTAGGAACTGAATAATTGAAGGTCAGATATTTAAACCTGATAAACGATCCATCTTCCACAAATCTGTCGCTTCCTAACCAGTTATAGCCATGATTGTACAAAGCACGCGGAATTATTGTTTCGTCACCATCTTTTCTCCATCGCCAGTTAGTTGCGATACTCTGATTATTAGTAGAATACATATTTTCGGCAACCATGCGCGCTGCATTAACAATTTTATTCCCTACACGGTAATTGAAAAATGCTGTACACGAAAAGTTTTTATAACGGAAAGTTGGACCAAATCCTCCATTGAACAACGGATTAGAATTACCAAGATAAACAATATCAAGTTCATCAATATTTCCATCATGATTAACATCTTCATATTTCGCATCTCCACCACGAAACTCGTAAGGTAAACCGCCGTTTTTTTCACCATAATTGAAGTACATAGGCAAAGGTTCTCCTTCTTCATCAACAATCACTTTTCCTTTTTTATTTCTGGCTACCGGAGCATCTTCCTGAGTTCCGGATATATATTTATCATACTTGTAAACGCCCAAATAATGGAATCCATAAATTGATCCATAAGAATTACCCTCCTGAATGCGTGTAAGATACGAACCATTTCCATAATCGTATTCGCCATTAAACGAATTGAGTATTGATTCCTTTAAATCAACAATTTTGTTCACTGAATTGGATATATTGAACCTGAAATCGACACTAAAATTTTTAGTACTGTACAATTTATTTCCATACAAATTCACTTCCCAACCATCATTGTCCATTGTTCCGGCATTTTGATACGTCAACACACCAAATCCTGAAGAATTAGGTATCGCTACTCTGGGGAATAATAAATCTTTTGTACGTTTATGATAATAATTTAAATCAAATACTAATTTGTCTTCAAAGAAACCAATATCAGCACCATAGTTAAACGATGAAGATGTTTCCCATCTTAAATTGTCTAATCTTATAGAAATCGGTCGTTGAGCTGACAGATCTATATAACTTCCAAAATCGCCATAACGACTGTAATGCAGGTATTCGTATTCAGGCTGGTTTCCGGCAAGACCCCATCCCGGGCGAAATGCCAACATACTTAACCAACTTTTTGTACTTTGCATGAACGGTTCATCCGAAGCTATCCATTTAAGCGAAATACCCGGAAAATTACCATATTTCATGCCGGCTCCAAATTTCGTACTACCATCTCTACGCAAGGTAGCTGATATTATGTATCTCGATTTGTACGAGTAATGAGTTCTGACCATCAAACCTAACGATCTCCACTGTGAACGATCGGTATAATTTGCCCTCAAATAACCGGGAGTTGAAGGATCGTCCGCGTCAATGGATGGCAAACCTGAAGAAACTATGCCCTGATAAGAGGAACGTCCATCCGTGGTTTGTATCGAGCCATAGAGTAACAGGTTATGATCTTTATTCTCAAATTTTGGTATCCACGAAATATTATTATCTGTCTGAATAGTAGTTGCTTCGTTATCACCGCTTTCACTCCAATTATAATGATGACTTTGCCACGAATCAGTTAAAACATCACTTGGTAAAAATTTAGTAGTTTTATCATTGTTGATATCAAATGAAACATACATACTGTAACGCAATGTTTGCTCGTTGGTATCAAAAAAATCGTATTGCAAACGAAAAGTAGGCAAAATACGGTAATTTTTCAGGTTGTTTTTACCTAATAAGGCTAATGCCACAGGATTAACAAGGTATTTCTGATCACTAGATAAGCGTGAGGTATTGAGTATATTATAAAATTCGTCCGAATTTTTCCCATCCAAATCCTGCTTGTAAATACTTACATTGGGCATTTTTTTGTAGGCAATACCTAAAATGGACAAATCTTCGTTTGGACTGTCACCCCAGCCTGGAGTATTACCACCAGTAAAGTCATACATGAAATTTCTGTCGTTATTTGAATAGGTGAATGACAGCTCACTTGTAAATTTTAATCTATCGGAAACACGGTAATCAAGATAAGCTCTCGAAGACATACGACTGTATTTTTGTCCGATAATAGTACCGTTTTGATTGAGGAAACCACCCGAGATACGATAAGTAGCTCGGTCTCCCCCACCCGATAAGGTTATATAATGATCATTTATATTCCCTATCTGTGAAACAGATTTTACCCAGTCAATATTATTATTGAAATTTTCGTATTCTGTAAAAGTTCTTTTGTAATTATATTCATCAAAATTAGCAGCATTTTCATCCTGCGCCGGATTGAAAAATTCTTGTTTCATAAGCATGGTGTAATCATCACCGTTCAGCATATTCAAACCCTTAGGTTGTATTGTACCGGTATATCTGTACGAATATTCCACTTTTGTCGGACCGGTATAACCTTTCTTAGTTGTTATCAGAATTACACCGTTTGCACCTTTCGAACCCCAAACTGCCGATGCTGCTGCATCTTTCAATACCGAAATTTCCTGAATATCATCAGGATTTATACTCAATAAATTAGCAAATTGCTCCTGATTTGAGTTGGCATAATCGAAATTCTGATTGACCTGCATCTCATAAGGAATACCGTTTAAAACAATTAATGGCTGATTGTTACCATTGATGGAGCTTGCACCACGAATTCTCATCTGAGTTCCACTACCCGGGTCACCTGAATTGGCAACTATATCAAGACCTGCAATACGTCCCTGCAATGCTTCGTCAACAGATGAAACCTGTAAACCTTCTATTTCCTTCATATCAATAGATTGCATTGCTGTTGCTATCTCACGTTTCGGAATACTGAAACCACCCTCGCTATGTCGCTTTGTAGCAGTAACTACTACATCGCTCATAACCTGAGTATTATCAACCATCACGGCATCTATCTTTTTTGTATTTCCGATAGCTTTCACCTGTTTATGAAAACCTATATAACTGAATGAAAGCTTATTTTCAGGATTTTTTATTTTGAGTATATAATGTCCATCAAAATCGGTTACTGTACCGGTTATAACGCGGTTATTGGCATCGATTTCAGCTACATTAACACCTATCAAAGGCCAACCATCTGATTTTGAAGTTACATTTCCCTGAATAATCAAATCACTACCTGTTTTCTGACCCTGAACCAGTAGAGGTACAAGGACAAAAATAAACAGTAGCGTTTTTTTAAAGTTTGATTTCATGCGCTTATTTTTTAGTATCAAGAGCCAAGAACCAAGATTTAAGACAAATTATCAACTTAGAAAATTATAAGTGATATCTTAAAGTGTCTTAGTTATTGGTTCGGGGTGTTTCGTTTTGTAATTAATTAGAATAAAAATCTTACTTAAAATTCAACACACCATTAATTTGATGTATTACAGCTGTTGAAGATGTTGTAATAATTGATGTAGAATATTCAGCACCAGTTCCTGTTCCATCTACGTTTTTAAATGACGAAGGTTTATTGCTGAATACAAGATCACGGGTCATAATATTATATAGTCCGTTTTTTGTCATGACCTTCGTTCTTTGACTGTTTTCAGTAGTCAGTTCCAATTGACCGGGTGTTGCATTAACTCCGATTTTATAGTATTTATTTTTAAACGTATTAAAATGTGAAACTGAATTATCGAGTTTCATAGTTGCCGACTGATATTCCTTCGAAATCGAATGATTATCAACAAAAATTGAATTATCCTGAAAATGATAACGTATGAATCTTTCGAGTTTAACAATTTCGTTTGCTTTTTCGGTAGCATCTGTTATTTCATCAATTCCCTGTATGGCGCCACGGGTTTCCCAAGGTCTTATCAATCCGGCAGTTATCACACTATCGATTGCTTCATTAGTGGGAATATATACTGTATAGTTGAAAGTATTGAAAAATTTTACATTGAAGTCAATACCATAATAATTGGTTTTATTTACAAATACAACCGAAGAACTTGTTGAAGGAAATCCGGCAAGTAATTTGAAAAATGCGCTGAACTCGGGTGTTTCGCTTAACACTTTATAAACCGAATTGACAGGAGTCTGGATTGGACGATCGATAAAATAGGTGTAGCCATTGTACTGTTTGTAAACCTTATTTACATTTACTTTTTCATTCAGTGTAATATTTCCACCTGCCTGTATCTTCATATCTATTCCGCTTCCAGTAACTTTTAAACTTACATTTCCTTTGGTCAGATAGTAATTTTTACCTGTCTCAACTCCACCTACCACAATGTGCATATTCAACAAATCCAGCAGTCTGTTTGATAAAAAAGTAGCTGAAGTTATAATTCCAACTGAGTCCCCTACTTCACCAGTTGCTTTATTAAATTTATAAACAGTGGCGTTTACAGCCTGGGTTTTTGTATTATACCAAAATTTTAATGCACCCGGAACATCTTTTCCAATCGCAACAGGATCTATATAATTTTTAAAATACTCATCGGTGGGAACAAAAAAACTATACTTGCTCACTAATGAATTCAAATACAATCTGAAGTCATTGGCAGGCTGAACAATAGCCCACTTCAAAATTTTGGTCTTATTCACCATCGATGCATCGTTGGCACTCAACAATACAGGTCCATATACCGAACGATAATCATCTGGCGGATACACTTTATTTGTTTCATATACAACTCCATTGGTACCAATATATGATTTTACAATATCACTTTTCTCAACAGGTAGCGGCGAGTTATCTTCGTCAACCATATTTGCAAACCTGCTTGGAACTGACTCAATAAGCGAACTACGCATGTGACGTTTTAATAAAAGGGGTAAAACATCAAACGGAATGCTATCCCAATAATGAAAACGATCCTTCAAAACAGCACCTTCACCCGAATTAAAATATTGCTCCAAAGCCTCATTGTTGGGAACAAACATAGCCGCCATATCCGATTGAATTGCATTTCCACTTGCAGTTCGTTCGTAGCTGTTCCATCCCGGATCGAAAGGTAAAAGTAAATCCTGCGACAATGATTGACCTGTAGGTAAGCGGGTTATTCCACCTGCTTTTGCAAAATATCTTTTCACAAAAATAGAATCGCCGAAACCCGGAAATAATTGTCGGTATTTGATAGTATTTGCACCATCGTAAATCGGAGCGCTGAAACGATTCAATAATGCTGAAAAACGTGATGTAGAGCTACTTGTATTGACATATTCAGCCATATTTACCGGCGGAATCAAAACCTTTTCGAGAACGTTCAAGTAGCCATTTTT
>CAYNHC010000127.1:8301-9668 GCA_964396705.1 uncultured Paludibacter sp.
GAAACTGACGATACTCTTCGGAGTGCAGCGCCTTCTTTCAAACCACCATTATTGTAATTGGCAAGCATATCAACCAGATAAGCATTATCAATCATACCAAAATAAAGCAGAAGTTTCTTTTGTGATAATGTAAAGTCTTCGTATTTTTTCACACCCCAAACATTCTGTTTGAAAAACTCTTCAAATGCTTCATCATCAGCCACAAAAAGAGTTTTACTACCTGTTTTACCAAGCACTTCGGTATAATCCAAATCTTCAATCAGTCTGGCATAAACTGTGAAATTGCTGTCGTTTTTCAAATAATCGTAAATACTTTCTCCCAACCACTCAGGCTCTTTATCATCGTATGGATAATCGTCGCAGGAAACAAAGAAAAAACTTACCATTGTTAAAACTGTCAGCAGAATTGTATTCAAGTGCAGTGTTCCATTGAAATATTTTTTCATTTTATATCAAATTTTTAATTTCTGTTATTTAATAAAAGATAAACTTGGGTTATATAAGCAATGTAACACATTATTAACATGTTACAAAACCTGAGTATTTTGGATTTGTATTGTTAAAGGGGTTTTTATCGTAGAAAAAACACTGCGTTAATTTATAGCATATTGAACTTATTGCTATCAAATTAATAACATTGGAAAGATGTTGTGATTTACCCATAAAATATTTTTTTAAGGTCTGCAAATAAGAAAAAACAAATTGTTTTTAAGGTTAACTAAGAAAGAAACAAATATATAAAATCTATTTTCAATTCAATTTTTAAATGATCTGTAATTTCACATTCTAATACAAAAATGATATTACTTATTGTAAAAAGAGTAGTGAATTTCATTCAACTGAAAACCAATCAGAATTACAATTTCGCATTAGTTTTCAAATAGTTAAATCACACAAATTGACTATTTATTTCCAAAAAAGCTATGTGCAAAGATAGAATAAATGTAAATAATTACAGGTGGACAATTAAATAATAAAGGGAGATAAATTGAAGTGGCATTCCGATCATCAAATTGGAAAATGCTGATAATTAAAGTACTTAATTAAATAACATGAATTATTACGACAAAAAAAAGTAGGTTTTTTGAACCTACATAAGGCAACCTGATTCAAAATACGGCATTATATTTAGAACATTACATAAGCACACTGAACACACTGTAAAAACAGAATATCACTATTCAAAACAAAGTATGTTTAGCACATGACAAAAAAAAAATCAAACATCCCTAGATATCTGATGTGTAAAATATTGCCTGAAAGGCAGAATCTTCATAACCGCATGTAAGCGAAGCGTAACTTGCGGTAGAATAGCAAAGAAATTGTTGCCTGAAAGGCAAGACTCATCATTGTTCTGCCTTTCAGGC
>CAYNHC010000128.1:0-6933 GCA_964396705.1 uncultured Paludibacter sp.
AAAACCACTGACTTATGGTGTAATGGTAGCACTGCAGTTTCTGGATCTGCCTGTTAAGGTTCGAGTCCTTATGAGACAACATTTTATTAATAAGTATGCCTGATTATCAAATAGATAATCAGGCATACTTATTAAAGGGGACAAATGGGGGTAGAAATTAATGAATACATTTCTGTATAATTTCTTCGCTAACTCCTTCGGCACGAAGTTTATCTGCAATTTCGATATTTTCTTTTCTTCGTTTGAGTTCCGAAAAAAGAATTGAAGACAAGTCATCAATAGTTTTTTCAAAACGTTCCTTTCCTTTTTTAGAGGCAAAATCCACATTACAAAAAGAAGAAATATCTTTATGTAAAATGAGGTAATATACGCCGGAAATCATCATTGCACTGATTACATTCATATCAATGCCGGTCCCCTCAAAACGCGCCTCAAGCATTCTGATTAATGCCATGTTAATCATTTCACGTGTATTTGCCGTTCTTCGTGTTATTGGATTTCTGTCTGATAATTCCCAAATAAGTAGTTGTTGCATTCCTTTATTTTTGTAGAGTGCATTGATTAAACTACGCATCAACCATTTATAAATGTCTTCATCATTCAAATCAGCAGGTATTTGCTCTGCAATATTTCCAAACCAGTAATCGAATTTATGGGTATATTGATCAAATAATTCGTCTAAATTGGCATAACGGCGATAGAATACAGACGGTTCAATTTGAGCGCGTTGGGCAACTGCTGTAAGTGTAACATTAGCAAAACCCACCTCCTCTATTAAAGATGTAACAGCATTTAAAACATCAATCTCAAGTGTGTTTTTAGAGCGTCTCTTTCTTCTTGATTTTTCGGAGTTTTCAATCATAGTTTATTTCTGAGCCTTGGTAAAATCTTTGAATACAAAAATACAAAAATATTTGTATTATCTAGTTTGTAATTTTGAATTGAAATTTTTATTAGCAAATAAAAATTAAGGGTTTAAACTTGTAAATTATTGAATTTAAAATATATTAACTGAAAAAACCTTCTGACATTTTTATTCAGAAGGTTTTTTGGGAAATTAATATCGCCTTTTTACAGACATGTACCCGATAAGTTTATCACTTTCACAGGATTGAGCCCACCGCCCGAAATGGTAAGTACTGCAGAATGCGTACCCACGGTCGTAGGTGTATAAGTTACATTAATGTTTGTGCCTGCTTCGGCATTAGCAGCATCTTTAGTAAGCGATGCTGTAGAAACAGTGAAGAAAGATGCATCAGTGCCGGTAACGACAAGAGAAAGACTTCCTGTCAAATCAGTAGTCTTGATATTGAAAGTCTTAATTTTTGGCGAATTTACTTTTGTTGATGCAAATTGAATGTTACTTTGTATCGTTCCTAATTTAACTGCAGGCGCATTTGGATCAACAGGAGCACCACCCATTAATTGAAATGTAATATTATCTGTTGTTTTATTTATTGATGTAATGGCTCGGTTAATATTTGTTCCCGACCAGGTTGTAGGAGTAAACAAACCTGTAGTAAATGCTGTTCCAGGTGTTGTAGTGGAGCCGCTTAAAGGTTGAAGATATACCCGCATGTGACTGCTTAATGTTTGAGTAGTTCCCGTATAGTTATTTGGTTCATTATAATACCATGCTGTCTGATCATAATCAATATGCCAAATCAACATACCTTCGGCAGGTAAATATAAATCCCAACCGGTTTTCTTACGATATTCAACCATAAAGAATTCTTTAGGATTTGGATTGTTACCAACCAGACTATGCGTAGTGGCCGAAAGAAGATAAGCCTGTTGAGTGGTATTTGCAGGTTGAGTGACTCCCTGATATAGCGGTAACAAAGTCTGGTCTGAAGCCGTATTGATTTCTTCGGGTGTTAGCCAGCCCAAGAAAAAACGGTCATAAGCAGAATAAGTTGGAGGTGTGCGACCTTCATTCAAATACGCACCAGAATCCATAATGCTCCAATCATCCAGTGTTGATTTAGTATTAGAAGAAATGGTGTGATAATAATCGGGCAATCCAATCACATGACCAAACTCGTGAGCAAAAGTGCCAATTCCACACATGTCAGTTCCCGATGCTCCTCTCAACTCAGAAGTACAGGCGTAGTCATAAACTCTCATACTATCAAAAGTAACATCTGCTACGTTGCCTTCAAATGTATAATTCAATGTATCTTCCTCAGAAGTATATACTACCCAGCGATGCGGCCAAATTGTATATTCAGGAGCCCTTTCTGCTTCATTATGTCCGGCATAATAAACAAATACATTGTCAATTATGCTATCATTATCAGTATCGTATTTTGCAAAATCAAGCCCGGCATCATCTGCTAATTTACATGCATCTACAATCATACGTGCAGGATCTATATCATAATTATTAACATTAGCACCGTAATGATGCATACTATCAGGCAAAGTGTAAGGTCCTACTACATCGAAATCAGGTGCAAACTTACCATACGAACTTGCCATAAAATAATCACGGGCTGAACCTGTTCCTCCGTTGGCGCTATATCCTTCCTGATTCAGTAAATTATTAAATGCATTTAGCGTATCAGGTGTAACAAAACTCTTATCTGCAAAATTTACAAGTATTACCAATGATTTGGGCGAACCATTTTTTGGATAAACACGTTGAATACCCTGTGTTTTTGCAGCAGGAGTCAATGCTCTTGCACGTTTTGGTGTAGCGACCTTAATGTTTTCAGGTTTATTGGCTGCGCGAAGAAAGTCAATTTCTTTAGATGTTCTTTTTGTAATATCGCGGGCTATAATATCACTTTCAATCTTATTTCCTCTCAAATCGATATTGGTATAAGTATAAAATCCTTTAGCATTTTGATTTACCATATATCCATCTTCAGTAGTTCTGTAATGGTTAAACTCATCGCCATGAAGTCGAATGGTAAGTGTTGTCCCATCAGGCTGAGTAATAACTACAGGAAGCGGATATGCTCTGATGGCATTGATATTTTGTATATTAGAAATATAAAAAAAGGCTAATAATGCCATGATTGAGATAACTCTTTTCATTTGATTTTGTATTTAATTTTTGTATTAGAAATTGGAGTTTGCTGTTCAAATTCAAGTTTCTTGTCATTTAGAAAATTGATTTAATTTTTCAAAAAATGCATATGAATTCATTTTTTTGCGCAAATATAGTGTTTTTTGTATAAATACAAATCTAAATATTTGTTGAATAAACAGTTTTACTAATAAATAGTTCAAAAACAGGTTGAAAACATGACATTTTTTCATGTTGTTTTAATAATTGTATTTTATTTTTAAGTTTTTGATATACAGAAAAATTTATAATATCATCATGTTGATTAAAATATGAAATATGAAATATTGACACTGAATATCTGTTTGTTACGGACAATTTGACCGTTTTTTTTCTTGGTATTTAATTTGCAAAGCAAAGTTTAAGCAAATAAACTTAATGTTTAACTATAAAATATAAGGAGGATAAAATTATGTTACTCGCAAGAAATTCAAATCAGGTTCCATCGTTGTTCGACCGTTTTTTCGATGGAGAATTGTTCGACTGGTCAAACCGTAATTTTTCGAACACCAACACTACTTTACCATCGGTAAATATTAAAGAAAACGGAGATGCATTTATTGTTGAACTTGCAGCGCCAGGATTGGATAAGGAAGATTTCAAAATTGAACTTAACCATAACCTGCTGACTATTTCTTCGGAAAAGAAATCGGAAAACGAGATTAAAGAGGGAGAATGTTTTACAAAACGCGAATTCAGCTATCAATCATTTTCACGCTCTTTTACTTTGCCACAAATGGCTGATGGTGAAAAAATTGAAGCAAATTACGAAAACGGAATTTTGACAATAAATATTCCTAAAAGAGAAGAGGCAAAGCCAAAACCTGCAAGAATGATTGACATTAAATAATATTCTTGTTTTGTGTTTCATGTAAATTTTAAGAGTCGGAGTACGGCTGTTCGTACTCCGGCTATTTTTTTTAGTTATTCATCAAAAACAAATTACACATATCAAAAAAGTTAGTGTTATGGCTGAAACATTTCAACAAATAATTAATGGTGACAAACCTGTTTTGGTTGACTTCTATGCAACATGGTGTGGTCCATGCAAAACCATGAGTCCGATAGTGGAGAACATCGGCAAAGAAATGCAGGGTCAAATTCGCGTTCTCAAAATTGATATAGACAAAAATCAAGCTGTAGCTTCTGCCTTTCAAATTCAGGCTGTACCTACGTTTCTGATATTCAAAAAGGGTAAAGTGGTTTGGAAAAAAGCAGGTGGAACTGATAAAATGACTCTTCGACAGCAGTTATTATCATTTATCTGAAAAATTTCTTTTTGCGGTTTTCAAACCAACATTTAAAAAACTTCACAACTTTCTGCCTGTTATTTTGTTAATTGGATAAATATCTTTTCCTTTGCAGTACAAATCAACAAATTATATAAAATCAACTTGAATTATGAAACAGTTTTTAAAATTTACTCTGGCAACTATAGTAGGAGTAATTATTGCATGGTTTATAGGCTTATTACTTTTTTTTGGCATAGTAGGAGCATTGTCACAAAGTGAAGAAAGTGTAACTACTTTAAAACCTAATTCAATTTACGAATTAGATCTTGATGGTGCTTTGGTTGACAGATCTGAAGACAATCCTTTATTATTGATGGCTCAGGCATTTGGTCAGGACGAAGAAAAAGTGATTGGACTCGATGATGTGCTTGCAAATATCAACAAAGCAAAAAACGATGAGAATATTGTCGGTATTTATCTGAAAGGTGGAGAATTATTCGGAGGTATGGCCTCAATCAAAGAAATAAGAGATGCGTTGTCCGATTTCAAAAAATCTGGCAAATTCATTGTAGCTTATGCCGATAACTATATGCAAAGCAATTATTATCTTGCATCGGTGGCCGACAAAATTTTAATGAACCCACAGGGTTTGTTTGAATTGAAAGGACTTGCATCGGAACAGGTTTTTTTCAAAAACACGCTTGATAAGTTAGGTATCGAAATGCAAATCGTTAAAGTAGGAACTTATAAATCTGCTGTTGAGCCATTTATTACTACTAAAATGAGCGATGCCAACCGTGAACAGGTGACTGTATATGTAAATTCATTGTGGAATACAATGTTGAAGCAAATTTCAACAGATAGAAAAATATCGGTTGACAGCCTGAATGCCTATGCAAACGAAATGATGATGTTTAAGCCTACAGAAGTGGTTAAACAATATGCGTTAATTGATTCACTTGTTTATGCTGATGAGGTTGATAGTATTTTGAAGTCATATATCAAGTCTTCTGATAGCGAATTCAAACTTGTGAAACATACCAAAATGAATAATGTTGCTGATAATTCGAAGTTTGAGAAAGACAAAATAGCTGTAATTTACGCTCTGGGAGGAATCGACGATAGTCAATCGGAAGGAATTATTTCAGAAAAAATTATTGAAACAATCAATGAAGTTGCTAAAGACGAAATGGTTAAAGCAGTTGTATTGAGGGTAAGTTCGCCAGGAGGAAGCGCTTATGGATCGGAACAAATTTGGCGTGCTTTAACAAATCTGAAAGCAAAAAAACCGTTGATTGTATCCATGGGCGATTATGCTGCTTCGGGAGGATATTATATTTCGTGTATGGCTGATGAAATTATTGCGCAACCCAATACAATTACCGGCTCGATAGGAATATTTGGCATGATACCTAATATTCAGGGCTTAAACAATAAAATTGGTTTGACTTATGATGTGGTGAAAACAAACACATTGAGTGATGCCATTTCGCTCAATCGTCCATTTCGTGCAGAAGAACGTGATTTAATGCAGAATTACGTAAACAGGGGTTACGAACTATTTGTGAAACGATGTGCAGATGGACGAAATAAAACTGCAGAACAAATAAAAACAATTGCTGAAGGTCGGGTTTGGACTGGTGTGGATGCAATAAAAATTGGATTAGTTGATAAGTTGGGTGGATTAAATGATGCAATAGAAATTGCAGCTAAAAAAGCCAAACTTGACAAATATCAGGTAAAACAATACCCTGAAAAAGAAGATTTTGCTACAAAATTAATGAAAAGTTTTGGAGAAGAAGCTGAAGCAAGATATGCTAAGGCGTTTCTGGGCGAAAACTATAAACTATTTAAACATATAAAAGACATTGAAAAGATGAACGGAATACAGGCTCGTTTACCTTTCGACATAGTTATCCGCTAAAAATTATTTTAAAAATTAATTCCCTGACAACTTAATACTTGTCAGGGAATTTTTTGTTATAAGAGCTGAATCGTTTTGCAAATCAAAAAATATATGTCTATCTTTGCAGCCGATTTTTGCGGACGAACTGCAAAAACGTGTGCTTGAATACCACGTAAAAAACAAGAAAAATGAAAAAACAAGTGTCAGTCACCTTTATGGTGCTGGGGATGCTTTTCACAGTATGCCTCATAGTTTCCAACATTGTTGAGCAAAAATTAATTCAAATCGGGCCCATTGAAGCCACAGCCGGATTGCTCATTTTCCCAATTTCCTATATTATCAATGACCTCATAGCCGAAGTTTGGGGTTACCGTAAAGTTCGCCTGATTATCTGGAATGGTTTTCTGATGAATTTTTTGGCAATTTTAATTTTCCGTTTAAGCATTACTGTTCCCGGTTCAGAAAACTTTTCACACCAGGATGCTTTTGCGCTTGTTCTTGGTAACACTGAGCGCATAACCATTGCCAGTTTTATTGCATTCTTGTTCGGTTCGTTTCTGAATGCTTATGTTATGAGCAAAATGAAAATAATGCAAAAGGGACGTGGATTTTCACTTCGGGCTGTAGTATCCACTTTAGTAGGCGAAGGAGCCGATTCTGTTGTATTTTTCACAATTGCTTTCTCAGGAATAATACCTGCCAACCAAATGATAAAATTTATT
>CAYNHC010000128.1:7033-9546 GCA_964396705.1 uncultured Paludibacter sp.
ACAATAAATGATGGCGTAATTACCTTGTTCATTTTTATATCGTGATCTGTTACCGGGACTTGATCAAGAAGTTGGAAATCGAAAGCAATACCCCATTTCTTTATTTTCTTATCTTTAAAATATTGATCATAATAACCACGGCCTCTGCCTAAGCGTCTTTTCTTTTTATCAAATGCAGAACCGGGTACAATAACAAGATCAATTTTATCAACATAACTTTTTTGAGATTCTGGTTCCCAGATTCCCAATTTTCCTTTGGTCATATCTCCTCTTCCGGTAAAAGGCTTGATAATCATCATATGACCAACAACTACCGGAAGTAAAATTTGTTTTTCTTTACTCCATTTTTCAATAAAATCGTGAGTCGGCAATTCACTATCAGTTGACCAATACATCAAAATAGTTTGTGCCTTTATAAATTCAGGGAAAAGTTCAATTTTTTTATAAACTTCAGAGGCTGCTTCTTTTTTTTGTTCTTCGGTGAGTTCCTTTTTTTGCGCACGTATTTTGTGCCTGATCAATGATTTTTCAAGATTTATTGAATCATCATCTTCATCGTCTTTGAAAAAGTTTAGGAAAGAAAATAAATTTTTTTTTGCCATTTTTTAAAAGGGTTTTTATAAATAATTTCGCAATAGGGCGAAACGGTAATGTTTTTAAGAATTGAGACTATAATTGTCCTGCTTCAACTAATCTGATTACTCTGTCAATTGTTTTATCTTCTCCATCAGCTTTAAATTCCGATTTCAGGTTTGAACCAAAAACTCGTGCTACTCCCTGCCATACAAATGCGCTTACATTTCCTTTATAAGATTTTATAAGGTCGTAAGAAGATCTTTCACACTCACGGTCAATCAATTTTATTAGTAATTTACCTTGATTAACAGACATTTTTTTCAGGGTTTTTTCATGTTTGCTGAAAATTTCCTTCTCGCAAATGCTTATGTATTTCTTCCTTTCTTTGTCATTCGGAAGATTTGCAAGTTTTGTATTTACTAAATTCAATTCACTCGCAAGTAATTTAGCGTAAGGCAAAGTTGTTTTAACATCGCGCACAGTACGCCAGAAAAACTGTTCCTGCTTCTTACTTTTAAAAACAATGCGTGGATAAACCCAAAGATCGTGCAAATAAGCTAAAAATACTGTATCAGTCCCATTTGTTTGAAACATAAGTCGAGCACCACCCGGTGGTACAAAATCAGTTGCAACAGTTTGTGCCTTGTTTTCCGATAACGGAAAAACGAATATACTAAGAAACAATATTTTTATTACCGTTCTCATATCATGCAAAATTAGATAATTTTTATGTTTTTTGAAACATATATGCAAAATTTATTCCAAAACATATTTTTTGACAGTTTTTCTTGTAAAAATCATCAAAATTGATTTATCAGAATCATATTTTTCTTAACTTATTGGTTTTTAATTCTTTTTTTATATTTTTGAAAAAAATCTTTTACCCTGACAAAATAATTTAACTGTGATGAAAAAAATCGGAATATTCATTTCTGTTTTGTTGCTCTACATACAGGTTTTTTCTCAAATATCGAGCATAATTCCATCTGCAAAATCCATTGCAAATACTTCAGTTTCTGATTCAAAATCCTGGACAGCCTTTAATAATCCGGCCATGATTGGTTATGTAAATAACGCGGAAATAGGTATTCAATACGAAAACAGATTTATTATTTCGGAACTATCAACCAAAAGTTTTTCAGCCGCCTTATCAACAAATTATGTGAATACCGGACTTTCATTCTCATATTTCGGATATTCGCTGTATCACGAAATGTTATTTGGTTTGGGGTTTGCCCGTAACTTTTCGGATAAATTTGCAATCGGTGTTCAGTTCAATTATCTTAATACCTTTTTTTCAGCATCAAACAACTACAAAAGTGCTTTTTTTCCACAAATAGGTTTAAATGTCAGCATCTCACCGGTTTTTCATTTGGGATTCAACACTTTCAATCCTTTTCAAACCAATATTAGTACTGAATATATAACAAAACGAATTCCTTCAATATTTAGTTTAGGGTCAGCGTATTTTTTTTCAGAAGAATTAATTTGGCGTGTCCAGATTGACAAAGAGATAAGTAGTAATTATCGTTTTGCAACAGGATTTGATTACTCAATGCTCGATTTTTTGACGGTAAAACTCGGAGCTTATGCCAATGACTACCTTGTTTCGTGTATTGGTTTGGGAATTAAAACAGGTTCATTCTCTTTCGATTTGAATGGAGAATTACATCCTCTACTAGGATTAAACACCCTGTTTTCAGTTAAATATCATTTTCAATAAATTCCTAAATGATGATACGACAACTGTCTTGTCTGTTCATATTCCTGTATTTCTTCGCTTTTGTTTCAAGAGCGCAGGATATTACAATCACTACCGATCAGTTAATTGCAGATATATTTGAACAATTCACTGCCGAGAGTGAAGAAACAATAGATTTCGAAACATTTTATGAAGAATTATTTGCCGTTAGTCAGCAACCTCTGAACTTAAATAG
>CAYNHC010000129.1:0-9475 GCA_964396705.1 uncultured Paludibacter sp.
TAATATAATCCTCAGCATCAAAACCTAAAGACAAAGCTTTCATTCTCAAATTAATATCCTTTGATACTAAAATTGTTTTTATACTTTTTTTCTTTTCGCGTAGCGTGTAAACAGCAGCTAATATTCGATGGTCAGGTGTATTTTCGATAAAAGATCTGGAAATAATTTCAGGATACTCACTTCCGGTGATTATGAATAATCTACCTTTATCTTCGCCAAGAGATACACCTTTTTTAAATAGATCCTCATTGGCAATCATATCCAGTTCACGTGCAAACTCACGAGCATTAAAATTTATTTGTTCATTGCCTTTTTTAAAATGATCAAGCTCTTCTAAAACCACTATTGGTATGTAAATATCATTTTCCTCAAAATTCTGAAAACATTTATAATCATGAAGAATAACATTGGTATCAAGTACAAAATTCTTTTTTGCGCCCATTTTTTTAAATTTTAGCTGTATTTCTTTTTTAATGATTTACTTATTTCTACTTTACCAAATTAATAATTAAAGAAATATTTATAAGAATTAAACCACAAAAGGACACAAAAGTCAACAAAAGAAATGATTTTTAGATAATAACAAAATCACTTTTTATGCATTGTGAAATTGACATAAGTAGTAGGAAAGATATAATGTCGTATTTTCTATTTCGACCTCTCCCTGAATCCCTCTCCCAAGGAGAGGGACTTAGCCGGATGCAACGTTGAAAGTTTTACGACATTATATGTTTCCACTTACTTATTATCCTTTTGTGATTCTTTTGTGGTTTTACATTTTATTATTGTAAAGTAGAATTATGTAAAAATTAATTAACTCCCTTGTTTGGTTTGTAAATATACGGAATTTCTAATTTTGTTTTTCTCATTTTATATTTAATATCAATAATTAACAATTTCTGTTATTCTATATCGAAGCTTCACCGAACAGAATTGATTATATTTGCAAAGTTTTAAAAAATACTGAAAATAAAGTCTGTCTTTTACTGAACTATATACATTCTGTTTATTTTATATTTTTTATAACAATCACCTAAACTTTCGGATATCAATGTTGGAATCGGGAAGTAAAATTTATAATCAAATGAAATTCAAAGCATTATTAATTGCATTATTCGGAGTTATTTTAATTTTATCAAGTTGTAGCGACAATGTCGTGGCCGATTTTACCTATTCGCCTGCTATGCCTAAGTGCGGTCAGAAAGTTACATTCACAAACACAAGCACCGGCGACGAAGACTGGGAGGGTGAATATTGGAACTGGAACTTTGGAGATGATTATAAATCAACAACAAAAAGTCCTACGCACATTTATCAAAAACCAGGGAAATATACAGTTACCCTTCAGGTAGATTCTAATAAACATTACCTAAAAACTTTAGATATAACTGTTTACGATAGCATACCAACAATTTATGCTGATGTGGACTCAGTAAAATATTACGAGACTGTAAATTTCAGTGCGCTGATTTACAATCCGGACGATCTGGATATAACGTACGCTTGGACTTTTTCGGACAATGCACAAAGCGCAGACCTTGTTGAAGGAAAATCAACTAAAGAATCGGTTGATGTGTTTTTTAATAAAAAACAAGTATCTGAAATTGTTAAGTTACACATTACGCTCGAAGATGAACTTGATACTGTAATAGTAGATACTTTCTATGTTCACGATGTGAAAGCCAAAAGTCTTCTTATGGCTCAAAAGGGAGGAAAAATTCTCCGTCAACGTATTTTTGAAAAGGGTTTAGAAAGTTATTCCACAACTGCCATTGATGCCGGTAATCATGCTTTTAATATCGCTGCAAATGCTAACCAACTTTATATTTTTGATGCCGGAACAAAAATCTCCTATCAGTCTGATTGGATGACAAATACTTCAGGTGATGGAAAATTAAGTGTTACAGATATGGGTAACAATACAACAAAAGAAGTTATTAGCAATAACGGAAAAAGTTCACATTTCGGATTTTTCAATGGTTTTGTTGACAATAACAATATTTACTGGACCGATTACAGCGAATTTTTATATAAAACTCCTTTAAATTCAACTTTAGGTACTTTTGAGTGGAAAGGTAGTATTGATGCGCAAACCACTGTACCTTATTATCTGGTAAAAACTGATAGACTTGGTTATTTTGGTAATGGATTAGCGAGTAATCAGTTCAGCGGTGGAATTTATTATTATGATCAGGTGTATTTCTGGGCAAAAGGTGGTTCCGGAAAAGGAATTTATCGTTTTCTCGCTTCTGAAATACTTACAGCAAACACCACCGGAACTGCTCCGATACCATCTCTTGGTGCTATCCTGACCGATTATGCAGTAAGGGCATTTACTCTTGATCAGGTAAATCAAAAAATTTATTTTTCGGTTACTGCGCCTGCTGATAAAGTTGGTTTATGGGTAGCAAATATCAGCGGAACAGGTGCAAAACGCATTGATAACGCACCCATGGATGATGAAAACATGTATATCACAGGAATAGCCATTGATAACGAATCGAATACAGTATATTGGGCTTATCGCAGTCCGGAAACAATTGGAGCATCAGCACCATCAGGAACCTGGGAAGAATACTATAAGAATAATCCGACTCACCGAACCGGTATAAAGCAAGCATCGCTTGCTACAAATTATAAACCAGCCGGCGAAATTAAATATTTTGCTTTGGGAGTTTCTGCCTATGGAATAACGCTTGATGAAGTGAAAAAATAGAATCATATTGAGCAATTCATTCATAAAAAAAGCTTACTAAATTGTTGTTTAGTAAGCTTTTTTGTATGTATGAATCTTTTTAAACTATAAGCTATTATAGTATTTTACTATTTTAATGAGATTGGATTTTTTTACATTATTAATTTTCTCCTGCTTAATAAAGTCCTTTATTTTAGATTGCTGGTCGTTTAAAGCCATTAAAACTGACTTCATATTTTTAACTTTAAAGGATTTTGTTTCATTAACGACCAAATAATATACATCGAACTTTCTAACAAATTCTGCTGGAATTGCTACCCCTACAATTGCTTTGGGTTCCTCTGCCGGTTTAAGCTTGACAAGTCTTTTCTGAAGCAAAGTGCATTTTCCCATTTCATTTAATTCATAATAACCACCTTTTTCGATGAATGGCAAGTACACTAAAACCGATTCGCCAAGAGTTATGCTATTCAGTGTTTGAGGATTTCCAACTACATAATTTATACCATTGACCTGGTATTCAACTTCATCTCTGTAGATGTTGTATCGAAGCGGTAATTGTACCGGAACTGTATCTTTTAAATTAAATGTGCCTTCAATAAATTCGTCATTTAAATAAGGACTTCCCACAACATCTTTATAAGTAAATGCTTTTCTGGATTCAAATGATTTATAAAAGTAATAATTTTCTACAAAAGGATTACTCAACTGACCCGACTGACCGAACAAAACAGATGATGACATGATTAAAACTACGACAAATAATAACTTCTGGATTTTCATTAAAAATAAATTTTATAGAGTTAATAAATAAGTTTTCAAGTATCTAATGAAGATGAGTATGTTTTAGTGAATTGACTTTATGAAAATAAAACACACAAAGATTTAATGCTTTGAAAAATTAATTATTCTCAGGTTTAGATTCCGATAATACATACTTACCTTCATTATAACAGTACAAAGATAAATTATTTTTTTAGTGTAAATGAGTTTTTTTTAAAAGTTAAATAATTGAAGAGCGTTAAATATTTCGAAACTAAAATTGGTAGAATATAAAATCTCTCCCGTTGAGTAGATAAGTGCACTTGGATCAACATGTATAATGACATTACAAAAAGTGACCATGATAAATTATAGCCACTTCTATATGCTTTTAAATTGGAATTATCCTTAAAAAACTTATTTTGTATTTTCTAATTTAATAACTCACCAGTTTTCCCGTGGTGCGAACTTGTCCATCGGTAAGTACCTGATAAATAAAGATTTTTGAGGATTGATTTTCAGGTGGTATGGTAATTGGTATCTCATGAATTCCTGCACCCAGTGATTGTTGATAATGAACAACACTCCTTCCATGTACATCGTTTACCAGAATCTCAACACTGCTATTTTCTGTCAGATTAAACTTGAAATTCACTATATCCACGAACGGATTTGGGTAAGTTACCAGATCCATTAATCTCCATTCGGTATTTTTAAACCCAATAGTAATATCTTCAATCGGTTGTATCTGACTATCCATCCATGTCAGACGATCTTTTAGCCATGTTTTAAGGTATTTAACTTCATTTACATATGTTCCGCCAATATAATTATTGGGCCATACATAAGTGTTCAATACATTCCATGTTTTAAAATTGCGTCTTTGAGCATCATTGATTTCATTAGCGCATGAATCTATCACATGATTAAGATAGGTTTCGTTGATATAATTTTCGGTCCAATAAGTCCAGCGTTTTTTAAGATAGGAATTGAAAATAGGATCGAGTCTGAACTTTTGCCACCAGAAAGGCATGGCATAAGCATCAGCATCACCCATTCCGTCGATAATCCAGCCTTGTGTTTGTCCGGCTGAGAAGAAGTTAGCATTTCCAAAACAAATATTATAATCCCAGAAAGGTCCCATGGTTATTTTTCCACCTTTACTATCCTTATCTTTGTGTAAATATGTACTTACCCTGTATCCGTCGAGATTGCGCGAAAGCTCACTAATTATATAATAATCTACAAACGATATTAAATCAACATAAGAATAATAACCAGTCAACCGATCCTGATAGTTTTCACTATAAAGTGTATTTTCGAATTCAGTAACGTAATTTTTGATATAATTGCGTTGAATATCATTAATTTCATCAGGCTTAGGATCAATGAAAAGAAAATTTACCTTTTGTTGTAAGGCTGTCGGCGCTCTGTAGGGAGAAACCCAGTAATCTATGCCCTCCACATCATCCGCTTCAGGTCTGTCAATTTCAAGCAGATATCCGCCTGTAAGGTCATCTCCAGCAATATCAATATCTTTCAGAGTGGCGAGATTACATCTGTTTTTATCAATTTTCACTTTTTCGACCAACACATAAACACCGTTGTAGCTACCGTTGATAAACATTTCGAAATAACGGGTGCGGGGTGACCATTTTCCTGTAAGATTCCCCAGATGATATGCCAATACATTACGCATGAGCGATTTATCGGCATAGGGTCCGTGAAATACCCAGTCGTTTTCTTTAGGCATATCCAATAATTTCACATTCTGGTTGGTTGCCGAATCTGTTCTGGTTTCTACAGTATAATTATGTTTAGGATAACCGGCAGAAGAGAAACCTCTGATTTCGATACCAATTTTTCCGTTATATTCGTAGGTTGTATCGCTTAAATTATTAATTCCGGATATACTGTTCAGCACTTTCATATCCGCCATAATTTTTTGATTTTGAACAATATTTTGATTGTTCGTGTTGACGAAAATGAACGGAAGATTGCTGTTATTAAACGGTTCTACAAACCATGTTGGAGGATTATTGTAAACAAGACTGGAATGATTAATTTTGGCATGTACAAAAACACGTGCCGACAAATCGCTGGAGTTTAATCCGTAATTTATTATCTGAATTGCAAAGGTGTTATTTCCACGCAATAAAGACGACGTTTTAAGTTGGAAACGTTCAGGACTGCCACCGCCGTACATTTTTGCTTCGTGGTCAACGGATAGTGTTGCGTTGTAAGCCGGAAATGCACCTGTCACATTTGACGATCGCGCGCATTCCACTCCATTAATATAAAACACAAAGGCATCATCGTAATCAATATCGAGGATCAGATCCTGAATCATACTCAAATCGGGTGCTGTAACTACTTTACGGAGATAAATCGAATTACAAGCACCTATAACAGTTTTGTCATCGCTGTCGCCAAAACCAAAACCACCCTGAGCTGAACTCCAGGACGCATCTACAAAACCGGTTTGATACCAATTGGAAGGAGGTTCACTTGTTGCAGGTAAATATTTCCATGTTTCAGATTCTAAAACCATTGATTCCCAGTGAGCCTGAGCATTTATCTGTGTAATTGAGAAAACTACAAAAAGAATAAGAAAGTTTTTTTTGAAAGTATTAAAATTCATAAGGTTGTAAATTGTAAAAAATAGAAAACTATACCGACATGATGTTCTGGTTGGTTATCTCTATCCATGCATCAGTTCTACAAAGATATTTAAAAATCTCAAACTCTCTGATTTCAGGGGTTGGATGAGGCGAAGGTTATTACATAAATCCTCAAAAATGAATTAATTATATCCCCTTTTTGGTGAGTTTATTAGAAAACTCTTTCTTGTAATCTAAATTCGCTGGAGCTTTGAAAGAATTTATTATAGGCGTCAATTCAATATTTCCGGCATTCTACAGAATTAGTCTTTTATAAATAATGACAATTTGAATGCGGGAATAGAAAAGAAAGCTAATTGCACATGTCAATATATTTATGTAAGAAGCATATTTAAAGCAATTTAAGCCTTTCAGTCATTGGTAATAATATTCAACTGTCTTAATACTTTCTTTGTCAATTCAATTCGTGTTTGTCCAAATGTTTTTATGTCTGTATTTTCATTTGAGGCAACATTTGTTGCAAAGAAATATACATTTTCTTTAGTCTCAACATAACCAACAAACCATGTTACATTTTCTTTCTGTCGTACAGCCCAACCTGTTTTTCCGCAAATTGTATAATTGTCGCCAACTTCATATTGCATCATCTTTTTTACCTGTTTCATAGATTCTTCATTCACAGGCAATTCTAAATTGTAAAGTTGCTTTAAAAAATATATTTGTTGATATTGGGTTATTGCCGAATTCCCTTCCAACCAAAATTTATCAACATTCTCAGCATTAATATCCAAATTCCCATAATTAAAAAGTTGGGTATAATATTTTATCTTTTCGACCCCGACACGTCGTGCAATTTCCTGATAGACTGGAACAGCAGAGATTTTAAATGCCTCTTCAATTGTCAAATCTTTTTCCCAGGTTGCAAAGTGTCTTTTTTCTCCGTTCCATTTGAATACTGTTTCTTTTGTTGCAATACCATTTTCAAGCGCAATCAATGTGTTTGGAATTTTAAAAGTAGAAGCCGGACAAAAAGCCATATTACATCTTTCCAAATTATATCCTGAATAAATATTATCATTTTGATTATAAATAAGGATGGAGCCTTCAACCTTAAATTTTTCGAATATTGATTTCAATTCAGGAATTTCAATTGGTTGACTTGCAAAACAATTCATTGCAAAACTCATGATTGCTATCATTAATCCTATTCTTTTATTCATCTTATTTTTTTTTAGTTGTACATTTATCAACCAGATAAACTATTGACATATACGGAATTCCACTGTGGGTGTTTAATCCGATTTCGCAGGTGCGGCTGTTGCTGTAGCCGGTTTTGATATGATGTTTTTCAATTTGCGGTTTTAGTTTTCGCAATCCGTGTTCGTTCAACTCGGGTAAAGTAAATCCTTTGTCGCCTGCAAATCCACAACAACTGATTTCCTCCGGAACTAAAACCCGATTGCTGCATAATTTCGCAATTTTAATAAGTGACGGTTTTAATCCCATTTTAATGGTTGAACAGGTTGCAAAAACAGTTATCGGTTCGTCGGTTGGGTGAAAATCGAGTTTATCCAACAGAAATTTATCAATAAACTCAACAGGTTCAAATAGTTGTAATTTTTGAATGGTATGCCTCATTCTTTTCAAACACGGACTTTGATCGCACAAAACAGGATATTTGCCGTTTTCAGTGGCTTTTATCAGGGCAAGTTCAAGTTCAGTTGATTTCTGATCAGCAATTGCAGGCATTCCTTTGCTTTCCCAGATGGTACCACAACAAAGATGATTCATTTTTTTGGGAAAAATTACTTCGTAGCCTGCTTTATTTAAAAATGCAGTCATCTTATCTACCAATGGAGTCTGGTCGGGATCGTCGTGTGAAGCGCCCATCATTTGATTCAAACAACTCGGAAAATACACCACTTTCAATGGATTATCGGTGTGTTTTTGCTTCTTCGGTTTGTGTGCCGGCTTTGGCAACGAAGGTGTCCAGAGTGGGATATTGTTTCCACTAACTACTCTCAATCCTTTCGTAAAACCGCCCATAATATTTTTACCCAAAACTGTTCGTGCAGCATTGGCTGTCCATAAAGTTGTTTTCAGAGCCGACGAAACTACAGAAAAATTATCGGCAGTCCATTGACCAATTTTAACGGCATTCTTACTATTTTCAAGTTGTTTCTCGCGAATAAAATGGATGTAATCGCCTACGTTGATTTCAACAGGGCACGAAGTGGAACAAAGTCCGTCACCGGCACAACTTTTTTCACCTGCATAAACAAAATCATTTTCCAGCGAGGCAAGTCGTTCCAGATTTTCTCCAGTGTTTTTCAATCGGGTAATTTCGCGCTGAACAACAATACGTTGACGGGACGAAAGAGTAAAACTATTGCTTACACAATTCACTTCACAAAAACCGCATTCAATGCATTTATCAATCAATTCGTGCGTTTCTGGAAGCAATTTCAGGTTTTTTAAATGACATTGCGGGTCATCATTAAAAATCACACCCGGATTGAGCAAACCTTTTGGATCGAAAAGTTCCTTTACGTCCTTCATCAGTTGAAAAGCCTTTTCGCCCCACTCACGTTTCACAAACGGCGCCATGTTCCTGCCTGTACCATGTTCGGCCTTGAGCGAGCCCTGATATTTATCCACAACAAGGTCAATCACTTCATTCATCAACAATTCGTAACGGGTAATTTCTTCGGCAGTTTCAAAAGATTGATTGAGTATAAAATGAAAATTCCCTTCGAGCGCATGACCGTAAATAACCGCATCCTGGTAGTTGTGTTTTATCAGAATTCTTCGCAAATCAGCCGTAGCTTCTGGCAAATCTTCAACCTGAAAAGCCACATCTTCAATCAGACAAGATGTGCCAACAGGTCGGGTGCTCCCAACCGTGGGAAAAATGCCCGAACGCATGGTCCAATAGACTTCATATTCTGGTTCAATATCGGTAAAATGTGGTGGAAAAAGTGTTTCGAAACCAGTGATAACCGAAAGTATATCATCAATATTTTGTTTCAGTTCAATTTTGGTTAATGCTTCAGTCTTAATAAGTAAAACAGACGCATTGCCCGGTAAAGTTTTTAATACAGGAATGGCATTGGGCTTATCTTCAACCGATTTAATGGCTAAACGATCGAACATTTCGACAGCTGTAACAGGACTCTTTTTCAGGTTAATCACCGCTTCGCAAGCAGTTCGCATATCCGGAAAATAAAGCATAGCGCTCGCTTTTTGTGGCAATTCCACAACAGTTTTCATGGTTGCTTCAGACAGAAAAGCCAACGTACCTTCCGAACCGACAATCAGATGCAAAATAATATCGAAAGGATCATCAAATTCGATAAACGGATTGATGGATAAGCCGGTTACGTTTTTAATCCGGTAT
>CAYNHC010000130.1:0-9467 GCA_964396705.1 uncultured Paludibacter sp.
TTTATCCCAATCCTGTAACTGACTATTTGTATTTCAGAAAAAATGGTACAGAAACGTTGGAAGTTGAGGTGTATAATTTATACGGAGTTTTAGTGAAGAAATTCATATCGGACAAAAACAGGTTGAATGTAAGTGATTTAAATTCTGGTTGCTATATACTGAAAACCGGAAATATGAAGACCGCAAAATTTGTAAAATTGTAAAATATTTAAAAAAAAATAGAAATGAGAAAGTATTTTAAAAATAAACTTTATTTGCAATTCCGGTTGTTGATAATTTTTATGTTCAGTTCTCTTTTAATAACGTCGTGTGATGTTTACAACTACGACAATGAGGAGCCTGAATGGCTGGGAGCTAGTATTTATGATTATCTGGAAAAAGATTCAACTTTATCGACCTTTCGTAGGCTGATAGATGATTTGGATTACACAGAAGTATTAAAACTAACCGGAAGTAAAACTCTTTTTGTTGCGAATGACAGTGCTTTCAATGAATTTTATAAAAACAATCCATGGGGTGTTCGCAACTATGAACAATTATCGTTGTCGCAAAAGAAAATCCTGTTTAAGTATGCAATGATAAATAATGCGTACGTTCTGGATGTTTTCTCAAATTATTTCAGTGGAGGAAGTTTGTTCGAAGGTACTGCCATGCGCCGTCATTCAGCATTGACGGATATCGACAGTATTCCTTTTGATACAGGCGATAAATTACCTGAAGGAACTTTGTGGGATAGTTATCGTGCAAGAGGTATTTATCTTATAAAGGATTATTCTATTTATACTAATAACAACAATACTTCAGTTCCAATTGCATTTTTTACCAATGATTTTCTAAAGAAATATTCTCTCACAGATGAAGATTTTTCAGTCTTAACCGGAGGATTGACAAGGGTAAAAGAAGATGTGCATTTGTTCAACAATAAAATAATAAAAAAAGATATTATTTGTAAAAACGGATATGTCAATGTGTTGAACAGTGTGCTGATTCCTCCCGCCAATATGGCGCAATATATCAATGAGAATCCGGAAACAAAGATTTTTTCAAAATTACTCGATCGTTTTTCGGCTCCGTACATTGATCAGGCGAGTACAATATTGTATAAACAATTGAATCCGACTTTTAGTGATACTATATATGCAAAAATTTACTTTGCAAGTAATGGTGGTGCAACAAGATATCCGTTGGCAGGCTTGCCTAACGGAAAGACTATTCCTACACTTCTTTCTTTTAATCCGGGTTGGAACAGTTACAACGCAGGAGCAGTACAGGCAGATATGGCAGCCATGTTTGTTCCCTCGGATGCTGCTATGAACAATTATTTCAATAGCGGTGTGGGCGAAATATTAAGAAGCAGGTATCATCAATGGGATTCAGTGCCGGATGATATTATTTTACCGTTTATAAAACGACACATGCGTACTTCGTTAATTGAATCGGTTCCCAGTAAATTTGATAAAATGGTGGATGCTGAAAACTACGCCCTTCCTGTTACACGTGGCGATATTGAAAGCGCACATACCTGTGTGAATGGCGAAGTTTATGTTACCAATCAGGTATATCCACCCGTTGATTATATTTCTGTTTATAGTCCGGTACTTTTGAGCGAAAATTCAAAAATTATGAATTGGGCTATTAATATTTCAGAATCGAGCGTTGATGGAACCCAGTTTGCTTTTTATAAATTATACCTCAACTCACTTGTGAGTACATATAGCTTATTTATTCCTACAGATCAGTATTTTAAAGATTATTTAGATCCGATTGCATATGGTCAGGATGTGAAAGCTGCTCTAAAATTTTGGTATAACAAACAATCCTCGTCTGTAAATGCAACAGTTTACAAAATAAACAGTGAAACCGGAACTTATGACCCATCGACCGATTCGGTAGGTGTAATTACAAGCGCTGCTTTTTTGAAAAACAGATTGTGGAATATACTTGACAGTCATATTGTAGTAGGAAATGTAGAATCCGGCAGTGAATATTATATAACGAAAGCAAACGATATTATCAGAGTAAAAGGTACAGGTACAAACATGACTGTAGAGGGTGGAGGTGATATTGCCAAAGGTCTTAAGTGTAATGTGGTTCGTCCGTTTGATCAATATAATGGTAATACTTATTTTATAGATAAGCCTATTCAGCCTTCGCTCACATCAGTTTATAAAAAGCTGAATGAAACACCTGAGTTCGAAAAATTTTATAAACTGTTAAGTGGAGTGCCCGATACTTGTATTCAGCAGATTTTTGCGCAACAGGGCGTTGATTACCGTATAAAATTTTTCAATGCTTACAGATATACTATTTATGTGCCAACCAATGAGAAGATTGATGAAGCAATATCGACAGGGAAGATTAAGTCGTGGGACGAAATTTATGCAATAAAAGATAAAATGGAACAATACTATGCTATACAAAAAATGATACGTTTTCTGCGTTATCATTTTCAGGATAATGCATTGTTTGTTAACAGGGTTGTAAATGAGCAGTTCCAGTCTGCAACTATAAAAAGCGATAATACCAAAACTCATTTTGGAACGGCGAAGAATAAGTACTATAAAATTGGAGTAGTAGGAGATGGCAACACATTAACACTGACTACAGATACGCCTTTTGGAGTTCCGTTGCATACTGCTAAAGTGATAAAAACAAATGGATTATACGATATTGTAGTTAAAGATTACATTTTTGCAAAACTTCCATCAGGTTATAAAAATGTAGATGGAACAGGTGCTGTATCAGGTGCTGCGTACAATACTTCTCTCATAACTACTTCAGCATCGGCGGTAATTCACCAGATTGACAACATATTATCCTTTGAATAATAATGAAAAACAGAATGAATTCAAAAGTTATTTTCATGTTTATTTTACTGGTATTTTTAATGCCGGTAAAAAACATAGCCCAAAATAAAACTGAAAACTTTATTGTACAGGGTGAAGTTATATCCAGCACCGATAATTATCCTTTAATTGGTGTGAACGTTTCGGAGATTGATGATAACAATCGTGTCGTAAATGGAACAGTTACCGATTTTAACGGTAAATATGTGCTAAAACTTAAAGATCCTACCAATCGTCTTGTGATTAGTTATGTGGGATTTAACCGGCAAATAAAAAATATTGACAACAAGAAAATAGTCAATATAGTTTTGGTTGAGAATGTTCAATCGATAAGAGCGGTTGAAGTTACAGCAACAAGAAAAACATCTCAGGGTGGATATAGCATACCACAACGTGAAATCGGAACTGCCATGCAAACTATTGATGCAAAAGAGTTCGAGGGACTACAGGTAGCATCAGTTGATGAGGCATTGCAGGGACGTATTGCCGGACTTGATATTATTGCCAATTCGGGTGACCCTGGAAGCGGTACTTCGATGCGTATTCGTGGTGTAACGTCTATCAATGGTAGTAGCGAACCGTTGATTGTTGTCAACGGTGTTCCTTTCGAAGTTCAGATTGACCCTAATTTTGACTTTGCCAATTCAAATCAGGAACAATATGCCAACATGTTAAGTATAAATCCTGATGATATTTTGGAAATTTCAGTTCTGAAAGATGCAGCTGCCTCAGCTATTTGGGGATCGAAGGGTGCAAATGGTGTTTTGATGATTACCACTAAAAAAGGTGTTGCCGGACCTACGAAAGTAGATTACACCTTCCGATATACCGGAACAGTACAACCCAAAGGCTTGAATATGCTTTCCGGTCCTGATTTTACGATGTTAATGAAGCAATCGTATTTTAATCCACAGCAGGATGAAGAAGCAAACAATATTGATGAATATAACTACGATACTAATTTCCCCGATTACGTAAATTTTGATAACAATACTGACTGGGTTAAAGAAGTTACTCAAATAGGAAATATTAACGACCATTATCTTACAGTTTCTGGTGGTGGTGAGCGCGCTAATTATCGTGTTTCCGGAGGATATTTCAAACAAAACGGTACTGTTATTGGTCAGCAAATGAATAGGGTTTCTTCGCGTGCCTATCTTGAGTATTCAGTTTCCGACAGAATTAAATTTATTACTGAATTTTCGCTTACCAATTCGGTTAACGATAGAAATTATGAAAATCTATTAGGAATCGCGTACAGAAAAATGCCTAACGTAAGTGTATATTCTGAGAATCCGGAAAACATTGGTTCATATTATAATATATCTCGAACTTCAGCTCTTGATGCTGATCAACGTAATCTGAAAAATCCGGTTGCATTGGCGCATTTGGCTACTAATCGTCTGCAGTCATTTCGTATTTTGCCAACATTTCGTTTACAATACGATTTGCTTGATCCAGCCCAACAAATGCTTCGGTATAATATGTATGTATCTTTCGATATCAATAATAGTAAAACAAGCATGTTTCTTCCTCAGGAAGTATCTAATCTGGTATGGTCTGATGAAGGTGTAAACCGATCCGAAAATTACGATTCGGAAAGTGTTACTATCTATGCCGATAATAATATTGCGTGGCAACCAAAATTCGAAAATAAAGATCACAGTTTGCTTTTATATGGATCATTTCAGATTAATGTAGGAAATTCTGCTTCACAAGGGATTGTTTCCTATTCAATACCCTCCAATTCTGCAACCGATGCTTCGGGCGAATCATTCTTGCTCGATGCCAGTACAAGTCATTCATCATGGCGTTCATTAGCCATCATGGCACGTGGGCATTATGCTTACAAAGGTCGCTATATTATTGATGGAACAATAAGGAGAGATGGAAGTACTAAATTTGGAGATGGTAATAAATTTGGTAACTTCCCCGGTATTTCATTGAAATGGATTGTTTCAGATGAGGAATTTATGGAAAGCCAGAAAAAGTGGTTAAGCACATTGGCTATTCGTCCTGCGTGGGGAAAAAGTGGAAATCAACCACAGTATGAATATCTTCATTTCAGTCGTTATGGAACATACGGATCATATATCGATATGGCAGCAGTGAGACCTACTTCTTTGAAACTTAAAAATCTTAAGTGGGAAACCACCTCATCGTTTAACTACGGTATAGATTTGGGTTTGTTCGACGATAAATATATTTTCGATATCAATTTCTATAATAAACGAACCGTTGATTTACTCTTTAAGAATGTTGGTATTCCTACCTCATCTGGCTTTGGAGGACTTTCGTATATCAATGGAGGTACTATGGATAATGATGGTTGGGAAGTGAATTTCTATGCTAACAGATTCTTTAAAACAAAAGATTTCAGTGTTGATTTCAAGTTTAATCTTTCGAATTATAAGAATACACTTGTTAATTTGAATCAAACACTACTGGATAGTTATAATGGTGATTTTAACTATTCTAACGGATCTTATCTTACCCGTGTGCAGAAAGGCAATTCATTTGGTTCGATTTACGGATTCCGTTACAAGGGAGTTTATCAATGGGATGAATACACAGCAGAGCATACTAAAGCGCCTGTGGCAAAAGATGCAAACGATAAAGTTATTACCGATCAGGATGGAAATCCAAGAGCTATTTATTTTAATTATTATGGTAAAGGTGGTGGTAATCCGTATAAATTCAGAGGCGGTGACGCTATTTACGAAGATATTAATCACGATGGAAGTATCGACGAATTAGACATAGTTTATTTAGGAAATTGTAATCCTAAAATCAGTGGAGGTTTTGGACCAACATTCAGATACAAAAGTTTATCTTTAAATATGTTTTTTAATTTCCGTATTGGTAATAAAATTATAAATCTTGCCCGTATGAATGCCGAAAATATGTACTTTGATAACAATCAGAGTGAAGCTGTTAACTGGAGATGGCGAAAAGAAGGAGATGATACTGAAATGCCAAGAGCATTGCGCGAATATGGTTATAACTGGCTTGGTAGTGATAGATATGTAGAAGATGGCTCGTTCCTGCGTTTTAAATACATGACTTTTAATTATTCGGTGCCAACAGAGAAGATTAAGAGATATAAATTAAATAAATTAAGTTTTTATCTCACTTTCAATAATATCTTTGTTTTAACTAAATACACAGGTGTCGATCCTGAAGTTGGATATAGTAATTTGACATCCTGGGCAGGTATGAGTGTGGATAATTCGAGTACCCCACGTTCCAAAGATGTAACTTTGGGTGTTTCAGTAGGACTATAACTAAATGAAGAGAGGAAATATGAAAAAGAAAATATTAAATATAGCAATCACATTAGTTTTACTTGCCGGTGTTACAAGTTGTACCGACTGGTTGGATTTAAGACCCGAAAGTGAAATAATTTTGGATGAATACTGGATGTCGGAAGCAGATGTTGAAGGAGTTCTTTCAGCATGTTATCGTGGATTGACAGAGGATGCGGTGATTTACCGTATGATAGTTTGGGGTGAACTACGTTCCGATAATATTGTTGCCGGTAGCGGATTCCCGAACGAAAGATATGATATGCAAAGAATTTTAGATGGTGACCTGGTATCGACCAATGCTTATAACAGTTGGGGTGCTTTCTATTCGGTAATTAATAACTGTAATACTTTGCTAGAATATGCTCCGCTCGTTCTCGATAGAGATAATAATTTTACACAAGACGATTTGAATCGGGTAAAAGCAGAGGTATTGACTATCAGGTCGCTGGCTTATTTTTATCTGTTGCGTGCTTTTAAAGAAGTGCCATGGATAGAAAAACCAAGTATCGATGATGGTCAGGATTATACAGTCCCTAAAGATCCGGAACGTAAAATCATAGATAATATTATCAGAGATTTGAAAATTGCTCAACAATATGCACGTACCGAATATGGTATTAAAGCTTATAACAAGGGCAGAATAACGCTTAATGCCGTGAATGCATTGCTTGCCGATGTTTATCTTTGGGATCAACAATATGGAAAATGTGTTGAAGCTTGTGATAATGTATTAGCCGATACAAAACTTAAACTCGTAGAAGGTTCCATAATGCTTACGCAGGTTTTTTATCTTGGAAATTCTACCGAAAGCATTTTCGAATTACAGTTCGATGATGATGTGCAAAAAAATAACCCGGTATTTGAGTTGTACGGGTCAAATAGCTTTGTAAATGGAGAATTGGGATTTCCTGTTACTCTTGCTTATAATAATGCTACGGGTGCTGTAGGAGCATACAGTCCTTTTGCTTTTAAAGTTTCAACTGATTTTACAGAGAGTACACAGGACATTCGTTCAAAAGATTCGTACTGGGAATTTGGTGGAAAATATTATATTTTCAAATATGCAGGAATATCGCGTTATGAAAATACTACCGGAGGCAGTATATACAGGTTTAGAACCACAACAGCAAACTGGATTGTGTACCGATTGTCTGATCTGATGCTTATGAAAGCAGAAGCACAAGTACAACTTGATGGAAATGAGAATCTGAATTCGGCACTCGAATTGGTTAATACAACCTATCTCCGCTCCAACGAAGAACAAGATTCACTTAAATTATCTAATTATCCTTCGAAAGCTGAGATGGAAAAATTGGTATTGCGCGAAAGACAAAGAGAGTTATTGTTTGAAGGAAAACGATGGTTCGACTTGGTTAGAATGGCACGTCGCGAAGGTACAACTTCTACACTGAATGATTTTGTGGATCATAAAGCTTCTGGAAATGCAGTTTCGCTTGGAGCGCCGGTACTCGATGCTATGTATATGCCAATTTCGAAGTCGGAATTATCTGCAAATCCAAGTTTGATACAAAACCTTTATTATCAGGAAGCAGGAGGGTCAACTTCAAGGTAAATTTAATTAAAAACAAGGAAAAATGACAACAAATATTTTCAATATCTTTAATAAACCGTTTAAATTTATGTCGGTACTTGCCATCAGTGCAGTATTATTATTTTCGGCATGCGATTCGGATAAAGTGGGTGATAACCTATATACCTTTAAGGATAAAATGATGGGTCAATATCTGAGAGATACTACTGTTTTCTCAGAATTTACTAAACTTCTGGACACTACCAAAGTAATGGGATTGGTGAATGCATATGGTCGATATACTTGCTTTGCACCAACCAATGAGGCTATGTTTAAATTTTATCTGGAAAGAGGAAAAACTTCTTTAGATGATTTTTCTCTCGATTCGTTAAAAATTATTGCTTACGATCATGTTATCAATGGGTCGGTGCTGATGTATGTCAATTTTGTGGACGGAAGGTTACCCGATTTGTCGATGAGCGATAGATACATTTCCATTTCGTTTACTGATGCCGGTGAAACTTTTGTAAATAAAACATCGAAAATTACCAATAAAGATATTACTGTACATAATGGAGTTGTACATATAATTGATAAAGTTTTGAATCCTACACGTGCAGGAATAGTGGAAGCAGTGGGTGGAAATGAAAAATTCTCAATGTTTTACGAGGCGCTCGTTGCTACCGGATTAGCCGATTCATTGTTGAAAGACAGAGATGAAACCTACGATCCAAAACAATACGCTTCACTGGTTACTGTAGCTAAAGACAAAGGTGACTGGTTTTATCAGGAAATACCAGCTTCAAGAAAATACGGTTATACCTTATTACTTGAAAGCAATGCTACACTTCAGGCTAACGGAATTAACGACTTTGCAAGTATGAAAGCTAAAGCAGCCGAAATTTACGATGAAGTTTATCCTCAGGATGCCGGCATTACCGATATTACGAATCGCAAAAATTCACTCAATCGCTTTATTGCTTATCACATCATTGAAAAACAATTAAGTTACGAAAAATTTATCAATGCTTATGATACAGATCACATGTTAAAAACACTTGATATGTTTGAATATGTCGAAACCATGTGTCCCAATACTTTGATGGAAATTAAGAAGGAGCGATTGACCAACCTCACCAACCTGATCAATTATAATCGGGAAACAGGAAAAGTGATTCAAATTGTTTTGAGTAATTATGACAATGATGCTACCAACGGAGTGTATCATGAAATTGATGGTTTGCTCGTTTATAGTCAGGAAGTGGAAAACGAACTTTCTACAAAACGACTTCGTTTCGACTCATCGAGTTTCTTTCCTGAATTGACCAATAACAATATGAGAGGTAGCAGATTCAAACAAAATACAATAACATCTTTGTATAACGAGCAAAGTTTACATTATCAATTGCCCAGAAATTATATTGCAAGAATCACTTCTTCCGAACAAACGGTTGTTGGCTATTTAGCCGGATATCATCAATTCCAGAATTACGAAGGTGATGAGATTTTTTTGAATGCATCTTCCGGTAAATTGTACGATTTTACTATTACTACGCCTCCTATCCCTGCAGGAATCTATGAAGTTCGGTTTGGTTACCTCACCAATGGAAAACGCGGCGTGGCGCAACTTTATTTCGATAATATCCCCTGTGGAGTTCCTTTGAACCTGAATACCTATGCTACAGATAATGGTTGGGAATTACCGGGATCAATACCTGATGATCCAATGGGTTACGAAAATGACAAAATGATGCGAAACCGTGGTTATATGAAAGGTCCTGC
>CAYNHC010000131.1:0-9402 GCA_964396705.1 uncultured Paludibacter sp.
TCTAATGCTAACTTTAAAGATAATTTCGGCTCAAACACTGCCTCAATTACTTTAATAACTCCAATTATTGCTAAACCGGAACAGGCAATCGATTGATAATTTAGTTGTTTTAAATTCAAATAAATTGATTAAAAACAATATGACCTAAAAAAATGGCAACTCATCGTTTCTGAGTTGCCATTTTTTTTATTTTAAAGCTTCCAAATGATTAATCAAAGGGTTGGCGTACATTTCGAGCAATCTTACCATTAAGAAGTCAGCATCCTTATCTGCAATCTGAATTTTCTCAATCTGCTTTTCTAAATATCGTTCGAAATCTAACTTCTGCATCATAGTATAATCAGATATAAATCTGTCGGATTTATTCAATAAATCGTAAGCAATTTTGTTGTTTTCGAAAATAGTATAATTGGCATGAATTCTTTTGTCAATTAACTGTGCGGTAGCAGTAACAAGTTCTTTTTTATTCGATATATTTTGTTCAATATTTTTCAATTCCATGTTTATATCACCGGTAATTGAATATACAACCCTACCTTTATAACCCATTACGCCGGTTTGCATATTAATCAAATCGTCCTGAGGTTGTTTCTTAAAATCAGGATTGTCTCGTTTAGCCTGATATTCAGCCGCTTTCAGAAAGTCACAAGGATCGTATTCATACGAAATTGACAATGGGCATATGTTTAATCCGGAAAGATTTTCGGCAAAAGAGCCATTTCCATACATATTAAACATTTTCAACAGACTTTCTTGTGTGCGGTCATTCGAATCCTTGGCTCTGCCTTCGCGCTGAGCAATCCAAACCGATTGCTTTTTATCAGTCAATACATAATAGATGTATTCTGCAAGCAATTTTGAACTTTCCAATACCTGACGGGCGCTAAGACCCCGTCTAACGATAAAACTCTTGTTTACCTTTACCAACTCTTCAATCCATGGAAAAATCAATAAATTATCACCAATTGCAATTTCTACCGTATCTATTCCTCTTTCGATAAACTTAGCACAAAGAAAAGCTGAATCGAGAATTATATCGCGATGATTAGAGATGTAAAGATATGATTTTGAACTATCAATCTTCTCTAATCCTTTAAGAGCTATACCCTGTGTTTTGTGTGCTTCGAGATATTGTAAAAACGGAAAAACTAACTCCTTCTGAAAATCGATGGCTGTATTGAAGCTCAATACTCTTTGTTTTAATGCGTCTTTGGGTATAAGGGGATAAACTGTACTGAGAACTTTCATGAAAGCCTTTTCGTTTGTCAACCGTTCTAAAGCATCATGTATTTCATCGTTGTTATAACAACGAATTTCATCAAAAGCTGTTTTCATTATATTGAAATTTTAAATTTTTTATATAAGTTATCTGTACAAAAAGCTGAGGTAGATAAAAATAACAGGACCGGCGAGTAACATGCTGTCAAATCTATCAAGCATACCTCCATGTCCGGGTATCGCGTTTCCTGAATCTTTCACATTCACTGTTCTTTTCATTAGAGACTCGACCAAATCACCAATAGTGCCAAAAACAACAATAATTTCCGAGAAAATTAACCATTGAATTAAACTTATTTCTGGAATTAACAATGAAAAGACATAACCTGATAGCAATGAAAATAAAACACCACCAAAAAATCCTTCCCATGATTTTTTAGGCGAAATTCTTTCGAACAATCTGTGCTTGCCAAAAGTAGATCCTACTAGATATGCTCCAGTATCATTTACCCAAATGGTTATAAAAAATGCTAATAGGAAATAGGGTTCTATATTGTTATATAGGATGTAATTTAGCAATGAAAATGGAAGTGCAATATAGATTTGACCTGTAATAAAATATGTCCAACTATGTAAGGGATTTGTGTTTTGAAGGAACAAACCTACAATAAGTATAATTACAATATAAGCTCCATAAAATGAATAAGCAGGATATTGTACTAACCCTGAGGCATATAAAAAAGAGGTGGCAAAAAGCAGAACACCTCCTAAAACTCCAACTAACGGATTTACGTTAACAGATTCCTGTTGATTTGTTAGTTTGTGAAATTCAAAAACAGTCCAACCGGTAATGATTGAAAATACTGCTGCAAACGTATAAGAACTTAATAATACTGAGCCGACAATTACAGCAACAAATAAAATTCCGCTGAGTGTTCGGGTTAAAAAGTTATTAATAGCAACCATACGATTCTGAATTTAACAATACTCATTTACTCCTCTTAATTTATCAATAGAAATCAACTGCTGAAAAACCGATTGCATTCGATTTCTATAATTTAAACTTCTATTATTTGCAAAGATAAAAAAAGTTTAATTTAATCGAAGAAAAATTACAAAATCTTTTGGTCCATGAGCGCCTAAAACTAAAGTTTTTTCAATATCTGCAGTTCTACTCGGTCCTGTAATTGTAGTAATGACAGATGGGAGTGAATTTTTATATTTGTCTTGTATTAAAAGCAATCCATCTTCGGGAAATTCGACCAATTGAGTCTTATCTGCAACAATGATATGTATAGGTGGAAAAACATTCATTTGACGCCCTGAATCACCTTCAGAGGTGACTAATACACTTCCGGTACGTGCAACAAGATATTCGCAACCTGTAATACCTGCTTCCATACTTTCAAATTTCTGTGGGTCACTTTCAGCGGGAATGTTATATTGTTGAATTTGGTTTTTAATACTTGTATTTCTGCAAAAAATTGCAGTTAAGTTATTCTCTTCTACAAATGATTTTATTTGCAGAAATTGTTCGTTTTCGTCTTGCGAGATAAAACACTTTCCACTGATACTTTCCAGTTCATTTTTAAAACAAGAAACCAAATCAGGTAAAACATCTTTATAAATATCGATGTTTTTAACCTGATTTTGTTCAAAATTTGTAGGTCTTGAACCTTTTACCTGTGAAATTCTTGCAAGTATTTGTTCTCGTGATGAGCTAAACTTCATTGCTATTTACTTTATTATCTGAATCAGCAACCTTTACATCATTATTATCTGAAGTTTCATTGTTTTGAGAGTTGGCGTTCTCTTTTGCATCAGGTAATGCTTTTTTATTCTCATCATTCTGGCTTATTTCTTTAGTTTCACTTTCACCATTTTGCGCCATTAATTCGTCACTACGCGATGTCCATTGTCGTTTCCCAAATATGCCTTCTAAATCCTCAGCAAAAATTACTTCACGTTCAATTAAAAGTTCTGCTAACTTATTGTGACCCTCGGCATTTTCTCTTAATATTTGTTTTGCACGTTCATATTCTGATGCAACTATTCCTTTTGCTTCATCGTCAATTAATTCGGCAGTTTTTTCGCTATACGGCTTCGTAAACCCATAATCTGAATTTCCTGATGAATCGTAATAACTCATATTTGGAATTTTCTCACTCATACCAAAATACGCTACCATGGCATAAGCTCGCTTTGTCACCCTTTCAAGATCGTTTATTGCACCGGTAGAAATCTGGGTTAGAAAAACTTCCTCGGCAGCTCGTCCTCCAAGTGTAGAGCACATTTCATCAAGGATATGATCACGATTAGTCAGCTGACGTTCTTCGGGTAAATACCATGCTGCACCCAACGCTTCACCACGTGGTACAATTGTAACTTTTACCAATGGATTGGCATGTTCGAGCATCCAACTTATCGTTGCATGACCTGCTTCATGATAGGCAATCGATTTTTTCTCCGATTTTGTAGTTATTTTCGTTTTCTTTTCAAGTCCGCCAACAATACGATCAACAGCATCTAAAAAGTCCTGCTTTTCTACAAAACTTTTATTTTTTCTGGCTGCTATTAATGCTGCTTCATTACAAACATTTGCAATATCAGCACCTGAAAAACCAGGAGTTTGCTTCGATAGGAAATTAACATCAACTGTTTCGTTAATTTTTACAGGACGTAAATGCACATTGAAAATTTCCTTGCGTTCATTCACATCGGGTAAATCTACATGAATCTGACGATCAAAACGACCTGCACGTAACAACGCTTTATCAAGTATATCGGCACGATTGGTTGCAGCTAAAATAATCACACCTGAGTTTGATCCAAAGCCGTCCATTTCAGTAAGAAGTTGATTAAGAGTGTTTTCGCGTTCGTCGTTACTTCCCATATTAGGATTCTTTCCACGTGCACGTCCAACTGCATCAATCTCATCAATAAATATTATACATGGTGACTTTTCTTTGGCTTGTCTGAATAAATCGCGGACACGGGATGCGCCTACACCCACAAACATTTCTACGAAATCCGATCCTGACATCGAAAAGAAAGGAACATCAGCCTCTCCTGCCACAGCTTTTGCCAATAATGTTTTACCGGTTCCCGGAGGGCCCACAAGCAAAGCTCCTTTTGGTATTTTTCCACCAAGTTCGGTGTATTTTGTTGGATTTTTTAAAAACGATACTATTTCTTCTATTTCTTGTTTAGCTTCAGCAAGTCCTGCAACATCTTTAAACGTAATTTTATTAGTAGTGTTACCTTTGTCAAAAAGTTGAGCCTTTGATTTGCCAACACTAAATATGCCGCCGGTACCACCCCCCATTTGACCTGACATTCGTTTGCTCATAAAAACAAACAATATAATCAAAAGCAAAAATGGCATAACAGAATAAAGGAAAACTTCGAAATAGTCGCGGCTTTGCTTATAATCCACTATCCCCTTATAAGTATTATTTGTGGATACCTCTTTGATATATTTTGAAAATTCTTCGACAGATGGTATGCGAACACTTATTGTCGGATTCTTTTCATAAAGTTCTGACTTCTTGCCAAAAACCTTTTTGACATATGTTTTGTTAACTTTGGCTTCGAGAATATTTTTCGATGGGAATACATCGATTTTATCAATATATCCTGATTTTACATGTTCCTGAAAAGTGGAATAAGGTATTTCCTTCACAGGATTTTGATCGTTAAAAAAATACGATCCCAATAATATAACTATTATCAGTCCGTAAATCCACGATATATTAAACTTGGGAAATTTACTAGTGGGTTTAGTGTTTGTTGAGTTATTTTCCATTATTTCTATCTTAATAATTCTTTTATAATTTTCTAATTTAAATCTTCTAAAATTTGAATTTCAGCATCCGACCACAAATGTTCAATATCATAAAATGCCCGGGTGTGCTTTTGAAAAACATGTACAATGATCTGACCGTAATCCATTGCTATCCATTCGCTATTTAAAAAACCATCCGAAGCATAGGGTTTAATATCAATTTTATCATTTACCCAATCTTTAATTGATAATGCAATTGCATTTACATGTATATTTGAATCTCCTTCACAAATAATAAAATAACTGCATGGTGCCTCTTTCAACCTATTCAAATCAACAATTGCAATTCTTTTGCCTTTTCTTTCCTGTATTCCTTCAACAATTTTATTAACAATTTGTTCGTTTTCGATCATTTTTAATTTGTATTTAATGTACTGATATTTAGTGGAAGTGAAAAATAAAAAGTTTCACAAAGTAAAAATTACAATTTTAGATTTGTTTCGTTCCACTCATAAGTATGAAACGCTTGTAAGACAAAATTTATACCTAAAAAAAATCTTTTATAAAAAAGAATTAAACATGACATTATGACAGAAAAAAAGTCCGGTACATGGAAATTGCACCAGACTTTTTTTGAAAACTTTTTATTTCTTAATTATCTTACAATGGTAAGAAAATCCTGTTCAGCAAAATATTTCGAAAACTCAAGATCATTCACAGCTTTTGCAGCATAAGATTTATCTAATGATACTGCATTTTTAAGATTGCTATAAACAGCATCTCTGTCGTTAGTACGCGCACCAATTATAGCTGCAAGGTATGAAGTTGTAGCATCAGGGTTTTTTACTCCAGATAATGTGTTACGGGCAAGGCTGTAGTCCTTGTTCAGAATTTGCAATAATGCAGCATTGTTGGTTTCAACATTTCCAAAAGCTGTTTTAGCTTTTACATAATCACCTTTTAGCAAATATAACGAACCTAATGCATTGTTTAAGTTACCTGTAGTGCCTACTGATTTTCCGAAAAACTCTTCGGCTTTTGCAAGGTTACCTGTAGCAAGTGCATTTAAACCGGCATTATAATTCATATCTGGATTTGAAGGTGTAATTGTTAATGCTTTAGCAATTAAACTTGCTGATTCCTGGGTATTTCCTTCGGCAGTTTTAATCACTGCAAGGTTATTATAACCACGGGCATCATTAGGATATAAATCGATAACTTTCTGATAGATCGATGCTTTTTCACTTGCATTGCTTGTTAATGTTGCAGCAAACAAAAGTTCTTCAACGGTTAATTTAGAAGCATCATTTTTAGCCAAATCAGTAATTTCCACATCAGATTTTCCTGTAACATCTACAGTCAGTTTCAAACGTGAACGACGTAGTTTTGGAAGAATTTCGTCAGCAATACTTTTGAATGCTACTGAAAGATTTTTAATTTCATTTTCGCGTTGTTCAGGATCTGGGTACATTGATAACACGCGTAAAATCACTTCTTTATCCTGGATATTCGATGCTTCCATTAATTTCTGGAAACCATCCCAGTCTTCTGCAGTAAATTTTTTGTCAATACTTACTTGCGATTTAATTTTCTTAAGTTCTTTGCCTACGAAATCAGAAGTTACTTTCTGACGTTTCTCAGCTAAGTTGGTATTTATATCAAGACCGCCGTCTGGTGAAGCATAACCTGAAATTTCAAGTCCTGAGATACTTTTGTTCTGAGTATCTTTAACTTCTTTGATTTTTTTTGTCAATTCAATTACATCAGATGACTTAGTTTCGCTATTACGAAGGTTTGATTGTTGGATGAGGAATAAAATATCAGCTTCCTGCATCTCCTGAATAACTCGTTGAAATTTGTCAGCTACAATAACAGAACCATCAACACCTGCATTAGCGCCAAATGCATTTGAAGCGAGTTGAGAAGTAGCGATAACTCCATCAGCAACTTTCACACTTGGTACAGCATAAGTTTTTTTGGAAGTAGCCACACTAAATTCAAGATATAGTTCTGATTTTACCATATCAGGTTCAAAATTGAAAGAACATGGCATTGTGTAAGTTCCACCCGTTTTATAAGAAATAGTTTTATCATTGCCAACTACCTTTTCGCCCTGAAAAACTGCAGGTTTACCTTTAACCTCTTTTCCTTTGAACTTTAATACCGGCGTAACTGTTACAGTAGCATTTTTAGCGAAATATTTTTCGGGAAAATTACCTGTAATTGTTGCATTCACAATTCCTCCTTTTTCCTCAAGTGGATTCGGTGTACATTTAAAAAGACTTGGATCTAAAGCAGTAAGGTCTTTATTACATGAACTGAAAAACAGTGTTAGAACTAAAGACACTGTGAATAAAATTTGTTTTCTCATAACGTTTTAACTTTAATATAATAGGGATTTATTTAATTTTAATTTCAGCGACTACAAAAATACAATATTTCAATGAATTTTATTTACTTTGTGAAAGTATTAGTTTTTTTTTTGCTTTTTTTCAAAATAATTTGGTAATTAACAACAATTTACAACAAATATAAATGCACAACATTATAAAACGAATTAAATTATTCTTTTATTTTTTTCAATATCTATCATTTTCTAAAATCAAAAATTACATACAATTATTTTTATCCTATAAATTTTCGATTAAAAATCCTCATTTCAACCAAAAAATGCTTCCTGCATTCATATCTGTGGAGCCCTGTGATTATTGTCAGTTAAGTTGTCCCGAATGTCCGGTTGGTATTAGAGCGGTGAAAAAAACGAATCAAATTGACGATTCGGTATATAGAAAAACGATTGATGAATTGAAGGAGAAACTTTTGCATGTAATTTTTTATTTTCAGGGAGAACCTTTATTAAACAGAAATCTCCCGAAAATGATTGAATATGCTCATAAATCCGGTATTTTCACTTCCACATCTACTAATGCACAGGCGCTTTCAAGCACTATTGCAAAAGAAATTGTTTTGTCAGGACTTGATAAAATTATTATATCGATTGACGGCGCTACTCAGGAAGTTTATGAAAAATACCGCATAGGAGGAAAGTTGCAAAAAGCAATTGATGGCGTGAACTACATCAATCACTGGAAAAAGGAATTAAAGTCTAATACGCCCTTTGTTGAAATTCAGTTTATTGTTTTTAAAACAAATGAACACCAATTCAGCGAAATGAAAAAGTTAAAGAAAAACCTTCGAGCCGATAGAATTGTATTTAAAACTGCTCAATTATATGATTTTGAGAATGGCAATGAACTTTTGACAACTAAAAATAAATATTCGCGATACAAAAAACTGCAAAGTGGCAAATATGAAATTAAAAACCCGTTAAAGAACCATTGTAAAAGAATGTGGATGGGCTCTGTCATCAATTCAGGAGGTGAAGTGCTACCCTGCTGTTTTGACAAAAGTTCACAATTCACGTTCGGCAACATGAAAGAAGACACTTTTCAATCGATATGGCACAACAAAAAATCTTATGCTTTCAGAAATTCAATTCTTCAAAACAGAAAACAACATGAAATGTGCCGTAACTGTAGTGAGAAATAATGAGTGTTTATTATTGAAACGCAAATCTTAATCCTAAAGAAAAATATACAAAAAACGTTTTAAAGCAAACTATCAGGATTGAGATTGTTTTTCTCAATATCTAAAAAATAATTAAATGTGCCCACCTTTAATTCTTCGCAGGCGGGAATATCACAAACAATCATTGCTTTTTGGTGCATCTGAAGTGCGCTAATTGTCCACATTTGATTTATCGAACCTTCTACTGCATGTTTTAAAGCTCGTGCTTTATTATGTCCGTGTACAATAATTAGGACTTCCCGAGCATCAAGTATTGTACCTACTCCAACTGTCAGCGCTGTTTTCGGAACTTTATTAATGTCATTGTCAAAGAATCTTGAATTTGCTATAATGGTATCTCCGGTAAGGGTTTTTACCCGGGTTCGCGAGGATAAAGATGATCCGGGTTCGTTAAATGCAATGTGACCATCCGACCCAATTCCACCGAGAAATAAATCAATACCACCTACATCTTTAATTTTTTGTTCATAAGCTTCACATTCAACTTCAGGATTTGCAGCATTTCCATTCAGAATATTAACATTTTCGGGCAAAATGTCAATATGACTGAAAAAATTCTTCCACATAAAAGAATAATAGCTTTGTGAATGATTTTGAGGTAAACCAACGTACTCGTCCATATTAAATGTAATTACATTTTTGAATGAAACAACCTTCGTTTTATTCAAATCAATAAGCTGACGATATGTACCTAACGGCGTAGAACCTGTAGGTAAACCTAATACAAAGGGTTTCTCTTTTGTAGGATTTGCATTTCTGATTTTTGCAGCAATATAATTTGCTGCCCATTTCGAGACATTTTCCTGATTTGG
>CAYNHC010000132.1:0-9394 GCA_964396705.1 uncultured Paludibacter sp.
GTATGGATATGGGCGGAACAAACACCGTTTTTGGTATTGTTGATGCCCGTGGAACTGTTGTGTCGAAAAGCGCTATTAAAACCGGAGCTCACACCGATGTAAACCTTTATATTGATGATTTGTATGCCGAAATGTCGAAATTGATCGAAGCAACAGGCGGCATTGAAAAGATAAAAGGAATAGGAGTAGGGGCACCCAACGGTAATTATTATACCGGAAACATCGAATTTGCACCTAATTTACCGTGGAAAGGAGTTATTCCTTTTGCTAATTTAATGGCTGATAAGTTTGGAGTTCCCACTGCGTTAACCAACGATGCCAATGCTGCTGCTTTTGGCGAAATGACTTACGGAATAGCACGTGGAATGAAAAATTTCATTATGATTACCCTCGGAACAGGAGTTGGTAGTGGAATAATTATCGATGGAAAAGTAGTTTATGGTCACGATGGATTTGCAGGTGAATTAGGTCACATCAATGTAATGCGAAACAATGGCCGGCTTTGCGGTTGTGGAAAAAGTGGTTGTCTCGAAACTTATGCTTCGGCTACCGGAGTTGCCCGCTCAGCCCGCGAAATTTTAGAAACCAGTACGCAGGATAGTCTTTTGCGCAATATTCCTATCGATAGCATTACTTCAAAAGATGTACACGATGCGGCACTGCAAGGTGATGAAATAGCCATGGAGATTTTCCGTTTTACCGGAAAAATTTTGGGTGAAGCATTTGCGGATTTTGTTGCATTCAGCGCTCCGGAAGCCATTGTTCTTTTTGGAGGACTTACAAAATCAGGCGATTATATCCTGAAACCGATTGTAGAAAATATGGAAAAAAACCTGCTTCCTATCTGGAAAGGAAAGGTAAAAGTGTTGTTCTCTGAACTGAAAGAAGCCGATGCCGCTGTGTTAGGTGCAAGTGCATTGGCCTGGGAGCTATAAAATTCATTTACTATTTTTATATTTACCATTTACCATTTACCATTTAGTTGATAATGTGTAAATAGTTGGAAAATAAAGAAACGCAAAACAGATAATTTGATTATCAATGTTTTGCGTTTTTTTTGTGGGTCTCGCGATTTTCAATCACGATTGTTCATTGTCCTTTCGGATATGCTCATTAAATTAAGTTACATTCGAAAATAGAGACAGTTAATTGTTTTCCACGCGAGCAATTCACTCGGTAGCAGAGGTATTTTTGATCAAGTTGTCATTGGATTGACTTGTATCTGACCACCTATTGCTCTTAATACTTTCATGATTGTATCAAATTGTGGTTTTGATCCTTCTGATAAAGCTTTGTATAAACTTGGTCTGCTTAATCCTGTTTCCTGTGCAATTTTCGTCATACCAATTGATTTTGCAATATGACCAATTGCAACAATCACTTCTGAATCATCTCCATCTGCTAATACAGTATTAAGATATTCTGCAATCATTTCGTTACTATCTAAATAGTCTGATATATTAAATCTTGAAGTTTCCATTTCGTTATTTTTTTATTCTGTTTAAAATGTCTTTTGCCCTTTCAATGTCTTTCTGCTGAGTTGATTTGTCTCCTCCAATGAGAAGAATAATAATTTTTCCGTCTGATTCTTTGAAATAAACTCTGTATCCTTTAGCGTAATCGATTTTTAACTCCCGAATCCCATTGCCCACAGATTCACACTCTCCAAAATGTTCGTCATCTTCTATTTTCTGAAGTCGAAATAGTATTTTTGCTTTGGCTCTTAAATCTTTTAGTTTTCGTAGCCATTTATCAAATTCGGTAGTTTTCTCAATTATGTACATTTAATTGTGTGTATTCATTTGGATACAAATCTATGAAATATATTTCAATTGTGAAAGGATTTAATTTAAATTTTTTCTATTTTATTTCTAAGCACCCACGCTAGCAGTGGTCAAAGCAGCCTAAATGAAGTTCTGCTTTTCTACTTGCAGGCATTGTCGTTTAAAAAAAGTCTAACACCTTGTTCCATAATGTTATGTTTTACTTTCAATCATTTGTCAAATTTTATAAGTTATTCTCAATGTGTCGTTAATTCTGTCCGTAAGCAACTCAATTAACTCGTCATTCATAAACTCATACTCATCCGGGATATTCAGAACCTCAATTGTCGGCAATTCCAAATGTCTGTATAATCCCCAAATCTTGGCTCTGTGTCCGGTTTCCATTACAAAAACAAGGTCTGCCCAGTTCAAGTCGTTCTCAGAAATTTTTCTATCGCTTTTAGGACTTAATCCTGCAGAACGGATATTGAATCTGTTGTCTTTTTTAAAAATATACTCAGCAGTTCTACTTCGTTTCTTGTTTCGACCACAAACCACAAGTATGTTCGGTCTTTCTGTCATTCTTTTTTTCTTTTTTAAAATTGCACATCAGCCAGCCTGTGAACATACGAGGCGTGTGTTAGCAGTAGTGGTTTACATTTTATCAGATTCACTTTCAAATAGTTCATGTAGTTTTTGCCTCAAAAGCTTTTTGTCTGGAAGTTGAGTTTTATAGTCTGAAACCATTGTAGGTGAAAGACTTCTACTTAAGGCATATTCAACTACTTCACTGTCTTTGTCCTTACACAATAGAATTCCAATACTTGGATTTTCATTTGATTTTTTCACATCTCGGTCTAATGCTTCTAAATAAAAGTTTAGTTGACCTAAATGTTCTGGTTTAAACTTATCTGCTTTAAGTTCAAAGGCTATTAAACATTGAAGTCCCCTGTGATAAAAAAGAAGGTCAATATAAAAATCGCTGTTTCCAACTTGCAACTTATATTCTTCACCTATAAATAAAAAATCTTTACCTAGTTCAAGGATAAAGTTTCTCATCTGTTTAATAAGCCCACGTTGCAATTCGCATTCGCTGTGTGATTCTGACAAACTTAAAAATTCAAACACGTAACTATCTCTAAATGCATTTACTATGTTTGGATTTGTTTTGTTTAATGATTTCGGGAGCTCTGTGTTGCCTATCATTGTCCGTTCGAATAAACTTGAAGATATTTGTCTGTCAAGTTCCCTGAAACTATAACTTTCTTGTTTTGAAAGTCTTAGATAGAATTCCTTCTCCTCAACAGTCTTGCATCTAGAAAATATTGCCAGATTATGTGACCAACTAATTTCTCTCAACAGCGTTGAGAGTTTTGGAAAATCCTTATAAGCCTCGTAGAACTGCTTCATTCTCCAAATGTTCTTGTCAGAAAATCCTTTTATTTCAGGTTCGTTATGCTGAATATATCTAGCCAATTCTGAAACGACTGAATCACCCCATTCAGCATTTACAATTTTTCCACTTATGTTTTTCCCTATACTCCAATAAAGATCAATAAGTTCGGCATTAATAGCTCTAATTGCATTTGACCGTGATTGTTTGATAAGATTAATTATATCCAAAAATTCTTCTTTCATATTCTTATATTAAGCCACAAATTTAGTCAATCTTGTTAGATTTTGTACATCATTTCTAATCTGCAATTTTACTTTTTTTTAGCATCACTGCTAACAACCGAGGCTATGGGCACGGGAGTTTTGCGGGAGCGTTCGCTGCCCGTCAGTTGACGGACAAAGTGAATGCGGGAGCAAAACTTACTAATTGCACAGCATGTCCCGATTTTTCGGGGTCAGCCAGCCTGTGACACAGAGCGCATATTAGGGGTAATTATTTATTTTTTCAAGTTTTAGTTCAATCTCTTTAATTCTACTGAGCCAATAAATTATAGCATCTTCATTCAATACTGTACCTTTTTTCGGTCGTAATTCACTCGGAACTTTACTTATGAAATTCCAGTTCTTACTTTCATCTCGTTGGATTTCTTTATGATTCGTTGGCTCTATTCTATTTCTCCAAAAGTCTAACTGAAAATGATAGTTCCGTAGGATTTCTTGAAAATATTCGATTAGTTTTTCGTGTGTATTTGGAATATATCCTGGACCAGTACATCCACATGAATGAAATGTTATTCCTACGGAGTAGAGACTTTTCAAATGATTCCATTCTTTTATATTATCTTTCTTTGGCGATTCAAAATCAAGTCCCATGTTAGCCATTAGATTTCCACATTGAGGACATTTTGCTTCAACACTATCTTCATGAGTTCTTTTTATGTCCCACATTAATTTCCGTTTAAATGTTTTTTTACATTCAAAGCAAGCATAATGTGGTTTATATAATGACATCGAATATCTGCACATAATATCTGTTTCAAAATTGGTTTTGTTTTTTAAAAATACCCATAACGACCGAGTTTATTGGCATTTGCCCGTCAGCTGACGGACAAAGTGAATGCGGGAGCAAAACCCCCGGAATGCAGGTTATAGATAGCCAATGGACATAGAGTGTGAGTTAGGGGCTGGTATTTAATTTAAATTTGTGTTCTGTATAATATATTTGTCCTTTAGTGTTTTTATAATATTCTCAAGTTCATTATTTTTTTCTGGGCAAAATGAGAATTCGAGATATACATTTTCAATCAGTATAATAATATGACTTTCCTTTTCGGTTAAAAAATTTCCGCAATTTATTTCTTTGATTTTTGATAATTTGATTAAATCGTTTATTTGATTCTTCAATGTATCGTTATAAATTTCTTTAGAACGTACAACTTCGAATACATCTTCATTTGAGTCGTCAAATTGATCGAGAACTTGTTTGATATAGACAGAATTGTTTTTGTCTATATATATCCTTTGATTGTACCACTTCAAGTCACCATCTCTTGTAGATACATAGATATTGATTTTTTCAGTTTTATTTGACTTTTCACAAAATTCTTCTATGTTTTCTGTTTTCTTGTAGATATTAAAATCCGGGATTTTTACATAGATTTTCCTTTTCTTTAAAATTTCAATTTGAGTTATAATAGAGTCATGGAATATACTTTCAAATTTTATTTTATATTTTCCCTTCTTGATATTCTTAATTATAAATTCATCTTTCAAAAAATTCATATTTCTATAATAGGTCGTATCGTTTCCAACAACATTAATAGTCGATATGAATTTTAAGTCTTTAGAGTTGTCCCCATAAATAATAAGTTTGGCATTCTTTTCTGCATAAAGATTAATAGCAATAAATATTACCAAATAGATAAGTGTTCTTTTCATTTTTATTTTGCTAATACACAGGTTTTTATTTTTATACTTCTGACTAACGATCGAGACTATGTGCATTTGTCCGTCAGCTAACGGAAAAGGTGAATGCGGGAGCAAAACTGCCGGAATGCACGTCAGTCAGCCAGTGACACATTGCGTGTGTTATGGCCAGTAGTTTGATTTTCTGTCAGTCGTTTCAATTTCAATCGTTTAATGAACTACATCTCTCAAATCACGTCTCATTGATTGTTAAATTATATTTTCCAACTTAAAATCGCAAAAGTTGTCAGTTTGTTCTTGTCTTCGTTTTCTGATTGTACAAATCAGTCATAAATAAACTATAAATTTTTAATGAAAGAATTTATCTCTTCAGATGTGATTTTTTTATCTTTTAAATAATATTTTCTCCAAATAGAATCAACTCCCATTTCCATTTTTATCAAAGTTGTATTTTCTGAATACTTTGACTTTAAAAGATAATAAAACGAATTTGAGTCATACCAATAATAATCAATAATCCAAGTTTCTAAGCTGTCAATATGTAATACACCAATATATTTTTCGTTGGTGGCTACATCTAAAAACCCAAGTTCAATATTATTGTTTTTAATTCGTTTATGTGTTGAATTATTGTAATTTGTAATCAGATAATATGAACTGTCTTTTGAAGGATACCAAAAAAGTAATGAATCTTCTTTAGTCAATGGGTAAGAATATGCCCAAAGTTCAAAAGCTTCTTCAGATTTAATCTTGATGCAATCTGAATCGTTAATATTGTTTTCTTTTAGCCATAAAGCGAATTGTTCATCAAAATTATATATGACAATTTCTGTTGAATAGCTTTTCTTTGCCTGTTCAACATTTTTCGTACAAGAAGTCGATATTAATAGAATTGTTACAATAAGTCCAATTATACTCTTCATATTTTAATTTCAATAATTCAATAATTCAATAATTTCATAGTAAAATGATTTATATTCAAGTTCTTATTTTTTTTCGGCTTGTCGCTAACGCCCTTATATTTGCAATCCATCACACATCCATTCCTAAAACCAGCAAATAATCGCATTGCATTTACATTTCTAATTGAAGTGAAAGTGATATTCATTTCTTTGCCAAAAATATGAATTATATTTCAAATAGTTACATTTTTTCAACTTTAAAATTTAACAATTACTTTATTCTGAGTTGCAGGTATAATAAAGTGTGTACGAGTCACTCCCGATTGTGAAACTTACAAACAAAACACCCCGGAAATCACTGTGGATTTCCGGGGTGTGGATAATATCAGAAAACTGATTTTTCTAGTCTCTCAAAGCAGCCTGAGCAGCAGCCAAACGTGCAATTGGCACGCGGAATGGTGAGCAACTTACATAGTTCAAACCTGTACGGTGACAGAATTCAACTGATGAAGGTTCGCCTCCGTGTTCGCCGCAAATACCTACTTTCAGGTTTGGATTTACTGAGCGACCTTTTTCGGTTGCCATTTGTACTAATTGACCTACACCAATCTGGTCAAGAACCTGGAATGGATCGGCTTTCAAAATTTTCTTTTCGAGATAGATAGGCAGGAACGAAGCAATATCGTCGCGTGAATATCCGAAAGTCATTTGAGTTAAGTCATTGGTACCGAATGAGAAAAATTCAGCAGTTGCAGCAATACGATCAGCAGTTAATGCAGCGCGTGGAATTTCAATCATTGTTCCTACTTTGAATTCAATGCTATCGCCTTTTTCGGCAAATAATTTTGCAGCAGTTTTGCGAATGATGGTGTCTTGTTCAATAAACTCAAATTTGATACCAACCAACGGAACCATAATTTCAGGAAGAACTTTGATGCCTTTTTTCTTCAATGCTAACGCAGCGCCAAGAATTGCAAGTGTTTGCATTTCGGTAATTTCAGGATAAGTATTTCCCAAACGACAACCACGGTGTCCCAACATTGGGTTTTGTTCGTGAAGTGAGTCAACACGTTGTTTGATCACTTTTATCGATACGCCCATGGCTTCAGCCATTTCCTGTTGACCTTTATCATCGTGAGGAACAAACTCGTGCAAAGGTGGATCAAGCAAACGAACTGTAACCGGACAACCTGCCATCGCTTCGAATATTCCTTCGAAATCTTCCTGTTGATAAGGTAGAATTTTTGCCAACGCAACACGACGACCTGCTTCATCAGGAGCAAGAATCATTTCGCGCATGGCTTTGATTTTTTCACCTTCGAAGAACATGTGTTCTGTGCGGCAAAGTCCGATACCTGTAGCGCCAAATTTACGGGCAACCTGAGCATCGTGAGGAGTATCTGCATTGGTACGAACAGCCATTTTGGTGTGTTTGTCGGCCAAAGTCATCAATTCTGCAAAGTCGGCATCCAATTCAGCTTCCATAGTGCCCACTTTCCCTAAGAAAATGTCACCTGTAGAACCGTTCAATGATATATAATCGCCTTCTTTTACTACAAGACCATCCACTTCCATTGTTTTGGTTGCATAATCAATTTTCAGCGTACCTGCACCCGAAACGCAGCATTTACCCATACCACGAGCCACTACGGCAGCGTGAGAAGTCATACCACCACGGGCAGTCAGAATTCCCTGAGCAGCAGCCATACCGGCTAAATCTTCAGGAGAAGTTTCAACGCGAACCATGATTACTTTTTCGCCATGCGAAGCCCAATCGGCAGCATCGTCGGCATTAAATACCACACGACCTGAAGCAGCTCCCGGAGAAGCAGCAAGACCTTTGGCAATCAGTTTGGCTTCTTTCAACGCTTTTTTATCGAAAACAGGGTGAAGCAATTCGTCCAAACGGATAGGATCAACGCGAAGGATAGCTGTTTTTTCGTCAATCATTCCCTGACGGAGCATATCAACAGCAATTTTCACCATAGCAGCACCGGTACGTTTTCCGTTACGGGTTTGTAAGAACCAGAGTTTACCTTCTTGTACGGTAAATTCCATGTCCTGCATATCTTTGTAATGATTTTCCAGTTTAGTCTGGATAGCATCCAATTGTAGATAAATTTCAGGCATTGCTTCTTCCATCGAAGGATATTTTGCAATACGTTCTTCTTCAGGTACACCTGCCAAAACAGCCCAACGTTGTGAACCAATTTTTGTAATTTGTTGTGGAGTACGGATACCGGCTACCACGTCTTCGCCCTGCGCATTAATCAGGTATTCACCAATAAAAATATCTTCACCGGTAGCGGCATCGCGGCTGAAACATACACCTGTAGCTGAAGTTTCGCCCATGTTACCAAATACCATGGCTTGTACATTTACGGCAGTTCCCCATTCTGCTGGAATTCCTTCCATTTTGCGGTAAAGAATAGCGCGGTCGTTCATCCATGAATCGAATACTGAGCAAACGGCACCCCAAAGTTGCTCGTAAGCTGAATCGGGAAAATCGTGACCGGTTTGTTTTTTAACGGCTGCTTTAAATCTGGCTACCATTTCTTTCAAATCGTCAACCGAAAGATCGGTGTCTAAATGTACGCCTTTTTCTTCTTTAATTTCTTCAATGATTAATTCAAAAGGATCGTGGTCGTTTTTGTTTTCAGGTTTCATACCCAAAACTACGTCGCCGTACATCTGAACAAAACGACGGTAAGAGTCCCATACGAAACGTGGGTTACCTGTTTTTTTTGTTAATCCTTCTACAACGGCATCGTTCAAACCAAGGTTAAGAATAGTGTCCATCATACCCGGCATTGAAGCACGTGCACCCGAACGAACTGAAACCAACAATGGATTTTCTACATCGCCGAATTTAGAATTCATTAAAATTTCCTGCTCTGCGATAGCGGCAGCAACTTCAGGTTTTAAAAGTTCTACTACTTTATCTTTTCCAAGTGAATAATACTCAGAACATACATCTGTTGTGATAGTGAATCCCGGAGGAACCGGTACACCAATCAAGTTCATTTCAGCAAGATTTGCTCCCTTACCTCCAAGCAAATTTTTCATTTCAGCTTTTCCTTCAGCTTTACCATTGCCGAAAGTATAAACTCTTTTTGTGTTACTCATTTTATTATTGTTTTTTTAATTGATTGTTCAATCGAATTTAGTTCGCAAATTTAAGATTTTTTACTCAGATATAAAAATAATGTGTAAAAAATTGGTATTACATAATCGTTGATAAATGTAGAATTTCAAAATTTTATTTCAATCATCATAAATCTGCTTTGCAATTACAGATGGTTTTAAGTTTAAATGTGCTCCTGAAACTGGTATTTCAGGTACTGACATTATTACAAACTTAAGAGTTATTATGTGAAATAATGTCTTGTTAATCAGAATAATAAAGTA
>CAYNHC010000133.1:0-5587 GCA_964396705.1 uncultured Paludibacter sp.
GATGATTAGCCAGCCCGTCGACCAACCGGAGTTGCTGTAACTTATTCAATGGTTCAGCACCACCCATAGGATCGGTCATGTAATGATTTGTAAGCTCTGCCAAAGCCTTTAAGTGTTCCGGATTTTCAAAATCACAAAATTCATATTCTATCATATCTTTGTTCTTTGCTCTTTATTCTTTGCTCTCTTTTTCAAACTTTAAATCTTTTTGCCTCAATGTCATACTTCTTCGTTCTTATTCCCATCATGCGTTCCGTTATTCCCAACTGTTCCGCTGCTTTGGCGCTGTTTCCCTTGGTAGCAATAAGTGCATCGATAATGATTTGTTTCTCAATTTTACCAATAATAATGTCCAACGTTCCACTCTGCATGGTTTTTGTCCCTGTAGCAGTCTGCAGCGATGCGGGTAAATTATGGGTTCTTATCACATTGTCGTTACTTAGAATACATGCCCGTTCGATACAATTTTCCAATTCGCGTATGTTGCCCGGCCAATGATATACCATCAATGTATCTATAGCCGATGATGTAATGCGTTTAATGTTTTTACCGTGACGTTTATTGAACTTTTCAATAAAAAAATCGGTCAGAATGGGAATGTCGTTGATGCGTTCGCGTAGTGATGGAATATACACCGGAAAAACATTGATACGATAATACAAATCTTCACGGAATTTATCCGAATTTATCAATTCTTCAAGATTTCGGTTTGTGGCGCAAATAATACGCACATCCACTTTGATAGGTTTTGTGCTGCCAATGCGTTCAATTTCACGCTCTTGTAGTACACGGAGCAGTTTTACTTGCGTTGAGGCCGGAATGTCCCCAAACTCATCAAGGAAAATAGTACCGCCATTAGCAGCCTCAAACCGCCCGATGCGGGTGTTCGAAGCACCTGTAAACGAACCTTTTTCATGTCCAAAAAGTTCGCTTTCAATCAAACTTTCGGGCAAAGCTGCACAGTTTACTTTTATAAATGGTTTGGTTTTACGATTGCTGTTAAAATGAATGGCATCGGCTATAAGTTCTTTTCCTACACCACTTTCACCCCTAATAAGCACGGTGGCATCGGTGGCAGCCACGCTCTCTATCAATCTGAAAACATCATTCATTTTGCTGGAATTTCCCTTTATTTTTTCGGGTAAAATTCTGTTGTGAAGTTCACCTCTTAAACTTTGATTTTCAGCCCTGAGTAACTCCATTTCTTCTGCATATTCCTGCCTGCGACGCATGGTACGACCAATCATCGAACCTACAATCTTAAGGAGACGAATATCATAATCAAATGATTTGACTCGATAATAAACTTTGTGTAAGCTTAATGTCCCGATTACCTGATCTTTGTAACGTATTGGCACGCAGATAAATGATACATCTGAACCATTAATCTGAGTTGGGGCGTTTGTTAGATTTAAAAAATCCTTCGAATCTGCTATTTTTGGAATTAGAATTGTTTCCCCTTTTTCAATTACTCTGCCAATGATACCCTTGCCTGTTTTATAAACTGCATGAGTGCTTTCGGTTGAGTCAATGCCAAAAGTTGCTTCTATTGTAATCGCGGATGTTTCTCTGTTCAGAATTGTCAATAAAATCCTTTCAGCTTTAACATGCCGTGCAAGGATTGCGACAACTTCGTCAAGATTAACTTCTTTGTTGCTTAACAAAGAGCTCAATTCCAGTAAAACTTCTAATTCTTTTGCACCATAACAATCCGGATCATTGAATTTGCATAATGATTCCATAAACACATAAAACTAAACATAAATACCTAAAAAATAAAAATACACTAATAATATGTTGCAAAAATACAAATTAAAATTACAAAATGATATATTTATTTTATAAGAGTAGAATAAAATATTTTTATTTACATAATTGCAATAATATATGTATTTTGCTTTTAATTTATTCTAATTATGTGTTAAAAACGAGAAATATAAAAGAGATTTAGTATTGATTAAACTTTTATGAATGAATATATAATGAATAATTTTCAGGATTTACAGTTACTGGAGTAATATAATGTATTGTCGAAAATAATTTGTTATTTTGCAAATGTTTTAATTCTAATTTTGGAACTTATAAAAATATTTTCTGCTACTATTTATTGCCTTTAACATGTCAAGTGAAAAAAATATGAAAAAACCTAACAAGCGAAAAATTATAAATGATCCTGTTTTCGGGTTTATTGAAATTCCTAACGATTTTTTGTACGATATAATTCAACATTCTTATTTTCAGCGCTTACACCGTATCAAGCAGTTAGGTCTTTCTTCGTTTGTTTATCCCGGTGCTCAACATACACGTATGCAACATTCTTTGGGTGCTATGCATCTTATGGGTGAAGCTATAACTCAGTTGCGTAAAGCGGGTCATGAAATTACTCCTGGTGAGGCTGAGGCAGTCCGGGCATCTATTTTATTGCACGATATTGGTCACGGGCCTTTTTCACATGCACTTGAGCATAGTTTGGTGAAAGGGATAAGCCATGAGGAAATTTCGTTAATGATGATGAAGCAAATCAATAAAAAATTTGCCGGACGGTTGGATGTTGCACTTGAAATATTTACAAACCAATATCATAAAAAATTTTTACATCAGTTGGTTTCGGGTCAACTTGATATGGATAGGTTAGATTATTTAAGCCGCGATAGTTTTTTTTCGGGTGTTGTTGAGGGTAATATTGGTGCAGCGCGAATAATAAAAATGTTAAATATATATAACGACCAGTTGGTTGTTGAAGCGAAGGGAATTTATTCTATAGAAAAATTTTTAGTGGCACGGAGGTTAATGTATTGGCAAGTATATCTGCATAAAACATCTGTGGCTGCTGAATTGATGCTTGTCAATATTCTGAAAAGGGCGAAAGAAATTGCATTGCAGGGTCACGAACTTTTTGGATCGCCGGCATTAAAATATTTCCTTTATAATCAGATTGATATCAATGTTTTTCGGAATTCGGAAGAGGCACTTGAAAATTTCGCTATGCTGGATGATTCTGATGTTGTCTGTGCTATAAAAGTATGGTCATCATATCCCGATGTTGTGCTGTCAACACTTTGTAAAGCATTTACTGACCGACGTTTGTTCAAAGTAGAAATCAATCTTCAGCCCTCCGAACCAAAGAGATGCAGGCAACTTCAAAAGCAATACATGCAGCAATTGGGCGTTAATGAATATGAAACTTCTTATTTCTTTGGCGATGAAGTTGTAACTACCGATACTTATAGTCCGGAAGATGATAATATTAATATATTATTCAAAGATGGAACAATAAAAGATATAGCTGTTGCTTCCGATATGCTTAATATTCAGGTGTTGACAAAAAAGGTTGAAAAGCACTTTTTTTGTTTTTACCGATCGTAATTGAATTAATAAGTTTAAAAATTGAATGTTCTTGTTAAAAAAGCATCAATATTGCATTATTCATGCTGCCAACTAACCTGTTTTTAAGTTCTTTTTCAATCACATTAATTATTAGACCAATAAATTGGAAATTCTTTAGTATTTTTGCACCCGATTTTAAAGAAGAATAATATGGAGTTTACAGCTCAACAAATTGCTGAATATATTCATGGTGTGGTTGAAGGCAATCCTCTTGTGAAAGTGAGTAGCTTTTCAAAAATAGAAGAGGGCAAGTCCGGAACGTTGAGTTTCTTGTCTAATCCCAAATACAGTCATTATATATACGAAAGCGATGCCAGCATAATACTTGTTAATAGTGATTTCAAGCCCGAGAAAAGTGTCAAGGCAACATTAATTAGGGTTGAAAATGCTTATGAGTCGCTTGCTGTGTTACTTTCGCTTGTTGAAAAAACCAAAACAAAAAAGAGTGGAATTTCTTCCTTAGCATATATTTCTTCTTCGGCACAAATCGACGAAAACTCTTATATTGCACCTTTTGTTTTTATTGGTGAAAATGTTAAAGTAGGGAAAAATGCTTCTTTACATTCTGGTTGTAGTATAGATGATAATGTTGTTTTGGGTGAAAATGTAACGCTTTATGCCGGCGTAAAAATTTATGCCGAATGTAAGATTGGAAATAATTGTATATTACATTCAGGTGCTGTAATTGGATCTGATGGTTTTGGTTTTGCGCCCAAAGAGGACGGAACTTATAGAAAAATTCCACAAACTGGTAATGTAATTCTGGAAGACGATGTGGAAATAGGCGCGAATTCAACCATTGACAGGGCTACTCTGGGCAGTACAATCATCTGTAAAGGTGTAAAGATTGATAATCTTGTGCAAATTGCGCATAATGTAGAAGTTGGCGAAAATACTGTCATTGCCTCACAAACTGGTGTGTCTGGCTCTACCAAAATAGGAAAACAATGTACTCTTGCCGGACAAGCCGGTTTAGCAGGACATTTACATATTGCTGACAATACAATTATTGCAGCACAAACAGGTGTGCCAAATTCGGTGAAAGAACAGGGGCAGATTTTAATGGGTTACCCCGCAATTCCTTTGAGGGATTTTCAACGGTCAGCCATCGTATTTAAAAGCCTGCCTGAACTCCAACGGATGGTTTATGCACTCCAACGAAAAATTGAAGAATTAGAAAAAAAAATATAATGTATTAATTTCATTCATTGGAAATATACATTTCAAGTAATTAGAATATTCGAATGCCGAAACAAAATACCATAAAAAACGTATTTACTTTACAGGGAAAAGGATTGCATACAGGGCTAAAAATAAATTTAACCTTTGTGCCGGCTCCTGAAAATAATGGAATAAAAATTAAAAGGATTGATTTGCCCGGACAACCGGTAATGGATGCAGTAGCCGAAAATGTTACGCAAACAGTAAGAGGAACTGTTTTGAAGTTCGATAATATGCACGTCAGTACAGTGGAACATGCATTGGCAGCATTAATTGCAATGGGAATTGATAATTGTATGCTTGAAGTTGATGCCCCCGAATTTCCAATTCTTGATGGAAGTGCAAAAATATATGTTGAAAAAATTCGCGAAGCTGGAATTCAAGAACAGAGTGCAGACAGAGAATTTTTTGTTGTGAAAGAAAAAATTGAATACACAAATCCTGAAACCGGTTCGCATATAATGGTTATACCCGATGAAGATTTCAGTGTTAATGTTCAAATTGGATTCAAATCGTCATTAATTGAGAATCAGGTTGCAACACTGGACGACCTGAAAAATTTTGCGGAAGAAGTATCAGCTGCAAGAACTTTTGTTTTTGTTCGCGAGATAAAATATCTTATGCAAATGAATTTAATAAAAGGTGGTGACCTAAAAAATGCAGTTGTGATTTATGATGAAGTTATTTCGCAGGAATCGATGGATAAATTGACAGAAGAATTAGGTCAACCTAAAATTAATGCAGCTGAACTTGGATATTTGAGCGGAGACCTGAAATTTGAAAATGAACCTGCCCGTCACAAAATAATTGATGTGATTGGCGATTTGGCGCTTGTTGGCAGACAAATCAAAGGTAAAGTAATTGCGGTTCATCCGGGACACAAAACCAATACAGAACTTGCAAAACTTATCAGAACAGAACTTTTAAAAGAGAATTAAACAAACATTTAATTAATATTCAGATAAACAGACTTGTAACT
>CAYNHC010000133.1:5687-8033 GCA_964396705.1 uncultured Paludibacter sp.
AATACAAGCCGGATAAACTTTAAAATATGAACTCACTTTTCGTAAATATACATCCCGAAGCTAAAATAGATAGCAGTGTAATAATTGAATCCTTTGTGACCATTCATCAAAATGTTGAAATTGGTGAAGGAACATGGATTGGTCCTAATGTAACGATTATGGATGGAGCCAGAATAGGAAAAAATTGTAAAATATTTCCTGGTGCTGTGATTTCAGCCATTCCACAGGATTTAAAATTCAAAGGAGAAGATACGCTTGCCATAATTGGAGATAATACCACTCTTCGTGAATGTGTTACTATAAACCGAGGAACTGCTGCCAAAGGGAAGACAGTTATAGGTAATAATTGTTTGATAATGGCTTATTGTCATGTTGCACACGATTGTGTTTTAGGTAATTATGTTATCATGTCCAATGCTACTCAATTGGCGGGAGAAGTTGAAATTGATGATTCTGCTATTTTGAGTGGAGGTATTTTAGTTCATCAATTTACAAGGATTGGTGCTCATGTAATGGTTCAGGGGGGTACGAAAGTAAACAAAGATATACCACCTTTTGTAACTGCAGGACGGGAGCCGCTTTCGTATGCTGGGGTTAATTCGGTGGGTTTAAGACGTCGTGGATATACTAACGAGCAAATTTATGCAATTCAGGATGTTTACCGTATTCTTTTTCAAACAGAAAAAAACACTACCCGGGCAGTTGAACGAATATTATCCGAATTAACTGCAAGTAAAGAACTCGACGAAATTGTTGAATTTGTAAAAAAATCTGACAGAGGAATTATTAAGGGCTATTTTGAATAAGTAGATAGTAGTGGGTAGTATATAGTGGGTAGCTGGTAATAGAACCTTCAATGCGAAACACGAAACACGAAACACGAAACACGAAACGATTTATGGAAACAATAAACGAAGAAGTACCAAAGAAAAGTCTAAATTTTATTGAGACTTTTGTCGAACAGGATTTAAAAGAAGGAAAGAACGATGGTCGTATTCAAACGCGTTTTCCACCTGAACCCAATGGCTATTTACATATTGGTCATGCCAAGGCAATTTGTCTTGACTTTGGTGTTGCGCGCAACTACGGTGGCATTTGCAATCTTCGTTTCGACGATACCAATCCTGTAAAAGAAGATGTTGAGTATGTAGATTCTATTCAGGAAGATATACAATGGCTTGGTTATCAGTGGGCAAACGTTTACTACGCTTCTGATTATTTCCAACAATTATGGGATTTGGCTGTTGAACTCATCAAACAGGGTAAAGCATATATAGATGAACAGTCTGCTGAAACTATTGCTAAGCAAAAGGGTTCACCTACTGTGCCCGGTATTGAAAGTCCTTATCGTAACCGTCCCATTGAGGAAAATCTCGAACTTTTTCATAAAATGAATACCGGTGAAATTGCAGAAGGAGCGATGGTGTTACGGGCAAAAATTGATATGGCTTCGTCTAACATGCATTTTCGCGATCCGTTGATGTATCGGGTTATTACTTCGCATCCGCATCACCGAACCGGATGGACATGGAAAGCATACCCAATGTACGATTATGCTCATGGACAATCGGATTATTTCGAAGGTGTAACGCATTCACTTTGTACATTGGAGTTTGAGGTTCATCGACCTTTGTACGATTGGTTTATCGATCAGTTTAAAGACTCGGATTATCGACCACGACAAATTGAATTCAACCGGTTGAATCTCACTTACATTGTAATGAGTAAACGCAAAATGCTTCAACTGGTTCAGGAAGGACTTGTAAGTGGTTGGGACGATCCACGCATGCCTACCATTTGCGGACTTCGTCGCCGTGGATATTCGCCTGATGCGATACACAATTTTATTGATAAAATCGGATATACCAAATTCGAAGCTCAAAATGATATAGGACTTTTGGAACATGCTGTTCGAGAAAGCCTTAATAAAACAGCAACGAGAGTAAATGCCGTTATTAACCCTGTAAAATTAATTGTTACCAACTATCCTGATGGAGAAGTTGAAATGATGGAGACAGGCAATAATCCTGAAGATGAATCAGCAGGAACACGTGAGATTCCATTTTCTCGTGAATTGTTTATTGAACGCGAAGATTTTATGGAAGAAGCGCCTAAAAAGTTCTTCAGAATGACACCCGGACAGGAAGTGCGTTTGAAAAGTGCTTATATAGTGAAATGTACAGGCTGTAAAAAAGATGCAGATGGAAATATTGAAGAAATATACTGCGAGTACGATGAGATGACCAAAAGTGGAATGCCCGAATCGAATCGTAAAGTGAAGGGAACACTTCACTGGGTATCAGCAAAACATGCTGTAAAAGCAGAGGTTAGACTTTATGACCGTTT
>CAYNHC010000133.1:8133-9362 GCA_964396705.1 uncultured Paludibacter sp.
CAAAAAGCAAGGCGTATGTTCAATGTGGCAATGGCTAAGGTGGACTATTCAGGAGAATATAATTATTGTTATTGTACTAAAAGTTCTCATTTCTCTTTTGTGATGGAAGAAGTACTTAAATATGGAGTGCATATCGAAACTTCTTCAGCATTCGACATTAATATAATTGAATCACTAAATGAACAGGGCTTATTTAAGAAGGATACTTATATAATATGTAACGGGTTTAAACGACCTCAATATGTTGAGAATATACAAAATCTGATTAAAGAGAATTATACCAATGTAATACCAATTCTTGATAATAAATTTGAACTTGATTTGCTGCTCAAAGACTTCGATACCCCCTTCAATGTTGGTATCCGTATTGCAGCAGAAGAAGAACCCAAGTTTGATTTTTATACTTCAAGGTTAGGTATCCGATACAATGATATTATACCATATTATACCAAACACATAGCATCAAATCCACAGGTTGGGTTGAAAATGCTGCATTTTTTTATTAATACTGGTGTAAAAGATACTGCATACTACTGGAATGAGTTGAATAAAGCCGTGAATCTTTATTGTGAGCTTAAAAAGAAGAGTCCTGAATTAGACAGTCTAAACATAGGTGGCGGTTTCCCCATACAGACTCATTTGGATATGGCTTACGATTACGAATATATTGCTGAAGAAATTGTAGCACAGATAAAAACTGTGTGCGCTCAATACCGCGTGCCTGAACCAAACATATTTACTGAATTTGGTTCCTATACAGTAGGCGAAAGCGGTGCAATGCTATATTCAATTGTAAACCAGAAAAAGCAGAACGACCGTGAGTTATGGAATATGATTGACAGCTCGTTTATGACAACATTGCCTGATACATGGGCAATTAACCAACGATATGTATTTTTGGCCATCAACAACTGGGATTCGGAATACGAACGGGTGAACTTAGGTGGTTTAACCTGCGATAGTGAAGATTTTTACAATGCCGAAGTTCATTCTAATGCCATTTTTCTGCCCAAGATGCAGGAAGAAAGAGAACAATATATCGGATTTTTTCATACAGGCGCATATCAGGAGTCGTTGAGTGGTTTCGGAGGGATTCAACATTGTCTTATTCCGGCTCCCAAACTTGTAATAATTGACAAAGATGAAGACGGTGAGTATTACACCAAACTGTTTGCAAAAGAACAGAGTTATAAATCGATGATGAAAATTCTTGGTTACTGATAATTTTT
>CAYNHC010000134.1:0-7653 GCA_964396705.1 uncultured Paludibacter sp.
GTTCCTTTTACCATTTGATTGGCATCCGGCGTACGACGACCATTCATCCAGTCGGTTGCCAAAATGGTTGATTCCGAAACCGGAACTTTAGCCGCTTCGATGGACAATGCCGGAATAATTTGATCTACAGTTTCGTCAATCAGTTTTTGTTTGGTAGCTTCGTCAACCAGGGTTGTTTTTGATAAAATATTAACAACAGGCCATGCTACTACGTTCTTGAACCAGGCATAAACATCGCCGAAAGCCGATTGTCCGGCTTCTAATCCAACCATACCCGGAATAACAGAACCATCAACCTGACCACAAATACCCGGAATAAGTTTGTCGCCCATTTCCTCGTAGCTCGATACCATAATATCGCAGGTAGAAGTTCCGATAATGCGAACCAACGCACCCGGTTTTACTTCGGCACCAACTGCACCCATGTGAGCGTCGAATGCTCCTACAGCTACAGCAACATTAGTAGTTAAGCCTAAACGAGCTGCCCATTCTTCGGTCAGATTACCCACTTTGGTATCGCTGGCACATGTTTCAGTGTAAAGTCTGCTGCGGTATCCTGCCAACACAGGATCAAGAGCAACCAGAAATTCTTCCGATGGAAGTCCGCCCCATTGCTCCAACCACATGGCTTTATGACCCGAAGCACAACGACTGCGGTACATTTGTTCCGGTTTTGTTGTTCCGGTTATCAAAGCAGGCATCCAGTCGCAATGTTCGATAATAGAAAAAGCTGCAGAGCGCACTTTTTCGTCGGCACGTAACACATGCAGTGCTTTGGCCCAAAACCATTCCGATGAATAAATTCCACCTTCGTACGAAGTGTAATCGGTGCTCCATTTAGCCGCCAAATCGTTAATTTCATTGGCTTCTTTAATTCCTGTATGGTCTTTCCACAACACAAACATAGCGTTTGGGTTTTCGGCAAATTCGGGCAACATAGCCAGTGGAGTTCCGTTCTGGTCTGTAAATACCGGTGTACTTCCTGTAGTGTCAAAACCAATTCCCACCACGTTTTCAGCCGTTCCGGCAGGACATTTCGAAAGGGCATCTTTCACTGTATGTTCCAATGCATCAATATAATCCTGTGGATGTTGACGGTATTGATTGGCAGTTGGCACACAATATTTACCTTCCATCCAACGTGGATAATATTTTACCGATGAAGCTATTTCTTCTCCAGTTTCGGCGTTTACTACAACCGCACGGGCTGAGTCGCTTCCATAATCTAAACCTATTACGTATTTCATTTTTTTAATGTGCTAATATGCCAATACTTCAATGTGCCAATTGAATTAAAATTGGCACATTGGCATATTGGCTCATTAATTTATTATCTTAAAGCTTTATTCAACATATAATACACTTCGTTATTGCGAATGTCTTGTTTGAATGTGCGGATATTGGTGTTTTTGTCGATAATCAACATTTCCATATCAGCAATTTCGGCATAATCTTCCATCATATCAGTGGTGATTGCAAAAGAGAAACTTGAATGGTGAGTTCCACCGGCAACAATCCATGCACCAGCTCCAACTTCGAGATTTGGTTGAGGAATCCACAATCCGCAAGCAACAGGTAATTTTGGCAATGCCTGAGGTTCAATCACTTTCACTTCGTTCACAATCATGCGGAAACGGTTGCCCATATCAACAATGGTAGCAGCAATTCCTTCGCCTTTGTGAGCCTGGAAAATCAGACGGGCACAAACGCCGGCATCACCAATTCCAAGGAAATGTACTTCGATGCGTGGTTTTGCGGCTGCAATTTCAGGGTTAATTTCCAACATGTGCGATTGTAAAATAGAGCTGTTGGCACCATTAAAATTCAACACATAATCTTCCAGGAATGAGCATCCGCCTGGTAATCCCTGCGACATAACCCACATAGTGCGGGTAAGAGCAGCAGTTTTCCAATCGCCTTCAGCACCAAACCCAAAGCCTTCAGCCATCAATCGTTGAGAAGCAAATCCCATCAACTGACTCATGCCTTCCAACTCGTTGAAGCTGGTAGTGAAAGCTGTTGCATTTTTCGATTCAAGGAAACGACGAAGACCGATTTCCTGTGCAGCAGCCTGACGAACAGAAATGTGTTTTTCAGCACCTTTTTTACAATCATCAGCAAAGTCGTACAGTTTTTCGTATTCTGCAACCAATGCATCAATTTCAGCTTCGGTAACTGCGTTTACGAAAGGAACCAATTTAGCAATCGGCGCATTATCAACATGATATCCCAAACGGATTTCAGCTTCTACTTTATCGCCATCGGTTACAGCCACGTTGTTCATATTATCGCCGAAACGAATAATCTGCATATTTTGTGCATCAGCCCAACCCGCACAAACGCGCATCCAACCTGAAATTTTATCGTGAGTTGATTTATCTTTCCAAAAACCAACCACCACTTTGCGTGGTTTGCGCAGACGGGCAGTGATAAAACCAAACTCGCGGTCGCCATGAGCCGATTGATTCAGGTTCATGTAATCCATATCGATTTCCGACCATGGAATTTGTTCGTTGAACTGTGTGTGAAGGTGAAGCAATGGTTTTTTATAATCCATCAAGCCATGAATCCACATTTTAGCCGGAGAGAAAGTGTGCATCCAGGTAATCATACCGATGCAATTGGTGTCGCCATTAGCGGCACGCATAATTTCCGAAATTTCTGAAGACGAATTAGCAGTTCCTTTGTAAACTACTTTTACAGGAAGATTTCCCGAATCGTTCAAACCTTTAACCATTTCATTTGAGTGTGCATCTACGCTCACTACTGCATCACCACCGTAAAGTAATTGTGCTCCGGTGATAAACCATACTTCTGCATTTTTATAATTGAATTCCATAATAATTTTGATTTACCCCCAGCCCCAAATATGGACTGTGAGAATTTGTTTTATTTTAAATTGTTTGTTTTTGTTTTATTGAAATAACTCAAAACCAGCCTGATTTCCCTTTAGGGGTTAGGGGTTACTGTCCGTAATATGCTCCCGGTCCATGTTTTCTGAAAAAATGCTTTTTAATCAGATGTGGATTCATCTGCAACTGTGGATTGGCTGCGAAAGCAATTGAAGCCATTTTAGCACATTGTTCCATTACCACAGCATTATGAACTGCATCGAATGCATCGTCTCCCCAAGAAAATGGTCCGTGATTACAAACTAATGCTCCGGGAACATGACGGGGATTAATTCCTTTGAATCGCTCAACAATCACATTACCGGTTTCCAATTCATAAGCGCCTTCTACTTCAACCTGTGTCATCATTCGTGTGCACGGTATGTCATTCGCAAAATAATCGGCATGTGTTGTTCCAATATTTGGAATATCGAGACCTGCCTGAGCCCATGCCGTTGCATAAGTGGAGTGAGTGTGTACAATTCCTCCAATTTCGGGAAAAGCTTTATACAAAACAACATGCGTTGCTGTATCAGAAGATGGTTTTAATTTACCTTCCACCACTTTACCTTCTAAGTCCACTACTACCATTTGATCTGCCTTCATTTCGTCGTAAGAAACACCCGATGGCTTAATTACCACTAATCCCGAGTTTCGGTCGATGGCACTTACATTTCCCCATGTGAAGATGACTAATCCGTGTTTTACCAAATCCAGATTGGCACGAAATACTTTTTCTTTTAATGCTTCTAACATATTATTTGTTTTTAGATTATAATAATGTTTAATACCGCTCTAAGGAGCTATTAATTAGAGTATTTAATTTAAGTGTTTTCGATACACTTAATTTCAGTCTGCAAATGTAACCATATTTATTAAATGTATATTCAATGAAAATTATGTTTAATAACATAGTTTCAAAATTCATTATTTTATTGTTCAATTTAAAAACCCATTTAACCAATTCTAACTATGAATCTGACAGAATAAGAAAATTTAATTCGTAAATTTGCACCTTTATATAAAACATTAATAAGTGCCTAATGTTCGGGCTAATCCGGTTTTATTCAGATCATGAACTTTGCTAAAAAATGGGCCAGACTAAGTTGAAAAATCAATTATGAGAATACAAAGAGTCAGCGTAATCATATTATTATTTTTCATATTTCTTTGTAATCGGGCTGGAAATAATTTTTCAACCACTGCAAACGGAAATCTTTCATCCAAAGATAGTATTTCACTTTGTGCAGATACTTCTGCACTTTATTTGCCTGAAGATGTTGGAATGAATTCTGTAATCCTTTTGCGAATTGATTCCATTGTGAAAGATGGAATGAATGCAAGAGCATTTCCCGGTTGCAGGGTGCTGGTAATGAAAGATGGTAAAACGGTTTATAACAAGAGTTTCGGATATTACACTTACGAAGCAAAGCAAAAAGTGAGTGAAGGTACTTTATACGATTTGGCTTCACTTTCGAAAACCACCGGAACATTGCTTGCCATAATGAAACTTTACGACCAGGGGAAACTAAAACTCACTGATAAGGCCTCAATGTATCTTGCTTTTCTGAGTGGTACTGATAAAGAAAATATAACAATAACTGATCTGCTGTTTCACGAAACAGGATTACCGGCCGGACTTCCATTTCATAATTTGGCAATCGAAAAAAGAAATACTCCTTCATTTATAACATCAACGAATGAAAATAAGCATTACGTGAGAATGAACAGTTCGACCTTACAATACAAAGAAGATTGGGTTTCAAACACTTTTACTCCCGAATTTACAATACAGGTTTCCGATAGTTTATATTTACACAACCGATTTCATAAAGCGGCCATGCAAATGATAGCTAATACACGTATTGGAAATAAAACATATCTCTACAGTTGTATCAACTTTATTTTATTAAAAGAAATAGCAGAAACTATCAGCGGGATGCCAATGGATTTATTTTTAGACAAAGAATTCTTTGTACCAATGCAACTTAAAAATATAACTTATCTTCCATTGCGAAAGCATAAAAAACAAGATATTGCTCCTACACTCAGGAAAGATCATCTGCGAAATGGAGTTATACAGGGTTATGTACACGATCCGGCTGCTGCTTTTTTGGGTGGAGTTTCGGGCAATGCCGGATTATTTGCAACGGCAACCGATGTTGCTGCTGTACATCAAATGTTGCTAAACAATGGTGAATATAAAGGAATGTCGTACCTTTGTGCCGAAACTTGCAAGCTATTTACTACCACTACTTCGGCAAGTGGGAGGCGTGGACTTGGATTTGATAAACCTGTACCTTCAAAACCCAATAGTAATCCCTGTTGTGTTTCGGCACCACAGGCAATTTATGGTCATACCGGCTATACAGGAACATGCTGTTGGGTTGACCCGGCAAATAAATTGGTATATGTGTTTTTAAGCAACCGAACATATCCTGGAGATGGAACAAATAAACTGGCTGCAATGAGTATCCGTCCAAAAATTCAGGAGGTGATTTATCAATCTATAAAGAAGTGAACCATAACTAATACAAATAGAAATTTAAAATTAAAAGAGTTTGTAAAAAATATTGAACAATCTAACATTTGATAATGAATATAAATAGAAAATCCGGAGACCGTTTCAAAGTTAACGTCTATAATAAATTTATCCTTTTCAGTGTTCTTTTTTGTGTTATAGCGTTTATCAACTGTAACCCCGGCAATCAGAAAAAAAGTAATTCTACACCGCAAACCGAAACTGAAAGCAAAGACAGTGTCATTCCGAAAATGAATACAGCGGAACAGATTTTCGCAAAACAACAGGTTCCTGTTATATGCTATCATCGTATTGCCGATGGTCGCAACGACGAATATACAGTAAGTCCCGCTACATTTGACGAGCAAATTAAAACGCTTGCCGACAGTGGTTTTCACTCCATCTTACCCGATCAGTTGTACGATTATTTAGTTTATAATAAAACATTACCCGATAAACCTTTTGTTATTACTTTCGACGATTCCCGGATTGAACATTATCAAATTGCAGCTCCAACACTTGAAAAATATGGATTCAGAGGCGCTTTTTTTATTATGACTATAACCTATAATAAAAAGAACTACATGAAAACCGAACAAATAACTCAACTTGCGCAAGCCGGTCACACCATTGGAATGCATAGTTGGGATCATACCATGCTTACCAAATACAAAGCGCCCGAAGATTGGCAAAAACAAGTAATTGAACCCCGGAAAAAATTAGAATCAATAACAGGTAAACCCGTCGATTATTGGGCACACCCTTATGGCATTTTCAATCACGAAAGTGTAACAGATCTTAGCAAATATTTCAAACTATCTTTTTCATTGTCCACCAAACGCGATTCGCTTATGCCTTTACAAACTGTACGCAGGATAATTGCAACTGAAGGTTCTCCGCAAGGATTAATAAGATCGATGCATAGATCTTTTTTAAACAAAAAATAAGACAATTAATAGATAGTCTTGTTTTTTAAAGAATAACTACAAACAAAAATTCTCAATAACCACTTTAATAATCATAAATTGAAATTATGAAATTAAAATTGTCAACTATCAACTTTCAATTAGTTTTTATATCGCTTACATTCATTTTTCTTCTTGCCGGATGTGGTGAGAAAAAGGATAAAGAACATGGAAAAAAATCATCATCGGAACTGAGCGAAGAAAAAATCGCACCCGTTCTGGATACACTTGCATACCAACAAAAAATGCTTGCTCTGGCGAATGGAGACACTACCGGTTTGTGGCCAAACAATTTGAAAGCATACCCTTTGCCCGGCGCCATTTTGCCATTTAAAAGAATTGTGGCTTATTATGGGAATCTTTATTCAGTAAAAATGGGAATTTTAGGTGAGTTTCCGCCCAAAGAAGTGTGGAGAAGATTAAAAGAAGAGGTTAATGCATGGAACAAAGCTGACTCTGCCACACCGGTGCAACCTGCCATTCATTATATTGCTGTTGTGGCTCAGGGAATTCCAATGCCCGACGGAACCTATTGTAAACGTATGCCCGAGCAACAAATAGATTCTGCTTTGGCTATTGCAAAAATGGGGAACGCGATCCTTTTTTTAGACATACAAGTTGCATTAAGTACATATCAACATGAAGTCCCTTTATTGGAAAAATACCTCAAAATGCCCAATGTTCATTTGGGAATAGATCCTGAATTTTCGATGAAGGATGGCAATATTCCCGGAAAAAAAATTGGAAAAGTTGATGCTGAAGATATAAATTATTGCTCTGATTATCTTGCTAAATTAGTAAAGAAAAACAATCTAACTCCTAAAGTACTTGTAGTACATCGTTTTACACAGGGCATGGTCAGAAATTATAAGAACATAAAATTACGTCCTGAAGTTCAAATTGTCATGAATATGGATGGTTGGGGTGAGCCTATTTTAAAACGCAGCACTTATAAACTATATATTTATAAGGAACCTGTTCAATTTACAGGATTTAAATTATTTTACAAAAATGACCTGAAGAAAGCCCCTAATGTAATGTTAACTCCCGATGATTTAATGAAACTGAAGCCTCAACCCATATATATTCAGTATCAATAATCAGCCCCCCAACCCCCAAAGGGGGAGTAAGATATGTCCTTTGAATGACGCGATTTTGCACTTGGATTGGTGTAAATTTGCGTTATTTGTTTTTTTAAATATATTTGGTTGTTAAATATATAAACCGACAAAAACAATCCAAAAATATGTTTTACAACATTTTTAGTGTATTTCGT
>CAYNHC010000134.1:7663-9338 GCA_964396705.1 uncultured Paludibacter sp.
ATTTAAAATACTTTTGACTCCGAAAATCCCATAAAAGGCATTTTACCGTTAACTTTTAAATAAATAATTTTATAAACAACTCAAATACAACTAATTAAACATGAAGAAATTACTTTATGGTTTTGCCGTAATTGCACTATTGTTGCAAGGTTGCCAAAAACAAGAAGAAAAAACGGCCTCTGGATTATTGAAATCCAATTTTCAGACTGTTATCAATGGTGATTCCACCGATTTGTACGTGCTAAAAAATGCAGCGGGCATGGAAGTTTGTATTACTAATTTCGGTGGTCGGATAGTATCTGTAATGGTGCCTGACAAAGCAGGAAAAATGCAGGATGTAGTTCTAGGTTTCGACAGCGTAGCCGATTATATTAATGTCCCAAGCGATTTCGGAGCTTCTATAGGTCGTTATGCCAACCGTATTAATCAGGGAAAAATTGTTATCGATGGCGATACCATTCAGTTACCACAAAACAATTTCGGTCATTGTTTGCATGGCGGTCCAAAAGGCTGGCAATATCAGGTGTACAAAAACGTAAACCAAATTGATGCAACTACTATTGAAATGACCCGCATCTCTCCTGATGGCGATGAAAATTTCCCAGGAAATGTAGAAGCGAAGGTTACTTTCAAACTTACCGAAGATAATGCTATCGACATTAAATTTGAAGCAACTACCGATAAAAAAACGGTTATCAATATGTGTAATCACTCCTATTTCAATCTTTCGGGAGATGCCAATTTACCAATTACAGATAATTTACTTACAATTAATGCTGATGGATACACACCTGTCGACAGCACTTATATGACCACTGGCGCCATTGATTCAGTTAAAAACACTCCGATGGATTTTACTACTGCTAAAGCGATAGGACAGGACATCGATAAATTTGAATTCGTTCAGTTGAAGAATGGTAATGGTTACGATCATAACTGGGTGCTAAACACAGCAGGCGATGTAACTAAACTTGCTGCTAAAGTAAGTTCACCTGTAAGTGGTATTGCTCTTGAAGTTTACACCAACGAACCCGGAATTCAGGTATATACCGGCAACTTCCTCGATGGAACAGCCAAAGGTAAAAAAGGAATCGTTTACAAACAACGCACAGGCATTTGCCTCGAAACTCAACATTATCCTGACAGTCCCAACAAACCAAACTGGCCTTCAGTTATTTTGGAACCAGGTAAAGTATATAACAGTCAGTGTATTTACAAATTTACCGTTGAAAAATAAAACTCAAAAAATAATTAATATTTAAGTTATGAATTGGAATTCACAGGAATTTATTTGGCTCGACTGGGTAATTATCGCAGTTGGGATTTTAGGAGTAACGTGGGCTGTATGGCGCTCGATACAAAAAGATAAACGCTTGCAAAAAGGGGCTAACAGCGAAGACTACCTATTTGGTAAAGGCGAGCCCTGGTATATTATTGGTGCGGCAATTTTCGCTGCAAATATCGGTTCAGAACACCTTGTAGGACTTGCCGGAACCGGCGCAAAAGCTGGTGTAGGTATGGCGCACTGGGAAATGCAAGGCTGGATGATTCTTATCCTCGGTTGGTTATTTGTACCATTTTACCAACTTATGAATGTGAAATTGGGAAAAATCATTACCATGCCCGATTTCCTTAAAAACCGCTACACACCTGCTACAGGTTCGTGGTTGTCTAT
>CAYNHC010000135.1:0-9204 GCA_964396705.1 uncultured Paludibacter sp.
TCAAACGCTTTTTTCATTTAATAGATGAAGGTTATTTCAAAAATTTCATATCTTAAAAACGAATAACACTAAATAAAAAAAATGAAGTCGTCACTTTCTTTCGATTTACGAAAGCTTAAGTGACGACTTCTGTTTTAATTTTGACAGCTATCTGTCAGAGAATTTATTTAATAACTTTAGAAAAGCTGCTTTTACCGTTCACTGTCATTTTTACAACGTAAACTCCCGAACCGATATTTGCATTCAACACTCTGAATGTTTTACCCTGGTTAGTTGCGAACATTTCATTTGAAATAACTGCTCCCTGAACATTATAAACTGTAAACTCTACTTCAGATGATTGCGCTACTTCGAAATCAGCTACAATTTTACCGTTCTGAACAAATATTTTCACACTCTTATTGTCAACCATCGGAATTGCAGTACCTGTCATTTCATAAAGTTCCCAGTTGTCGATATAAGAACCCGGTGCATTATTGAAGAAAGCGCCATGTGTTGAGCCTAAAGTTAATGTTGTAAATTCTAATTCAATTGGTACCCATTCATTAATTACAGTTGGATGGCTAATAGTATCACTAGCTCCACCCCAGCCCCAAATACCAAAATTAACATTGGTAGAGGTGGCTTTAATCATAGCCTTCATTTTATATGAAGTATTTTCTTTTATTAAACCGGTAAGTACCACATCAATTGAGCCCCCTGAAATTAAACCACTGCGTGAACCGCAATATACGTTTGCAGGATCTGAATTAATACTTCTGTTTCCCCAACCACCAAAGTTTGCAAAATCATTCATATATGGATCCACAACAATATTAGGACGATCAGTATATAAAGGTGTAAAACATGTAGTATTTGAAGTAGTAATGGCTTTTACAAAGACTTTAACAACTGTAGTGCCACTTGTAAGTGTAATAGAATCGTTAACAACTGTTGTACCATCCCATATAACTTCAACAAGATTTCCAACGCTTGCTGCTGGTAATATATTGGAACCCAAAGTAATTCCTGCTGGCGCAGTTAGTATAATATCATCTGTTAAATTTGAAGATGTTACAGTAAATGATGATGTTAAGCTCGTTTCAGGATCGAAACCAATTGCAGATTCAGAAGTTGAAATAATTGGTTCGTTAAATACATACAATTCATAATTATCTACATAAGCAATTGTACCTGTACAACCACCGCAGTTATTAATATAAATATTATTACCAATTGTTGCACCTGTAGTGAATACATGATCGAATGCTTTCCATTCTCCATTGGTATCAAATTTAAACTCTTGATTAGGATCGGCATCTGCACCAAACTGGAATGTACCACCAACGGTTTTCATCATAAATTTAACCCGATAAATAGTGTTTGGTTGAAGAATACTACCTGCACCATTAAGAATATCTAACGAACCGGAGCATGTTCCTGTACCGTTTCCGATACTTATAGTTGATGCACCACAATATACATTTTCAGGATTGCTTATTACTGTAATAAGTTCTTTTGCACCCCAACCCTGATAACTTGCTAAGCTGTTCATTCCAGGATCGTTAATAAAATTAATATCATTAGGATACAATGGAGTAAAGCAACCACTGTCATCTGCCGATTTAACTAATATTTCAACCATTGTAGTTCCACTGGTTAAAGTTATTTTACCATCTACTGCTGTTTTACCATCCCAAATGGCAGTAACAGGAAAATCTTTTGCATTAATCGCAACTGAAGTGGGATCAACGATTATACCTGCAGGTGCACTTATTGAAATTGGAGCAGTAAGATTAATACCTGAAACATTAAACATTACTGCCGGTTGACTATTGTCAAATACCATTGAAGGAACACTTGCAGTAATAACAGGTTGTTCTTCAGCACCTTTTTGATACAAATAAGCCACTTCGTCAGCTGATAATGCTTTATCATACAAGCTATACTTATGTACAAGTCCTTTCCATGTTGGATCATTGGCATAACCACCTTTAGCCAAATAAGCAAACTGAGTGCCAATCGCTGACAAGGTGTTACTACCGGTATAATCTTGCGAACCCTGACTTACTCCGTCAATATACAACGTAATTGTTGTAGCAGTATAAGTAGTAACCAGATGATGTAGTTTTGCATCATCAATATATCCTGTATAACCAACAAAATTTTCAGTATTGTAAGGAGCAGAAGCTTCGAGAGTTGATATTGCTGCACGTACTCTATTACAACTTGAAGGAGATGTGAAAATATAATCTGTTCCAAGCGTTCCGGTAGTATTACCAAAGTAAGATAAAATATTACAATTAGTGGTATTAGAACCTGAAGGTGTAAACCATATTTCGGTAGTAATAGCCGGATAGCTATTTATGGCAATTTCGGCACCTGAAAAAGACATAAAACCTCCACCTGTAGTTGATAAAGCCTTAGTAGATATTGTCGCAGCACCCTCCAGAACACCATTAACAGTACCTACAACATCTTTTGCAGTACCATCATCGAATGTCCACTGATGTTTAAGATTAGCAGTTCCGGGATTGGTCTGCGCAATGGATTGAAAACTTATGCCCGCCAGAAACAGCAAACATAAAATAATGTAAGTTTTTTTCATAAAAATTGAATTTAAAGTAAATAATTAATATTTGTCTCATTCAAAAATAAGCTTCTGTTTACTATTAAACAGACTAATTTCTAACCTGAAATTTAATATCACAAAGATAAAAACATAATGAGATTAGAATTTATATATCTAAAAAAAAGACGTGCATAAATTACTCAAATTGGTGGACAATATTTCAAGTTAAAATTCTTATGATTGATTTATACCTATTAACATCTTACTAATCAGATCATAAGACAAATATCAGCACATAGAAAAGGCGGGAATTTAGTTTCAACCAAATTCCCGCCCTTATTCTAATATAGATTAAGAAATATATTACTTCACAATTCCTGCAAAACCCATGAATGCCATTGCTAACAGACCGGCAGTGAGCAATGAAATTGGTGTTCCTTCCATGCCTTTAGGCAATTTTGCCATACTTAGTTGTTCGCGAATACCTGCAAAAAGCACAAGCGCCAATCCAAAACCAATAGCAGTAGAAATGGCAAACACCACACTTTCGAGCAAATTATAATCTTTTTGAATAACGAGCAATGCAACTCCCAATATTGCACAATTGGTTGTAATCAGCGGCAGAAATACTCCCAATGCCTGATATAAAGCAGGTGAAACTTTCTTTAGTATAATTTCCACCATTTGCACTAAGAACGCTATAATCAGGATATATGTTATAGTTTGCAGAAAACCAAGATCAAATGGTTCAAGCACATATTTCATAACTATATACGTAAATATTGTTGCAATAGACATTACAAATGCCACAGCTCCACTCATACCCAATGCGGTTTCGATTTTTTTCGATACCCCCAGAAACGGACAAATTCCGAGGAACTGCGACAACACGATGTTGTTCACAAAAACGGCGCTTATAAAAATAAGAATATATGTCATAAGAATTTACAATTTATTCAGTTACTATTTACTATTTTCTCACAATAAACTATTTACTATAAAATATTCGCTATCAACTACTAAAAATTATGCTTTCTTCAGTTTGTTCATTACTGCAATCAGATAACCCAATGCGATAAAAGCTCCGGGTGCCAACACAAAAAGCAACATTCCGTATTTATCAGGAAAAAGCGTGAGTCCAAAAACTTTACCTGTTCCAAGTATTTCACGTATTGAGCCTAAAACTGCCAAAGCAAGCGCAAAGCCAAATCCCATACCCAAACCATCCAATGCTGATTTAAATACTGAATTCTTTGAGGCAAAAGCTTCTGCCCTTCCCAAAACAATACAGTTAACCACAATCAGAGGAATAAAAATGCCAAGACTGTCATACAATGCAGGCAGATAAGCTTGCATAGTCATTTCAACTACACTCACAAAGGTAGCAATAACTACTACATACGAAGGAATTCGCACTTTATCAGGAATCAAATTTTTAATAAGAGAAATCACAACGTTCGATCCGAAAAGAACAAAAGTAGTGGCAAGTCCCATGCTCAATCCATTCATTGCTGAAGAAGTCGTGGCAAGGGTCGGACATGTTCCCAAAATAAGTACAAGAATCGGATTTTCTTTAACAAACCCATTCAGAAATACGCTAAGATTTGAATTTTTACTCATTGTTTTGTCCTTTCGTTAATTTAGTTGTATCATTTTTCTGAACAGTAGTTGCACTGCTTTCTGCGTCTGTTTTTCTATTCTGGTTTTGTTTATCGTATGCAAAATATGCATTTCGTACGGCAAACAAAAATGCTCTTGAACTGATGGTCGCCCCGGAAATGGCATCAACTTCGCCACCATCTTTACTAACAGTCATATTAGCAGTTTGCATATCTTTGCCAATAATACTTTGGTTACCTTTATTTGTTTTAAACCAGTCAACCATTTTAGTCCCCAATCCCGGAGTTTCTTTTTGATCGAGTACTGAATAATTTACAATATTGCCCTTTTTGTCGAAACCTACCATAATAACAATTTTTCCACTAAAACCATTATTCGAAGTAGCTTCGACAGCAGCACCTACAAAATTATTACTTTTATCGTAAGCCTTGAAGATTTTGGTGGTTTCAACGCCTTCAGTCTCTTCAATGGGATTTGGATCGAGATGATCGAAAGGAGGTAAAACTTCTTTGATAGCATTTTGCTGCTTTGCTTTTTTAGAAGCGGCTATAGGCTCTTTGGTAAATGTATATACCGAAGAAAGAGTTACTGCTGCAAATAATGCAATACCGGTGAGTACCAGTACCATATTTTTAAAACTTGATTCTAACTGTGCCATTATTTAGTTTGTAAAGTTCTTAAAGTTTGAAAGTTTGTAAAGTTGCTTGAGTTTGTAAAGTTGCTAAAGTTTGAAAGTTTGTAAAGTTGCTTGAGTTTGAAAGTTGCTTAAAGTTTGAAAGTTTGTAAAGTTTGTACTTTATGAACTTTTCACTATATGAACTTTTCACTTTATAAACTTTTCACTTTATGAACTTTTCACTTTATAAACTTTTTCACTTCTTCACTTTTTCGCCAAAACGTTTTGGTTTAATATATCTGTTTATCAGTGGTGTAAATCCATTCATAATCAGAATGGCAAAAGACACTCCTTCGGGATATGCTCCGAATGCACGAATAATTACGGTTATTATTCCGATGCCGACACCATAAATCAACATGCCGCGCGGGTTCATTGGTGAAGTTACATAATCGGTAGCCATAAAAATAGCACCAAGCATTAAACCTCCTGTAAATAAATGTACTATGGGCGTAGCATATACTTCAGGATTAGCCAAATGCAATATTCCGGTAAATATAAATACAGTTACCAAAATACTGACAGGGATATGCCACGATATTATCTTTTTCACAAGTAAATATACTAAACCAATTAATAAAGCCAGGGCCGATATTTCGCCCAATGAACCACCCATATTTCCCAGAAATAAATCCTTAAGACCCGGCATTTCACCAAAATGACCTTTAATCATTTCCAATGGCGTGGCGGCTGATTCAGCATCTAAATACGCAGTATTAAATGGTACCGGTTTGGGCCAGGTGGTCATTGCAACAGGAAAAGAAATCAACAAAAACACACGACCCACCAAAGCGGGGTTAAACGGATTATTGCCAAGTCCGCCAAAACTCATTTTAGCAATACCAATGGCTACTAATGAACCAATGATGACCATCCAAACAGGAATATTCGATGGAAGGTTCATAGCCAACAACAAACCTGTTAGTGCAGCTGACCCATCCATCACTGAATTTTCACCCTTTAATATAAATCGTTGAATCAGATACTCGAAAATTATACAAGATATGATTGCCGTTGCAGTAACTATCAATGCACCAAGTCCGAAAAAATAAAAACCTACCAACAAAGCAGGCACGAGCGCAATGATTACGCCTGTCATATTTTTCGAAACCGAATCGCCACCATGAATATGCGGTGCAGGTGATATAATTAGTTTATCCATAAATACTTTAGTTTGTAAAGTTTGAAAGTTTGTAAAGTTCGTAAAGTTTGAAAGTTCGTAAAGTTCGTAAAGTTTGTAAAGTTTGAAAGTTCGTAAAGTTTGAAAGTTTGTAAAGTTTGAAAGTTTTTACTTTATAAACTTTTTACTTTATAAACTTTATAAACTCTATTTAGCTGTTCTGCTTCTTAATATGCCTCCCACAGTTGTTTTTCCGTAACGAATATAATCGAGTAATGGGCGATTGGAAGGACATGTATAACTACAACTGCCACATTCAATACAATCCATTACTTTATTGGTTTCCATTTCCGGCCACATATTGCGTTCGCTCTGGGTCATTAGTAAAAAAGGTTCTAATCCCATCGGACAAACGGATACACATTTAGTGCAACGAATACAGTTTTTTATTGGCTTACGTATGGATTCTTCTTCCTTAATAAACAATACACCTGAACTTCCCTTTGCCATTGGCACATTCAAATTCATCAACGAGCGACCCATCATTGGACCTCCACCCACAATTTTTCCTGTACCTTCGGGCACTCCTCCGGCTTTATCAACCACTGACGACAAATAAACACCGAGGCGAACCAAATAATTACCCGGATTTGGTGCTTCTTTACCTGTAATGGTCAACACACGTTCAATCATCGGTTTGTTTTTTTGCACCGCTTCGTAAACTGCAAAGGTAGTTCCCACATTTTGAACTACAGCTCCAACTTCGATGGGTATTTTTCCACTGGGTACCTGCCGGCGAATAACCGCATCAATCAACTGTTTTTCACCCCCCTGAGGATATCTAACTTTAAGGGCTTGAATTTCAATCCCTTTGAACGATTTTGACAGATTCGTCATAAGTTCAATGGCATCTTTCTTATTATTTTCAATACCAACTACAGCACGGTTTACATCAAGCGCCTTCATTAATATTGTTACTCCCACGAGAATTTCTTCTCCTTTTTCGAGCATTAACTGATGGTCGCAAGTGAGGTATGACTCACATTCTACTGCATTTATAATTAGTATGTCGGCTTTTTTTCCGGGAGGAGGCGATAATTTTACATGAGCAGGGAAAGTTGCACCACCAAGACCCACAATACCTGCATCCTGAATCTTACGCACAATTTCTTCTTTCGTAAGATTGCATTCCCGTTTAATTTCAGCACTGCGGTCTATCGTTTCAATCCATTCGTCGCCCTCAACATCAATGAAAACAGCAGGACGTTTGTAACCGGATGCATCAAGTTGAACATCTATTTTAGCCACTTTACCCGATACAGATGAATGTACATTGGCTGAAATGAATCCGTTGGCCTTACCAATCAACTGACCCACTTTCACCAAATCGCCTTTTTTTACAACAGCCTCACTTGGTGTGCCTATGTAATGCGATAAAGGGATAACAACCTGCTTGGGAAGTTCAGCTATTTGAATTTTTTTTCCGGCGGAGAATTTATTTTCTTTGGGGTGAATACCACCCATTCTGAAAGTTTTCATATTATTAAACCTAAAACCCCTAAAACCCCTAGCCCCTAAAGGGGAATTGAGTTAGTATTGGTTATTTTATTTTTTACTTTTATCAATTTTCTATTTTCTAATTCCTTTTTCCTAATTTCTTTTTCAGAAACTTGGTCTTTAAGCCCCTTCAGGGGTTTGGGGTATTTCTTGTTCTTTCACTTTGCGTGGTGGAAAATTTAATTCCACTATGGCATTTGTGGGACAAACTTCAACACATTTACGACAAAGCTTACATTTGTCATCATGAATAAATGCCAGATTATTTGTAATGGTAATGGCTTCGTGCGGACAAACTTTTTCGCATTTACCACATGCTATACAACTTACATCACACGATTTACGGGCAATATGTCCTTTGTCCTCATTGCGGCAACTTACATAAATACGGCGCGATTTAGGACCTTTTTTACGCAGTTCGATAAGTAATTTTGGGCAAGCTTTAACACATGCACCACATGAGGTACATTTATCTTCGTCCACTTCGGGTAATTTGGTAACAGGATTCACATGTATGGCATCAAATTCGCACGATACTTCGCAATCGCCCAAGCCGAGACAGCCAAATGAGCAACCGGTTTCGCCACTGTATAAATTGTGAGCTATGAAACAATGTTTTACACCATCGTAATCATTCATGCGCGGACGATGATCGCAGGTTCCTCCGCAGCGTACAACGGCAACTGTAGGCGCTGCAACTACAGCAGTACGGCCAAGAATATCAGCCACTTTTTGCATGGTTTCATTGCCCCCAACCGGACAAAATAAACCATCGAAGGTTTCTGCTTTTACACAGGCATTTGCAAAACCTCTACAACCCGGAAAACCACAACCTCCACAGTTGGCAGCAGGTAAAGCCGCTTCAACATCGTCGATACGTGTATCTTCGTAAACATGAAACTTTTTTGCAACAAAATAGAGGACAATGGCTGAGACTGCACCAACAACCCCCAGGGTGATCAAAGAAATAAGGATTAAATTCATTGAAGTGAAATTATAAAATTTTATTCAGTTTATATATTAGTAAATAAAGCATAATGGTATGCTTATTCCTTTTCTATATAAAATTGAAATTTATTCTTTAGTTTTTTATTGAAAAGCGATAATATTATATAATAAGGAATCAATACCGACAAAGAAACTGTTCCTGAAATAGCTTCGTTATCAGTATATTGACCCATTAAAAATAAACTTAGGAGAATTAATAAGAAGGGAATTACGAAGGCAAGTAATACTGCTAAAAGTCCCATAGAAGTTTGTCCAATCAACATTACTTTATCACCGGTTTTGAAACTGTTGTCTGTTCTTTTCACTTCAATAACCTTATCATCCATATCGGCCGAAGTACATACACCCTTGGCATGACAATCGCTACAAGCAGATTTCTGAATAATCGAAACCTGTATGATTTTTTCGTCAATGTGAGTGATAATTCCCGTATGTTCAATTTTTTGACCCATTTTGTAATGTCGAGATTGCAATTTGGCGCAAAAGTACATATTATTTGCTATTACTGCAAAATAACTTGTTTTGAAAATTGAAGTTTTAAACTTGTTAAAATTATAAATATCTGAATATAAGATTTATAAATACTTTCAACACAAACAAGCCGATAATTTTTTATATTTTATTTGCACAAATGGACTTGGTTTGTGCAAAACGTAAGTAGTTGAAATAATA
>CAYNHC010000136.1:0-9072 GCA_964396705.1 uncultured Paludibacter sp.
GGCTGCTTTGCGGGATGAATCGCAATCGAGAACTCCGGCAAGAAATTTTGGCTGATTCGCAATGATGCCGGTTGAAATTCCGTTGAACCGAGCAAAACCAACAATAATATTTCGTGCAAAATCAGCATGTATTTCAAGGAACTCGCGATTATCGATTATACCATGAATTACATCTTTCATATCATAAGGCATATTTGGATTGTCAGGTATAATCTCATTTAATAAATCCTCTAAACGGTTAATTGGATCGCTGCATTCAATAATTGGAGCTTCTTCCAGATTGTTTTGTGGTAAATATGAAATTAATTGACGAATTGTTGCAATTCCGGTTTGTTCGTCCGGAACGCGGAAATGCGAAACGCCTGATTTACGGGCGTGTACATCAGCGCCACCTAAATCGGCCGTTGAAATATCTTCACCGGTAACTGATTTCACCACTTTAGGACCGGTTACGAACATATAACTGTTTTGTTCAGTCATAAGAATGAAATCGGTGAGGGCAGGGGAATAAACAGCTCCACCGGCACAAGGACCGAAAATAGCTGAAATTTGTGGAATTACACCTGATGCAAGAATATTACGTTCGAAAATCTCGGCATAACCTGATAATGATGTCACACCTTCCTGAATACGAGCTCCACCTGAATCGTTGATTCCGATGACAGGGCAACCCATTTTCATGGCCATATCCATAACTTTACAAATTTTCAATGCCATAGTTTCTGACAATGAGCCTCCGAATACTGTGAAATCCTGAGCAAAAACACAAATTGTACGACCATCAATTGTACCATGACCGGTTACGACACCGTCACCAAGGTATTTTTCGTTTTCCATACCGAAATTATTGCAACGATGCGTTACAAACATGTCGAACTCTTCGAAACTACTGTCGTCCAACAACATGTGAATGCGTTCACGGGCAGTGAATTTGCCCTTTGCATGCTGCGAAGCAATACGTTTTTCACCACCACCTAATTTGGCTTTTACGCGCAAATCAATCAGGTTTTTAACTTTCCCTTTATTATCCATTTTGATTATTTATTATTGTGTTTATTGCGTTTCTGTACAAAATCACGTGTAAGTACAAATCTGTCAATAAACTGATTATCAATTATTTGTTTGGGTCTTCACAAAGTTCGGTTAAAACTCCAAACGTAGATTTTGGATGCAGGAATCCTATATTTAAACCTTCGGCACCTTTACGTGGCGATTTATCGATCAATGTAACCCCTTTTTCAGCTACAGTATCGAGCGCATTTTGCAAACCATCAACTGCAAATGCAATGTGGTGAATACCTTCGCCTTTCTTTTCGATAAATTTTCCAACAGGACCTTCAGGATCAGCCGATTCTAATAATTCAATTTTTGTTTGTCCTACTTTGAAAAAAGCTGTTTTTACTTTCTGTTCCGCTACTTCTTCAACAGCGTAGCATTTTAAGCCTAAAACCTCTTCATAATAAGGTATAGCAGTTTCTAAACTTTTAACAGCAATTCCTAAGTGTTCAATGTGAGTTAAATTCATAATTGTTTCAATTTATATGTTTGAATATTGTTTTAAATTATAATTTTTTATAATAAAGAAATATTTCTTTAATTTCATAAAAACGCAGCAAAATTACTATAAAAATTCTTCATTATCAACGAAATATGATAATAATTTTTACTTTTTTTCTTAGTGTTGATAATCAGAAAGATAGCATAATTATACAAAAAAGATGAGATTTTTTATGAGATTGATTCGTGCAAATAAATGGTATATCTATTCAAAAGAAATTAGCCTGTCGCAATTGAATAGATGAAGAAAAATAATAAGTTTAATTTAGACTGAAAAATGCAATTTTAAATTTAAAAAAAACTAATTTGTAAATTATGAATATCAGGTAGTAGGGTATGTCAGTAAACAATTCAGTTTAAACAATATATACCAAAGAAATGATTGAAGTTAAAAGCTGTAGTAAATTGAAATTTATTTTCGGAAAAAGACTGAATAATAATGATATTAAAACATTATTTTTTCAAAAAAAAATCTGCAATTGTTTTTTAATCAGAATAAAAGCTATATATTTGCAGTCCGTTTGATAAAAAATTAATACATCATATATTTATTAACTAATAAAAAACATAATCACAATGACAAAAGCAGATATCGTTAATGAGATTGCTAAAAATACAGGCATTGACAAAGCAACTGTATTGACCACTGTAGAAGCTTTTATGGAAGCTGTAAAAGACTCACTTTCTAAAAATGAAAATGTGTATTTAAGAGGTTTCGGAAGTTTCGTAATCAAAGAAAGAGCTGAAAAAACTGCTCGTAACATTTCAAAAAACACTACAATTATTATTCCAGCTCACAACATTCCTTCATTCAAGCCGGCTAAAACTTTTGTAAGCGTTGTAAAATAATTTTCTCAAAACTATAAATTAAGACAAATGCCAAGCGGTAAAAAAAGAAAAAGACATAAAATGTCGACGCATAAGCGTAAAAAAAGACTTAGAAAAAATAGACACAAAAAGAAATAGTCTAAAACTGTGGTCTTTAAATTATTAAAGCCAAAGAAAAACAAACTTAATAGCTTTATCTTGGCTTTGAGTTTGTTTTTTTATATGTAAATAACAAACCAAAAAACAAAAAAAAGTGAATAGCGAATTAGTAGTCGATGTAAAAGCATCCGAAATATCTATTGCGCTGCTCGAAGACAAACGCCTTGTAGAACTTAACCACGAAGGTCGCGAAGAACAATTCGCAGTGGGGAATATCTACCTCGGCAGGGTGAAAAAAATAATGCCCGGTTTGAATGCAGCCTTTGTAGATGTTGGTTACGAAAAAGACGCTTTTCTACACTATCTTGATTTAGGTTCAAATTTCAACACACTTTATCAATTTACTACGCAGATACTTAGCGACCGTAAAAAAGTACCTGCTATTCAAAAAATCAAATTACAACCCGAAATTGAAAAAAACGGTTCAATAAACGATATCCTGAAAACAGGACAAGACATTTTAGTTCAGATTGCTAAAGAGCCTATCTCTACCAAAGGTCCCCGTTTAACTGCCGAAATTTCAATTGCCGGACGTTTTTTAGTTTTAATACCCTTCGCCGACAAAGTGTCGGTTTCGCAGAAAATTAAAACAGAGGAAGAACGTGTTCGTTTGAAACAACTGATTCAAAGTATCAAACCAAAAGGTTTTGGAGTGATAGTACGTACAGTTGCCGAAGACAAAAAAGTAGCTGAACTCGATAATGAATTGAGAATTTTGGTAAAACGCTGGGAAGAAGCAATAACTAAAGTTCAACAATCTAAAGGAGTTTCGCTTATTTTAGAAGAATTAGGTCGCACAGTGGGAATAATTAGAGATTTATTCTCCCCAAGTTTTAAGCATATTCACATCAACGATCAGGTAATTTTCACAGAAGTACGAGATTATGTTGAACTGATTGCACCAGAACGAAAAGACATAGTAAAGTTTTACAAAGAAGAAATTCCTATTTACGACAGTTTTGGTATCAGTAAACAAATTAAATCTGCATTCGGAAAAACTGTATCTTTCAAAAGTGGTGCATATCTTATTATTGAACATACTGAAGCATTGCATGTAATAGATGTAAACAGTGGAAATCGCTCGAAAGCCGGAAACGGACAAGAAGCAAACGCATTAGATGTGAACCTTGCTGCGGCAGATGAAATTGCCCGACAACTCCGTTTGCGTGATATGGGTGGAATAATTGTAGTTGATTTTATTGACATGCACGATACTGAAAACAGACAAAAACTGTATGAGAGAATGCGTGATCAAATGTCGAATGACAGAGCGAAACACAACATATTGCCTCTTAGTAAGTTTGGTCTTATGCAAATGACGCGTCAACGTGTTCGTCCGGTTATGGATATCGATATTGAAGAAACCTGTCCGACTTGTTATGGCACCGGACAAACTAAACCTTCAATTTTATTTACTGATCAGTTGGAAAGTAAAATTGATTTTTTAGTTAATAAATTAAATATCAAACAATTTACCTTGCACCTTCATCCTTACGTGGATGCCTTTATCTCTAAAGGTTTTGTTTCGATGAAACTGCAATGGAAATTAAAATTCGGGAAGGGATGCAAAGTAATTGCCTCACAAAAACTTGGATTTTTACAATACAAATTTTACGATAAAAAAGGAATTGAAATTAGCCTACAAGAAGAAATTGAAAAGATTTCGTAACAAAAAGCTGCTCCGAAAAGGGCAGCTTTTTTTATTTCTTAATCGTAAAAATTCCAGGTGAGTCCCATCTTAAATATTGCCGGATTCAAAGGGTAATAGGGCATTGAAAAATATGCTCCACGCATAAACATCTGATTGATGTTATAGTATTCGGCAAAGAATCTAACCCGTTTTAAATGGAAATTACCATAAACATTAACAAGCGGATAATTACCAATTTTCACCTCAGATTGATTATGAAACTGACCTATGGCAGGCATGTATGAAGGTGCATAATAGGCGGTGTGATAACGCACATTAGCTCCTAATTGTACACTCAGAACGTTAAACCACAAACTGTGATAATATAAATTGTGAAATAATACGACCGAGGGTAAAGGAATTACTTCGGGATGGGAACTTAACTGATATATGGCATTATTCTCTAATGTAAACTTACCTGCATGAAAATCAAGTTTTAAATCAGCCGAAATGATTTGTACATTTCCATCGAATTGTGATGGTAAAGACAAGGTGTCGAAATACAACTGACGTGATATATTTTCCACATTAACTTTTAATGAAAACGAACGTGTAGGGATTGAAAAAGTTCCACCAATATGTGTTTTATAAGTTTTAGAAAAATCATTTTCCCACTTAAAATGGTTTGATTGATAATGTTGAAGAAAATAGGATGGTCCTTCGCTTCGTATAAATCCATTGGCATTCAACTGAATAGTGTCCTTCCAAAGTTTGAAATTACCTAATATATTTGCTTGAAGATTAAAATCACCAGCTTTATAACCAATAAAATCTATTTCGCCTCCAAAATTATATCTGAATAAATTACCTTTCTCTTTTGAAAGTACAGCACCCAGCTTTGTATTTGATTCTAACTTATTGTTTATCAATGTATCTTCTATAAATGTAAATCGTTCAATCTCATTCTCTAAATAAGCTGACATCCCAAATTTCAACCATTTATTAAATTCCTCAGCCATACCTGCCGAAAACCTGTTAGTAAGTATTTGTAAAGCAGCTGTATCGTTTGTTTGTTTCAAATTCAGATAGGTATGTTTATAAAATTTAGTTTCAGCCGAATTTTCGAAGTATCTTTTTCTGTTATCATCGTACTGCAATGTATGAACGAATCGTGTAACAGGAACATATTCCTTTTGAGTAGAATCTTTTGATCCTGAAACCGGCTTTTCGAATCCCAATGTATATTGATGATTATAAAAGAACTGAATTGATTTTAAACTTGAATAACCTGTAATATTGGTAGGTATTGTTTTTGGAGAAACCCCCGGGGGAGGATTTGTAATATAAGATTCATTTTCAATTCCACCACTTTCGTAATTATTGAGATTATTAAAAGCCAATAATCCTGTAGCTGAATAATGCTTCCCATTATAAGATCCAAAAAATGAGCCTGCAAAACGCTTAGCAGCCTGATTGGAATATTCACCGCGCGCATAAATATAATCCAGTGTAGTTCCAAAGTTTAAATTTTTATTTGCATTTGCTGTAAATAGAAACTTAAATTGCTCTTCTTCATTATACTGAGTGCCACCATTTAGATATTTTAAACTTGAAAAAGGAGTTTTAGTATTATAGAATGTTGTCGTTTCAATTCTGTCGATATAGGGGAAATAAGCATTTAAAAAAATAAATGAACTTTCTATAGGGCGATCAAAATAAATTTTTGATTGAATGGGCGAACCTAAATTTCCATTATATGCATTTGAAATACTATATTTATCAATAGGATTTGCATCCTGAAAATTCAAATGAGTGGTATCAACTCTCATAGAATCAATACTTGCAAATTTATCTGTTATTCGCCAGGATTTGACGTACGCATCTTTTGCCTGACCTTGAGATAATGCGATCTGAATAAAAATAAATAGACTTGATATTAATAGGAAAGACTTTTTCACTTTGAGTTTAATGTATGGATGTTTTAATAAAACATTTCAATGCAAAGATACAAAATAAAATTTGTTGGTCTTTAAATTGAATCTGTTATAAAAAATAAAAACATGAAAAAGACATTAATTTTTTAGAAATGTCTATTTTATTAGGTATCAATAAAACGGTTTAAATAAATCAAATAGAAAAAAATTACTAAGCGTTTTAATTTGGACTTAAACTTCATTAATTAAAGGTTTATTATCAGCAAAATCCTGAATGTTTTGCAGGGTTGTTTCAGCTATATTTTCAAGTGCTTCTTGTGTGAAAAATGCTTGATGTGAAGTTACAATCACATTGTTGAAAGAAAGTAAACGAGCCAAAATATCATCATCCATAACAATATTTGATCGGTCTTCGAAAAAATAATTGCTTTCTTCTTCGTAAACATCCAGTCCTGCAGCACCAATTTTCTTGCTTTTTAAACCTTGAATCAGGGCATGAGTTTTAATGAGTTTACCCCGTCCGGTGTTGATAATCATTACTCCGTCCTTCATTTTGCCAATGGCCGATTCATTTATAATGTATTCAGTTTCTTTCGTTAATGGGCAATGTAGTGAAATAATATCTGAATGTTTATATAAATTATCAAGTGTGGAATACTCAATTTCGTTTTGTTGTGCAAATTCGTAATCAGGAAAAATATCATAAGCCAGCACAGTCATTCCCATACTTCGAAGAATTTTGATTAATATTTTTGCAATTTTTCCGGTGCCAATAATACCAGCAGTTTTTCCATGCATGTCAAATCCCATTAATCCATCTAATGCAAAGTTACTTTCACGGGTTCTGTTATAGGCTTTATGTATTTTTCTATTTAGAGTAAGCATTAATGCAAGTGTATGTTCTGCTACTGCGTAAGGTGAATAAGCCGGAACGCGAACAATTTTTATTCTATTCTTTGCTGCTTTTAAGTCAACATTATTGTAACCTGCACACCGTAATGCAATTAGTTTAACTCCATTAGATACTAATTGGTCAATAACAACGGCATCGACCACTGCATTAACAAATATACAGACTACATCCATTCCTTTTGTTAACAATACATTTTTACGGCTTAAATGCTCGTTAAAATAGGTAATCTCAAAGTTGTAAGTTTTATTTGCATTATTGAACGATGTTATGTCATAAGATTTTGCATCAAAGAAAGCAATTTTAAGACTCATAATTTTTAATTTATTAAGTGTAACTTCTAAACAAATTCAGTATAAAAAGGTTTTCAATACGCTCGCAAATATAATCATTACAATATAAATTATTTATATCTCAAAATTTATTCATAGAGTATTTTTTTGTTGAATTAACAAAATTGTATTTAAAGTAAATTCCTGATTTATTTACATGTTTTTTTGTAAGTTTACCTTTGTATATTAAATAATTATTCGTATCTTTGCCCCGCTTTAGTAAAATCAAATTAATAAATTTTAAAAAGTTAATAAACAGTATGTTAAATCATTATGAAACCGTTTTCATTTTAACTCCCGTTTTGTCTGATGTACAGATGAAGGAAGCGGTAGAAAAGTTTAAATCCATTTTAACAGAAAATGGTGCGACTATAACCAATGAGGAAAACTGGGGATTACGCAAATTAGCCTATCCAATCCAGAAAAAATCAACTGGTTTTTATTCGTTATTGCAATTCGATGCTGCTCCATCAGTTATCGCTACTTTGGAAATACAATTCCGTCGTGATGAGCGTGTACTTCGTTTCTTATCATTCCGCTTGGATAAATATGCTTACGAGTATGCTGAAAAAAGAAAGAATGTTAAATCTAAAGAAGTAAAGGAGAACTAAAACATGGCAGCAAATAACGGAGATATCAGATACTTAACTCCACCTTCGGTAGATGTAAAAAAGAAAAAATATTGCCGCTTCAAAAAAAGTGGTATTCGTTACATCGATTACAAAGATCCTGAATTTTTGAAAAAATTCCTGAACGAACAAGGAAAAATTCTTCCTCGTCGCCTTACCGGTACTTCGTTGAAATTTCAACGTAAAGTAGCTCAAGCAGTTAAAAGAGCACGCCACATCGCGTTGCTTCCTTATGTAACCGATATGATGAAATAATAAACAAGGAGGAAAAAGTATGGAAATTATATTGAAAGAAGATGTAGCCAATCTTGGTTACAAAGGCGATATTTTAAAAGTAAAAGATGGTTACGGACGTAACTTTCTTATACCAACAAAAAAAGCAATTTTGGCAACTGAATCGGCTAAAAAAATGTTGGCTGAAGATTTGAAACAACGTGCTCATAAATTGGAACGTATTAAGAATGAAGCGCTTGAATTGGCTGAAAAAGTGAAAGACATTACTTTAACAGTTGGAGCGAAAACAAGTTCTACCGGAAAAATTTTTGGTGCTGTTGGACCAATTCAATTAGCAGATGCATTTGAAAAAGCAGGGTTCAATGTTGATCGGAAGGTAATAGTTCTGAAAGAACAAGTAAAAGAAATTGGTTCGTATAAAACTACATTGAAACTTCACAAAGAAGTAACTGTTGAAGTTGCTTTCGAAGTGGTGGCCGAATAATTAAATCACCGGTCAATTCAAAATCAAGTAAAAACCGATATGCCTGAATTAGGTATATCGGTTTTTTTCATCCACAAAAATTAGCCTGTAATATTTTTAGTTTCACTTAACAAATTCGCATTTCTACTGATTTTGTTTTGTATTTCAACTTTAGGTAGTTACTTTTGTTAAACAAACGTAGCCTCAGTATCTAATACGCATGACCATCGGAAATAAAAAAATATCGAATTATAGTATTATCGAGTTTTGCTCAATAACCATTATTTGGATAGCAATTTATTCGATTCCATATTTCCAAAACAGGACGATTGGCATAATTGTTTGGGAAAGTGTTTTTGAAGACTGGATAAAAATTACTGCTTTTCTGCTTATTTT
>CAYNHC010000137.1:0-9062 GCA_964396705.1 uncultured Paludibacter sp.
TAATAATTCTTAAAATTAATATTTATGAAAAAACTAATTTTGGTCATCTGCATGTCAATAGGTATTTTGAGCGCATTCTCGCAGCAAAAAGTAAAAAAAGGTTTTGGATTCGGAGCTTTACCCGCCATTTCGTACGATTCGGATTTAGGATTTCAGTACGGTGCTTTGGTAAATTTGTATGATTATGGCGATGGAACAAAATATCCAAAATATAATCATTCTTTGTACCTCGAATTGTCAACTTATACAAAAGGGACTACCATTGCAAGAGTAAGATATGATTCCGAGAGTTTGATTCCAAAAGTCCGTACCACTCTCGATGTGGCTTATGTGCCTGATCAAATGGCTGATTTTTATGGATTCAATGGTTATCAAAGTGTTTTTGATAAGGAATTAAGTAAAACCTATCGGAGTTTTTATAAAAACGAAAGAAACACCTTCAGAATTAAAGCTGATTTTCAGGGATATTTTGGAGAATCAAAATTTGGTTGGGTGGCCGGATATGCATTTTACAATTTCAAAATGGACACTGTAAATATCGACAAACTGGAATTGAAGGCTGTTCCGGGTGGCGACTTGTTCCAAAAGTATCAAAGTTGGGGTTTGATAAGTGCTACTGAAGCAGATGGCGGTAGCATTAATTACCTGAAAGCAGGTTTGAAATTTGATTCACGCGACCAATTGGCATGTCCAACGAAAGGTGTATTTACTGAAGCAGTGATTCAGACTGCTCCAAAATTTATAAATCAAAACTTTCCTCACAACAAAATGGCGGTAATTCATCGTCAGTATTTTACGTTGGCTAAAGACTTATTGTTTGCCTATCGTCTCGATTATCAAATGACACTTGGAAATGACAAAGTACCATTCTTTGCTCAACCCGAGTTGATTACCAGTTATTTAATTGCAGCTTCGAATCAGGGACTGGGTGGAAAAAGTTCTGTGCGTGGGGTTTTGCGTAACCGTGTGATTGGCGATGCTGTGGGTTTTGGTAATTTTGAATTTCGGTATAAATTTTTACGCTTCGAGTGGCTGAAACAGAATTTCTACCTTGGAACCAATGTGTTTTTCGATTCTGGAATAATTTTAAAGCCAATTGAAATGAATTTTTCTTTAGTTTCTCCAACTGATAAGGCTAAATATTTTACCCCTTACGAGTCCGGAAAATTTCACTCTTCGGCAGGTATCGGCTTAAAAATTGGTTGGAACGAAAACTTTATTATTTCGGCTGATTTCGGCAAAGCATTTAACAAACAGGATGGAAATACTGGTATGTACATAGGTTTGAACTATTTGTTCTAAGTTGTTTTCAATTAGGAACTTTCTCAAAATCCAAAACTTTGGGAAAGTTTCTTAATTTCTTATTTTCTCAATTTCTCAATTTCTTTTTTTCTCAAATTAACATTAAACTAGTTGCTTCTAATTCAACTAAATTAATCAGAAATGACTTTTTTATATATTACAATATTCCTTCTTGTAATTTATATCGGACTTATCGTAATATTTGCGGTTGGGTGGCATAGGATTCCCTATTTTCAAAGCCAATCAATTAAAAAAAGCAACATAAAAATTTCAATTGTTATTGCTTGTAGAAACGAAGAAAAAGATCTACCTCAATTATTACAAGCGCTCACGAACCAGACTTACAATGATTTTGAACTTATAATTGTAAACGATCACTCTAGCGACAGTACTCAGGATATTTTAGAAAGCAATCTTGCTGTTTTTAGGGACTTTAAAGTTTTATCAGCCACTGAATCAGGTAAAAAAAGTGCGATTGCTCAGGGGATTCAGGCAGCTAACGGAGAACTGATAATAACGACAGATGCCGACTGCGTTTTCGGACAGGAGTGGGTTGAAACAATTTTAAACTTTTATCTTAAAACAAACGCCGACCTTGTCATTTGTCCTGTGAAGATGTCTGAAAATAATACTTTTTTTTCGAAACTTCAGGCGCTGGAATTTACAAGTCTTATAGCATCGGGTGCCGGAATGGCCGGAGCAGGTATGCCCATAATGTGTAATGCTGCAAATATGGCATTTACCAAAAAAGCATGGCTCGAATCTAAAAACGATTTGCATAATGAAGAGCCTTCGGGCGATGATGTTTTTCTTCTGCTGAGTATAAAGAATAGAAAAGGAAGAATTCTGTTTTTAAAATCGCCAAAAGCAATGGCATATACACAACCTGCAACATCGATAAAATCCTTTTTCATTCAGCGAAGCAGATGGGCCGGAAAATCAAAATTTTACTCTGATTGGCAAATAATTAGTGTGGGTTTTATAGTTTTCACAATTAGTCTGACTCAAATTCTGTGGTTTATTTTATCCTTAGTTAATACTCAGTTTCTATTATTGTGTTTTTTAATGCTGGCAACAAAATTTGCTTCAGATTTTTTGTTTATAAATTACACAAATTACTTCTTTAAATTAAAGAATATTTTTAAATATTCAATAGTACTCTCCATAGTTTATCCCCTTTATATTTTAATTACTTTTATTAAGTCATTAATTACCCCAAAAGCAGATTGGAAATAGGTTTGAGCATATATTATTGATTTTCAATATCAAAATTTACTGAATTTCATAATAATATGTCAGCCATTTCTAAAAGTTGATAATTTGTTATACCCATTTTGTCAAATAATACACATAGTTTGTTTTACAATGCTTTACATTTGTGAGGTTATATTTATTCAACTTTCGTAAAAGAAAAACAAAAATTATTATCCTTAAATTAAATCTAAAATGAAGAAACACAGTTTTATTTTGAAACGTGTATTGTTTTTGGTTGTAGCAATAACATTTTTTGGAATGGCATGGTCGCAAACAAAAACGATTACGGGTGTGGTAAAAGATGCCACAGGTGAACCAATTATCGGAGCTTCGGTTCTTGTCAAGGGAACAACCATCGGTACAGTTACAAATTTTGATGGCGCTTACAATCTGGCTGTTCCACAAACTGCCAAAACGCTTGTTATTTCGTATGTTGGTATGGAAACGCAGGAAATTACGATTAGTGGTTCCGTGTTAAATGTAACATTGAACGACGATTCCAAAGGATTGGAAGAATTGGTAGTTATTGGTTATGGTGTAGTTAAGAAACGTGACCTGACAGGTTCGGTATCATCCATTAAATCCGATGAAATTGCCAAGTCAGCTGGAAGTAATGCTATGCAAGCTATGCAAGCTAAAGTTCCGGGTCTTGATATTCAACAGACCGATGGTCAGGCAGGTTCTAAATTAAATATTAATCTACGTGGAAATCGTTCTATAACTGCATCTAACGGTCCACTGATTCTGGTAGATGGAATTGATTATGGTTCAACAATCGACATTAACCCCACTGATATTGAATCGATGGAAGTGTTGAAAGATGCCGCATCTACTGCTATTTATGGTAGCCGTGGTGCAAATGGTGTAATTATTATTTCTACTAAAAGAGGTAAGGCCGGCAAAACTCAAGTTAGTTTCAATACTTATTTGTCATCGAACAAACCTACCAATGTACCTCAGGTTATGTACGGCGACCGTGAAGTTCAGCGTTTGATTGATAAATCGAATTATCAGGCTGATTTAGCATCAGGCAACTGGGGAACAAGCAATCTGTCAGTTGAGCAGGTCCTGACTGAAAGTTACATGGACTTTACCGAAATTGGCATTTATAATGATAAATCATACACTAATTGGTTAGACCTTGTATTACAAGGAGGACAAACACAAAATTATGAGTTAGCAGTTTCGGGTGGTAACGACAAAACGACTTTCAACATGTCATTAGGCGTAATGAGTGAAGGTGGAATAATGAAAAATGACGAATTAAACAGATACAATGCACGTGTGAATGTTGATCATAAAATCAATAAATATGTCAAAGCTGGTGCAAGCATGATGTTTACTTATAAAAATCATGATGCCCGAAACGGAAGTGTATTTTCACAAGCATTGAAAATGACAACAATAACCCATCCTTATACAGCAGATGGTGAAATGATTGACACTCCTAATCCCCGTTATAAAGCACATGTTAGTCCTTTATTTGATGAGGTTGATAATGTTTATCAAAATAACAATCAATCAACACGTTTTTTTGGTAATGCGTATGTGGAAGTAAATCCATTTAAAAATCTTATTTTGAAATCAATATTTGCCCTCGATCAGGGTGGTTCGAGATACGGACTTTATCAGGACTATAGAACAGTTGCACGTTATCAATCGCCCGGAACAAGTTATATCGCTTCAGAGTATTCAACTCATCAAGGTTTTACCTGGGATAATACTATGAACTACAATACAAATTTTGGAGGGACAAAACATGATTTAACTGCATTGTTAGGTAGCAGTACAAGACTGAATATTAATGAGATGAATCGCGTAGAAGGCGATGCTGGTCAGGAGCATTATTTTACCAGTGCTTTTTATGATGTGAAGAAAATAACTACACCTGTTATTAGTAGTCGTTTTATTAAATCGACAATGCTTTCGTATTTTGCACGATTAAATTATAAGTTCGACGAACGATATTTGCTTTCAGCTTCAATGCGTACAGATGGCTCTTCAACTTTATCGGAAAATAATAAATTCGGTTATTTCCCTTCTGTAGCTGCTGCCTGGAGAATAAGCGAAGAATCATTTATGGAAAATGTTGACTGGCTTGACAATTTAAAACTTCGTACATCGTGGGGTGTATCCGGAAATGCAACTGTTGAACCGTATATGACACTTACTACTTTAAGTATTGATCCTGTATATTATTACCTCGGAAAAGATATTCCCGGAAAAATTCCTAGCAAAATGGGTAATGAAGATTTAGTTTGGGAGACAACAAAAGCAACAAACTTTGGGGTTGATTTTGCAGTATTCAACAATCGGATTTCAGGTAGTATCGACTATTTTATGAGTAATACTGACGATTTACTTTATATGCGTAGCGCACCGCCTACTTCAGTTTTCCCAAGTGTTATTGATAATATTGGAAAGACAAAGGGTAGTGGTCTTGAAGTTGCCTTAAACACAGCAATAGTTAAATCGAAAGATTTTAATTGGGACATTAACTGGACTTACACTTCATTTAAAGATGAAATTGTGGAACTGGCTGATGGTATTGAGAAAAATATAAATGGCAGAACGGGTCAGATTGTAGGTGAACCAGTACAAATTTTTTACAATTATGAAGCTGCTGGCAACTGGAACGTTGGTGAATTCGATACTTATAAAACAGATTGGTTAGCAAGTCATCCCGATCAAACACTTGGTTTTGTGTCGGCTTATGGCGCTCCGGGTACAATTAAACTTGTAGATAAAAACGATGATGGAAAATTCAGTGATGAAGATAAAGTTGTTTATAATCGCTCACCTAAACATATTTTAGGGATGAATAATTCATTAAATTACAAAGATTTTTCATTGGATGTATTAGTTTATGCACGTTTGGGTGGTTATATTGAATATGATATGAACTCACAACTCAATTTTGAAACAGCCAACTGGGGAGATCTTGATTATTGGACACCTACAAATACCGCAGCAAGATTTCCAAGTCCTGGTTCATTAAGTACTACACATGGTAGCTATGGTACAGCATTGTTGTACGAAAAGGCGGATTATTTAAAAATTAAAGATATAACTTTGGGTTATAATTTACCAACAAATTTATTATCGAAAATTGGTGTAAACAAAGTAAAAGTATATGGTTCGCTTAAAAACTACTTTACTTTTAGTAAAATAAATAATTACGACCCCGAACGGGGAGGTTCAATTAGTTTCCCATTGGCAAAACAATTCGTAGTGGGATTAAACGTACAATTATAAACCTCAAAAAAAAGAATTTAAAATGAAAAAAATATTTTATATAATGGTAGCTTCAGTACTATTGCTGAGTATGCCTTCTTGCTCCGATTTTTTGATTGAAGATAATAAAACCGGAGAAACAGCAGATTTGTCTTATGCTACAGCAACCGGAATTCACGGTTTAGTAGCATCATGTTATAGTTTTTCTCGAGGTTGGTATGGTAAAGAAGCCGGTTTGGGTTTATCCGAAATGGGAACTGACCTGTTTTATTACGGATACGATAATAAACAGAAATCGTTGAATTCATATAATCTTACGGCTGAGAGTTTAGACGGAAATACAAGTGATAATGCATCACTCGACCACTATTGGGAAATGTACTACTGTGCAGTGGATGTTTGTAATACAGCAATCAAATTTGTACCGTTGAATGAAGCTATAAACCAAACGCTTAAATCTCAATATCTTGGTGAAGCTTATTTTATGCGTGCGTTTTATTATTTACACATGGTAAATATATGGGGTTCTATTCCATATAACAGCGAACCGCAAAATAAAATTGTGACCAATCCTATACGTATGCCAGAAGCAGAGATTTATGGAAATATTCTATCCGATTTGGATAAATCAATTGAAGCTTTTAATACTGCAAATTATAAAACAAAAGCTGAAGGGCGTGCAAATTATTGGGCTGCCAGAGCATTAAAAGCCCGTACTTTACTTTATGCTGCATCATGGTTAGGAAAAAACAGTGTAAGTTCGAACACCGATTATGCTAGTAAAGATTTATACGAATTATCAAAAATAGAAGCTGAAGCAGTGATTGGTAGTGGTATAGCATCTTTTTATCCTAATTATGCGGATACCTGGTCGATGAATAATGAGTCAGTTGCAACCAATAAGGAGTCCATTTTTGGAATAACTTATTCGTCTGATATTACGACTAAAGCCAATTGTATTCCTAAACGATACAAAACTAATGACAAAGGAGATCCACTGGATTATAACTCGTTGATTACACGTACAGGATATACTAGAGGTGGAAGTGCAATGCTGTTGATGTTTGTTTCAATGTGGAATAATGGTGCAAGTGATATAGGTAGTGACATTTTTGTGCGGGTATTAGGAGAACCAACTTCGACAATTAAACATTCCAAAACCGGGGTTGTAGTTAATGTTGCAGAAAAATATTCACCTTACGGACGTGGTTTTACCCGTTATTTACCATCACTTTATCTTTGGAATTTGCTTGAAAAGAACCGTGCAACTGACCAACGTACTGAGGCTACTTTGCTAAATGCTTATACAATTGCTCCGGGTCTTGAAGGTAGTTCAAAAAAATATGCTAATATGCAGGACACCGCAATTTATTATTGTCCACTTGATGGTAATTCAGTTGAAGGAATAGCTATGCAGGATCATGCAAAAAATCGCTATCGGATTCAATTTTTAGCCGGAGGTGAAATTCCTGTATATACATCAGCAAATCCTGCAACTGCTAAGCCAACTGAGGCAGCAGTAGCTACTTCAACTGTATATGGCGATAACAGGTATAACTCATATAAAATTGGTGGATGGTGTTCATTCCCGGGAATTAAAAAGTTCCTTGATAATGTTTATAATCCTACTTATCCAACTCATGATATTTCGAGTCGCGATGCTATTGTTTTGCGTTTGGCTGAAATGTATTTGATTAAAGCAGAATGTGAATTGGGTATGAGCAAACCTGCTGATGCACTTTCAACTATCAACTCATTACGTACAGTTCGTGCCATAAGTGGTAAAACTAATTCAATTTCAGGTCCAGTTGATATTAATACTATACTTGATGAGCGTGCTATTGAATTGTGTGGCGAACAGCAACGTTGGTTCGATCTTAAACGTACGCACAAACTTGTTGAACGTGTTAAAGCATACAATGCTCAAGCCGCTGCAAATGTTAAGGATATGCATTATTATCGTCCGATACCGCAGTCGCAGTTTGACGCAGTAACCAATAAAGATGTTTTCTTGCAAAACGAAGGATATTAATTAGAAAATATATTTTTTAACACCAATGAGGGACTGATTCTAAATGAATTAGTCCCTCTTTGCTGATAAAATTTTGTGTAAGCACAAAACAACTTTATAGACTCTGAAAACAACCCAATCAGACAATATAAATTTAAAATATAATTCTTCCATTTTGAATGGATTCTTATCCGGGTTCTTAACTGATTGATTTACTTTTGTTATGAGTTTCAAAATTATCAGGAAAAATTATAACCACTTGCATTTATTCCATCAATGAAAAGAATTCTTCTAATCGGCGTTTTTTCAATTGCTCTACTGCATTTGTTTTCACAGCAATTACCATCGAAAACCGATATCATTTCGAAAATGAAATTGGTTAACGATTACTGGATAAGCCAAAATCCTACTCCGGGAAATAATCAATGGGCCAGAGCTACTTATTTTACGGGATTGTTGGATTTTTATAAAATCTATCAAAAAGACACGTATTTGAAATATGCAAATCGTTGGGCAATAAACAATAACTGGTCGTTAAACGGAGGTTCAAATACCCGAAACGCCGATAACCAGACTTGCGGACAAATTTATATTGACCTTTACAATTTAGATGAAGTAAAACAAATCACGAAAATATCGGCAATAAAAACCAGTGTTGATAATATGGTTAACAGTGTAAAAGCAGACGATTGGTGGTGGATTGATGCTTTATACATGGCTATGCCGGTTTTTACACGACTTGGAGTTTTGTACAATGACAGTTCATATTTCGATAAAATGTACGAAATTTATACAAACACCAAAGTTACCCGTGGACTTTATAATACAACAGAAAATTTGTGGTATAGAGATGAAGGTTATGATCCTCCGTTCTATACTAAAAATGGTCAGGACTCGTATTGGGCACGTGGCAATGGTTGGGTAATTGCTGCTCATGTACGTATATTGCAACTTTTACCGGAAAACAACAAAAACAGAGCCGAGTATATTGAAACATTTCAGAAAATGGCGGCGGCATTGAAAGACCGTCAGCGTGAAGATGGTTTTTGGAATGTAAGTTTGGATGACCCCAACGAATACGCCGGACCCGAAACAAGCGGAACTTCATTTTTTACCTATAGTATGGCTTGGGGAATCAACAATGGCTTACTCGATTCGGTTACCTATTTTCCGGTGGTTGCAAAAGCCTGGAATGCACTAACAACAACTGCGGTACAGACGAATGGTTTTCTTGCTTATGTTCAGGGCGTGGGTTCAGCTC
>CAYNHC010000138.1:0-2524 GCA_964396705.1 uncultured Paludibacter sp.
CCTGCAAAATCAGGTTCTGACCAAAAACTCCTTCGGTTAAGGGCGTATGTTCTATCGCCGGTGCAATGTTCGGTATTACGGCAATCTGGTAAGGATTGTTTATTGCATCAATGGCAGGGTCGTCAGACGAAACCATTCCATCGGATGCAGTGATGTAATAATCAACCCCCGGGGAAAGTACAACCGAGTCAGGTATTTGAGCCGAATACAATACACCATCTGTCGAAATCATTTGTGCCGAACTATAGTTAGCGGTATTCGAAGTACGGAAATGCAGCATTACATTATTCACATACGGAGGCAATGCATCAAGAACTTTAACATCAATAGTGAGCGGAGTTTGCGGATTCCATGTTTTTTCATGAAGTGCCAAAGTGCTTGCCGTACGCTTGATTGAAGGTATGGCTCCCGGAACATAAGATGTGGTGTCTGATGCGACAACTGATTTATATTTTATTCGGACTTCAACCTGTCGCCTGATACCATTTAGCACAGGATCTGAGGAAGTATATTGCACCACAAAATTATCTGAAACCATTGAAGAAATCATTTCCAGAATAATATTGAATTCTGAAGTAATATTGAAAACTCTACCGTTGGTTTTATCAGTAATGGGCTTAAACAATGAATATAAATCACTAATTGTCAGCGCAAACAATGTTATTTTTTGATTTTCACATGCTTCGATTGCTTTTTGAAGCGTACCCAAACTACCTTGTTGTGGAGTTTCATCGGTAATGATAATAAATATTTTTTGTGACCCCGGTCGGAATTTAAAACCTGATGCAGATTGCATAATACCGTAGTATCCCGGCTCAGTTCCTCCTGATATATCATTTCTTTTCCAAAGGTCATTTTTAAAATACTCTGAATCCTGAGTCAGGTTTCCGTTGTCCTCGATAATTGGGTTTCCTGAGTTCGCGGAAGCTCCGTAGCGACAGAGTCCAAGTGCATAATTAATACCGGATCCATTCAACGAAGTGAGAAATTTATTTACATTTTCTCTCACTTTTGCCTGTTCGTCGCCCAAACTTCCACTATTGTCCATAATAAAAACAATGTCTGTCAGACGTGTATTATCACCTTCTCCCGGAGGTGTGAGCTTGATTCCTTCGGTTTGACGAACTCCGTTTTCATAAATTTCTATATCTTGTTCGGTCAACGATTTTATATTAACTGCAAAAGTATCAACTTGTATATTCAGGTAAATACCTGGGAATTGCCTGTAATCAAGACTTAAAATATTTGCAGATAGTTCGTCAGCATATAGGTTTGCCAATACCTGTACTTTATGCACACCTCCACCATTGTAATGAATTTCAAGTACATCAGAGTCTTTCAACATTTTGTAGGGAGTAAAATCAATGGCAAGATATGAAGGAGTGTTTTTGTAAACGGGAAATCCGTTTGTGCGAATGTTTTGCACAGTGGTTTCAACGTCATCAATATTGTCATCATTTTCATTGATATTTACAACTTCCTTTATTTTTGATAATGATGGTTTAGAAGTTTGGTAAACTGAAAAATTGAAGTTGTGACTAACAATTGAATCAATAAGAACACTATTCATATCTGAAACATTTGTAATAGACAGGTATCGAATGTGTGAACTTCGGTAATAAAGCGAATCAAATTGTATTGTGTCGGGAGTGAATGTCAAAATAGGTAGTCCTGTACCTGTAAGATTAATCTGATGTTCAGAATCATCAAGGTCGTTTGTCAAAACGAATGCATTTACATCATAACTTTTGGGCTCCATTGGGCGGAATCTTAAAGTTATATCCAGCGAATCTCCCTTTTCAATCCACGCCCTGTTACTGGTTGGTATCTGAAATTTGAACGATGGATCACCGGTAGATATTGCCGGTATTAACAAATCTATATCACCTAAACTTTTCACATTGAAAGTCATATCGTGAAATGCGCCCACCAAAGTTGTATCAAAATCAATTTTGGTAACTGATATTCCTGCTTTTGATGTGCCATAAATTGGCTTGCCTGCAAAACCCGAAAAATCAACCAAACCTTCAATTTTCTCGCCCAACCCATTTGGATTGTCGGGATGCATAGGTCCTGATTTATGTCCCCAATAATTGTTTCTTGCATTTATTGTATTTGTTCCTGTGTTTTTTAATGCAAGCGTATTATTGTAAAAAATATTATTGTTAATTTCCGGAATTGCATTATTTGCTGTTAAAATAGCATTTTGCGCTTTATGAAATTTTGTACGCGTAATTTTCGGAGACGAGGCATCGATATGAACTCTGATTCCTGTAAACACACAACTGTCGAGTTCACCACCGGCTTCGTATCTGTAATAAATCATATTGTCGGTTGTCCGTAGATTTCTGAAGAAGTTTCTTTTGGCATTGAAATTTCCTTTTGATGTTAATGAACTTCCTACTGATAGGTTTACACCGTTAAAGAATATCGTGTTATCTGGAGCACTGGTAAATGTCGCACCAGTATTCACAGTGAGCGCAGCAGCCAGATAATATGGATAACCGTAATTTTGCATAGTCCA
>CAYNHC010000138.1:2624-6717 GCA_964396705.1 uncultured Paludibacter sp.
CAGTAAGTGCAGCAGCCAGATAATATGGATAACCGTAATTCTGCATAGTCCAGTCAGTGTTCACTGTTCCTGACAATTTTATTCCCCGGTTTGTAACAGTGTTCATAATAAGATTGCTGAGCGTAGGCGAACATTCATTTATAAATTCCACCGGATAAATTACATTATCGAAAGTGTTATCCTGAATAGTTGGTGATGATTCGTTCAGGCTGATAAATGCGTTATTGAATGTGTTGTTCTTAATTTCGGGAGATGAAGCATTACAGGTTAAATCGTAGGCAGTAAACGAGCAATTGGTTATTTTTCCGGTTGAACCAAATTTAAATGCTATTTGATCTGCTGCACTTGTGGTTACACCCTGAAATGTTACTGCATTTGCATTCAATGTTCCTAACGATGTTACAGCAGTACCTATCGAAAGGGTAAAAGTTCCTACCGTATTCATTATATTATTATCGGCAATGGTAAATATTGCTCCTGCATTTACAGTCATTGCTGCAGTAATAAAATACGGATATCCGTAATTCTGCAAGGTCCAGTTGGTGTTGACTGTTCCGGTAAGTTTTATACCACGATTGGTTACACCGTTATTCATAATGAGATTGCTGAGCGTGGGTGAACATTCATTGATAAACTCCACCGGATAAGCAACATTGTCGAAAGTGTTATCCTGAACGGTTGGTGAAGATTCGTTCAGGCTGATAAATGCATTGTTGAATGTGTTGTTTTTTATTTCGGGCGATGAAGCATTACATGTTAAATCGTAGGCAGTAAACGAGCAATTGGTTATTTTTCCGGTTGAGCCAAATTTAAAAGCCAATTGATCGGCTGCACTTGTGGTTACACCCTGAAATGTTACCGCGTTTGCATTTAATGTTCCTAACGATGTTGCAGCAGTACCTATCGAAAGCGCAAAAGCTCCTACAGTGTTCAATATATTATTATCGGCAATGGTAAATATTGCTCCTGCATTTACAGTCATTGCTGCAGTAATAAAATACGGATATCCGTAATTCTGCAAGGTCCAGTTGGTATTTACAGTTCCTGTGAGTTTAATTCCCTGATTGGTTACATTATTCATTATTAAATTGCTCAATACAGGCGAACATTCATTAATAAACTCCACAGGATAAGCTACGTTTCCAAAAGTATTATCCTGTATAGTTGGCGATGATTCGTTAAGACTAATATAAGCATTACTGAAAATATTTCCTTTAATTTCGGGTGAAGAAACTGAACAGGTTAAATCGTAAGCCGTAAACGTACAGTTTGTAATACTTCCGGTTGAACCGAATTTAAATGCCAATTGGTCGGCAGTGCTTGTAGTTACACCCTGAAATATAACTCTATCAGCATTAATTGTTCCTAACGAAGTTGCAGATGCTCCCGCAGTTATAGCATAAGCTCCTACAATCTTAATCGTGTCATTTTGAGCAATAGTGAGTTTTGCACCGGTATTGACTGCAAGGGCGGCTGTTAAAAAATACGGATGACCATAATTTTGTAATGTCCAGTCGGTGTTGACTGTTCCCGAAAGTTTAATTCCTCGGTTGGTTGCGCCACTTAAATTCAAGTTGTTAAGTGTAGGTGAACATTCATTTTGGAATTCAATTGGGTAAACCGAATTTAGAAAAGTTGAGTTTAGTATCGAAGGAGATGATTCGTTTGAAACAACTGAAACATTATTAAAAGTACAGTTATCTAAAGTTCCGGTAGAGTTAAATCTGAAAATAATCTGCTCATCGACAGTAACAGGTCCGTATCCATTGAAAGTTACTCCATTAGCAGATATTTTACCTAAAGAAGACGCCGAATAACCAACAAATAATTCATATCCGGCATTGCTGAAATTTACAATTACTCCCGATTCTATTGTTAACTGTGCGCCATTTCTAATATAAACATCTCCTGTTATATTGCAGGGACTGCTACTCAATCGAATGACCGAGTCTTTATCAATATTTCCTTTTAAATCGATAGCATTGGAAAATGTACTGATAAATAAAAGAAGAAAAAACAAAGTTAGCATTTTCCTCCACCATAAATTATTGGTTCGACCAACATTAACAAACGCGTTCAAGACTTTGAAATAGCTTAAAGCACTTGACAAGGGGTTTGATTGTTTCATAATATTTTAAATTAAATGGTTTTAGATATTAAACACCCGAAATGTTTACAATGAAATTTACAAACGGGAAATAAATATGTGTGGAAATTTATTTCATCATAACTGAGAAACAATGGTTCGGTATAAAATATTTATTTTCACGCAAAGACGCTAAGTCGCCAATGGAACAATCCGAGAAGCGGATGAAAAACTGTTAAGTTTTCTCTTTGCGTCAAATCTTATTAAAATTGACTATCAGATAGTTATATTTATAATTTGCGCCTTCGCGCCTTTGCGTGAGTATTAATACGCAAAGAATATCGAAAATCGATATTTATTATTTAAACATATATTAACCAGTTATAAATTTGTTTTTATAACGAAGTATTGAGAAAGAGAATTCAATAAATAATTAGATACATATTGCAAACTTGTGACAAAAGAAAAAGATTAATCGGCGTTTAAAACACATTTTGCCGTCATTAAAGTGCCATTTACATTTAGCTACCAACCACAACTCTAATATTCAAAGAAATAAACACTGAAAACAGCTATAAAGTTTATATAACATTCAACATTGAATTATCAAAAATACGATAATTTATTATGAATCTGAGTTAAAACATTAGATTGCATTCATACATTTTAATGTTATTTAACTATTTAAACAAGTAGTTCATTTTTCCGAAAATGGTTTTCATAAAAAAAAATTGAACTTTATTTTTAATAAAACTGTTTCAAAAAGAATAAAAAACATTTATGAAAACAATCCTCCGGTTAAGTGCCTTGATATTTACTTTTGTGTTCACATCTTGTACAAACGACAATGAGCCGAAAAATGAAAATGGTGTTGATTTGACAGACTATTATAAAGACTACAATCTTGATTTTGTCAGCAGACTCCATTTTTATAAAGATGATACATTAAATTATAGCGAAGTAAAAATTGAAAACCTGGCTGAAAGAAGTGGAAAATTAAATATTGTTGCCAAAACCTTTCGCCACACCGAAAGTATATTTGTGGGACAAGTCACAGGCAAAGAACTTGACTTGGCAGTGCAAAGCAATAGTACGGTGGCAAACACTAATTATATGATCAATCTCGATTATGCATCCAATCCTTACAACAGTAAGGTAGAATGGGATTTTGACAGACAAAGCAGATTACACATTATTAATTATTTAAACAATAATTCTTTCTTTCCCAATTATTTCGGAGGACAATTTGCTGGTTATTACAATGCCAATCAGGGATATAACTTTTTTTCGACCAAAAAATATCCCACAGTAAATGCAGGTTATTGCCGAAATGTAAATAACAGAATGCTATTTGTTGACATGTACCGCTTAAATGCATTTTACGAAAATAAAGCGGATAGCACTTGGGTTGAATTCCCTTTAACTGTGAAAAAGAATGCGCTGTCATTCGATTTTGAAACTGTTGATGCTGATTATGGTGTTGTAGCCATGTTAACTTCCGATTCTCTTTTTGCTTTTGCTTTACATGGTACTACTCAAAAATTTACAACAAAAGTGAAGACTGATAATAATCAGGCTTTTGCAGGTTGGGACGGCGCTTACAGTGTAGCGGTTTACAAAAATGGAAATAACACAAATCAACCCTACATAGTTATCAGAAGAAATTCAACAGCCGATATTTATAAGTACGATATTGTAAACAGCACTTTATCTGAAGTTTACCCTGATCTTCCATTGCCACAGATTATGCACTTTAGCAATCACAACACTTTTGGTGACTGCGGCCGCTACCATTATTTCGTTTTCCACGGTGAAAAAGTGATGCTTTTTACTGGTGCCAGTACCTTTACATTAAAAGATAAAGTATTTACAGAATTTAAAACAAATCTTCCACTTGCATCAGCGTCAGTCGTTACAGCTTTAGAAGCAGGAAGTTCAGGAATTTATATTGGAATTCAGACTTTAGTTTCCGGAAAAAGGGTTGCTGATATTGTTTTACTGAAGTAA
>CAYNHC010000138.1:6817-9001 GCA_964396705.1 uncultured Paludibacter sp.
TTAATAATACTTCAAGGTAGTATATAATGAAATTATCTAAAACATCAGAGTACGCATTGCGGATATTGATTTTTATGGCTAAAGAGCCTGAAAATTTATATTCAGCAAAACACCTCATCGAAAAGTTGAAAGTTTCGGATAAATACCTGCGCAGATTAATGACAGATTTGTCAAAATCCGGGTTTATTAAAAGTTCCCAGGGACGGGATGGTGGATATACCTTTGCAAAAGACATACGTACAATTTTTTTGTACGACATTATTGATTCGGTCGAAGGTATGGATAAATTAAACGATTGTGTGTTGGGATTTGACGAATGTTCATGTACAAATCCATGTGCCATGCACGATAACTGGCTTATTATCAGAGAAAATTTAAATAAGATTTTTAAAGAAACAAAACTGTCAGATATGGATTTTGACAAAATATTGCGGTATTAATTTTTTTACCCATATATACCACCTATAAGTAGCATATAAACTCAAAAATAAAAATTCAATGAAAAAGATTAACTACAATGAAATGGCAACTACAAACAATCCACACGGAGTAGATGCCCGAAAGTTACATTCGAACGATGATGTACAAGTGGTTCATATTCTCTTAAAACCGGGCGAGAGTCTGAAAAAGCATACAACATCCGTGAATGTATTTTTCTATGTATTAGAAGGTGAAGGAGTTATTGAAATTGGCGATGAAAAACAAACTGCCACAAAAGATTGGCTTATTGACAGTCCAAAAGACATACCGCATTGCCTGTACAACGAAAGTAATGCCGACTTCAGGGTGTTAGTGGTAAAAACCCCCTCTCCTACTGCCGACCAAAACAAAAAAGCAATTGATAACATGTTAAACAAACAAATTTGAAAAGATGAATGCAATAGATATTCTTGTAAAGGAACACGATAGTATCCTGAAGGTAATTGGAATTGCTCAAACTATTCTGAATACAAATGATAAATCAACAGTGAAGTTGGATCATGTAGAGCAAATTATTGACTTTATAAAAAACTTCGCCGATAAATATCATCACCTAAAAGAAGAGGATGTGCTGTTTATGGAAATGGAAAAGCATGGTATGCCGAGAGAGGGTGGCCCCATCGCGGTAATGCTTCACGAGCATGATGAGGGCAGAAATTACATCAAACACGCTGTGGAAGCTATCGGGAAACTAAAGCTTGGCGACGATTCGGCATTTGAACAGTTAAGCGAGAATCTACTGAATTACTGCACACTGCTTACAAACCACATTGGCAAGGAAAATAATATATTATATCCAATGGCCGACAGGCTATTACCTGCGGATGTAAAGTCAGCTATGACCGAGAATTTTGAAAAAACAAATCTGACAACAATTAATAACGAGTATCATGACAAATATCTGAAAATGGTAAACGAGTTGAGCAGTATTTATTTGAAATAAGAAAAGTAAAAAAGATATGGAAAAGTATAAAGATAGAAAGATAGGCGAAATTGTAACACACGATTTCAGAGCCGCCGAGATTTTCAGAAATGCCGGTATTGATTTTTGTTGCGGTGGTAATCAAAGTCTTGAGGAAGCTTGTAATGACAAAAAGATGGAAGTTTCAATGATTGAGAAAAAATTGAAAGAACTTGAAAATTCAACACCTGATTCTACACATAATTTCAAGGAATGGAACCTCGACTTTTTAATTGATCATATTGTGAACACGCATCACAAAACAGTATTGAAACTTCTGCCTCAGTTGACTTTTTATACGCAAAAAATTGCGGATGTGCATGGGGCAAATCATGCCGAACTAATTGAAATTGCATCATTATTCTCGGAAATAAATGTGGAGCTATTACAACATCTGAAAGCTGAAGAAGAAGTGTTATTTCCTGCAATAAAGGAAGCGTTGAATACAAATGATCCCAAAGCCAAGGAAACAATAGTTTCTGAAATCAGTCGCATGAGCAAAGAGCATGAATTTGCCGGTGGAGCAATGGACAAAATAAATGTACTCAGCAAAAATTACAGCGTACCCGATGATGGTTGCAGTACCTATCAGGTTACCTATAAACTATTGGAACAATTCGAAGAAGACTTACATATTCATGTTCACTTGGAAAACAACATATTGTACCCAAAGGCTTTAAAACTAGCAATCTGAAATACCGTAAATACAGACTTCTTTAAATCTAAAATAATACTAACTAAAA
>CAYNHC010000139.1:0-1615 GCA_964396705.1 uncultured Paludibacter sp.
AATTGATATTCAGCGCCAAAATTTGCAATCATACGGTCAACCTTTGTTGTAACAGTATTGTGTTGCCAAGCCCAAAGAGGATTATCGTATTGCGAGTTGTTTGTCGAAATTGGCAATCCTGAAGGTGTTTCGTATGGTAATGAAGCTAAATCCCAGTTACGTGCAAGGAATAGTGTTCTTGCAAATGAAGAAGATGCACCTTCTACCTGATTTTCACCAAATATACTTCCTAATTGAGATGTGTTTGTGTAACTAACATTTCCTCTAATGTCTAATCCATTAGCTAATTTAGAACTTCCACCAACACTGATACTTGTACGATCATATTTTGAATTTGGAACATAACCTTTGTGATTCAAATTTGATAAAGTAGCATTAAATGCAGTTTTACCGCTACCTCCTGCAAAATTTAATGAATTTTCTGCAACTAAACCGGTTTGGAACAAGTCTTTAACATTATTCGGCGCTGCTTTATAAGGTATTTTCTTTGTTGCAGGAAATAATTCAGGGTAATACTTAGTCCAATCTGAGTTTTGTACTGCAATTGAATCAACTGTTCCAAATTTAGGACCCCATGATCCATTAGAATTAGAATATCCGAAATTTGAACCGGCACCATAACTGTTTTGATAATCTGGTAGATTTGCAATGCTTTCGGCAGACCATGAAGAATTTAAAGTAACTTCAAGTTTTTTAGATGCTGTATTGACAGAACCAGATTTGGTTTTAATTAAAACAACACCATTTGATGCACGTGAACCGTAAAGAGCAGCAGCTGCAGAACCTTTTAAAACAGTTAAAGATGCAATGTCATTAGGGTCGATGGAAGAGAAACCATTAGAATAAGCTCCACCTCCTGAGGTTTGAGATGAAGTTGTAACTTGTGAGTTGCTTAAAGGCACTCCATCAACAATAATTAAAGGCTCGTTGCTTCCATAAAATGAAGAATTACCACGTATATTTATACGTGTTGCAGCACCGGGAGTGCCTTGAGATGATCTAATGTCAACTCCTGCCATTTTTCCTTGCATTGATTTTAAAAAATCTGGTTGTGATTTCATCAAACCTTCTTCAGGGGCCATTTTTGTGGTTGCATACCCTAAAGATTTCTCAGATCTTTTAATACCAATAGCAGTAACTACTACTTCATCTAATTCTTTTGAAGAACTTTGTAATAAAATTCTCATTCCCGATTTTGGTGCAACTTCAAGAGTTGTCATGCCGACAAAAGAAACCACTAAAACTGCATCCGAATTCTGGATGCTGATATTAAAATTACCATCTGAATCGGTTATAGTCCCAGAAGTGGTTCCTTTGACCTTTACCGACGCACCAATAATTGGTAGCCCATCTTCCGCAGAAAGCACTTTTCCTGAAACGGATTTAGACTGAGCATTAACCAAACCTACGCCTATCAAAAGAAGACAGGCCAATAAGAACGTTAGTTTTCTCATAAATTTACATTTTGTTTATTAATCATTAATTTGCATTATTTTGAACTATTTTTAATGAAACACGAGTGCAAATATAAAGTAATAGATTTTAAAAAACAATAGTTTTTGATGACAAATAGAAAAAATATGCAGAAATATCCTAACAAAACTGTCTGTTTGAT
>CAYNHC010000139.1:1715-8983 GCA_964396705.1 uncultured Paludibacter sp.
ATTTGTTAATCATTTATGTTGTTTCAAATTTGTAAAACAATTTAATAATTGTGTTTTTAGGGGTTTCCCATTCATAAATTCTATATTTTACATTGAATACCTGATGGCGTAAATTTGCTTTCTTGATTGTTCTTAAATCAGTCACACATATTTATTTTCGATTAAAAAATGCATATATATTTCAAATCCTTCTTTTTTAGAAAAAACTTTTTTTATCTTTGAAGTGTTAAAGTGATTTATAAGTAGATTTTATTATTTTCACTGGAACAATGTATTAGCTAAATAAATAATAATTAAACATATAACTACATTTTAAAAATTTTAAACTTATGAGAAAAATTACTTTTTTGAAAACAATGCTACTGGCCGTGTTTATGCTTGTGGGAAGTATGAGTGTAAAAGCCGATCAAGAAACTTACACTTACACTACAGGTGATGGTACATGGATAACTGAAAATGTTGAAAGGCTTTACCAAAGCACCAACTTTACATTCCTGCAAAAGAAAAATACTTCAAGTTCAAACATCGCAACTACTTACGCTGAATTAAGAGTTTATGCAAGTCATTCAATGGAAGTTTTTCCTACTATACCCGGAAAAACAATTACAGCTATTGAAGTTACTGCATCAAGTGCTTCTTATGCAACTGCAATGTCAAATGCAACAGTTTTAGCAGGTGCTAGTTCTGCATCAGCGAATTCTGTTACTGGAATCGCTTCAGTAAATGGCAGTGTTACAACTTTTGACCTATCGGGTGTTACTGGATGCGAATATGTAAAATTCTCTCTTGCTGCACAATCAAGAACATTATCATGGAAGGTAACTTATTCTTCAAGTTCAACTACGCCGACAGTAGCTACTCCAACATTCAATCCTGCTGCTGGATCATATACATCATCTCAATCAGTTGAGATTACTACAACCACACCGAGTGCTTCGATTTACTATACAACTGATGGTAGCGACCCTGATAATGTAGGAAATGGAACTTTGTACTCTGCTGCTGTTCCTGTAAATGTTACAACAACTCTTAAAGCCCGTGCTTATGCTACAGATATGGATCCCAGTACTGTTGCTACTGCAATTTACACTATTAATCCTGCTCCTACCATCACAATTACCGAAGTGACTGTACCTGCATTTTTAGCGCAAGTTGGTCAAACAGATAATGAAACCATTAATGTTGGTGGAACTAATTTAACTTCCGATATTATTTTGACGATTGATGGAGCAGACGCAGCCCTGTTTTCAGTTAATTCTCCGCTATCTTCTACCGGAGGAGTTGCAACAATTATTTACACTCCAGCCACAGCTGGAATACATAGCGCTACATTAAGAATAAACAGTACCGGAGCAGCCGAAGAGATCCGCGCATTGAGCGGAACAGCGTATGTTAGTAGTGGTGTGATCATTTCTGAAGTATTTGGTGGTGGTGGAAATTCAGGTGCTACATTGAAAAATGACTTTATTGAGTTATATAATACTACTGCCGAAGCGATAACAATTGGAGGATGGAGTGTGCAATACTTCAGTGCAGCAGTTACAGGAGAAGCTTCAAATGTATTTGTAATTCCCGAAGGTAGATTTATTCCATCCGGAGCTCATTTCTTGATAAAAGCTTCTGCAGGAACCGGAGGAACTCAGGAGATAACAGACCAGGATGCAACAAGCACTTTACAATTAGGTGGGACAGCAGGAAAGATTATTCTTTACAATACAAGTGCAGCTCAAACTATATCTGACATTTCTTCAATTATAGGCAACCCTAATTTTGTAGATTATGTACCTTATGGAACAACAGCAGTGCCGGTATGGGGAACAGCAATGAGTAGCAATATTTCAAGTACAACTTCGGCAACCCGTAATACGGTAGCGCCTGCTGCTATTGGTGCACAGAGAGTAAATGCCGCTGTAAATTACATGTACTCTGGTAATATCGGAAATGATTTCTCTGCTGTTGCTCCAAGTCCTACATCCACAGGAATTAGCACAGGTTTAAAACCTGCAAATCAATTGGATTTTGTATATACATCCAATGGAAAGATAATGTTTAATGCAACTGCCAATCAAACTGTAGAAGTGTTTAATGCTGTGGGACAACTTATAGTAAGTAAAAGTACAATTGACGGTTTAAATACAATATCTGTATTGCAAAAAGGTATCGTATTGGTAAAAGTCGGTGACAAAGTATCAAAAGTGATTTTATAAAACAAATCAATCTCTCATAACATAAAAGAGGCTGACCGATTATTAACGGTCAGCCTCTTTTGACATTTAAACAAATATGTTTATTGATTGCTGTTATTCTTCTTTTACCTGAGGAGTAATAAGTTTGTAGCCTTTTCCATGTATATTAATAATAGCTACATTTTGATCATCTTTCAGTAATTTCCGCAATTTAGTAATATAAACATCCATACTACGGGCATTGAAATAATTATCGTCAACCCAAATGGTTTTCAAAGCAAAATTACGTTCAAGGATATTGTTAGCATTAGCTGCAAGCAGGTTAAGCAATTCCGATTCCTTGGTTGTAAGTTTTTTTGACTGACCATCGAAGGTTAGTAATTGTTTCTGAGAGTCGAATGTAAATCCACCTATACGATATACAATAACATCTTTAGCTTTTTTACCTTTTACTCTGCGCAATATCGATTCTATACGATAAAGCAATTCTTCCATGCTGAAAGGTTTAGACAAATAATCGTCGGCACCTAATTTGAAGCCCTGAAGAATATCTTCTTTCATCGATTTAGCGGTAAGGAACACGATAGGCACTTCTGAATTCAATGCACGAATGTCGGCTGCCAATGCAAAACCGTCTTTTTTAGGCATCATTACATCTAAAATGCACATGTCATATTTATTCTTGTTAAAGGCTTTTAAACCAGCCTCACCATCAGGTTGTAAATCTGCGTCATAACCTTTAGTTTGCAGATATTCTCTCAATAACATGCCAAGATTTTCGTCATCTTCGCATAATAAAATTTTTACTTTCTCGTCTGTCATAATTCGTAATTTTTAAGTGTTGGTATTGTTATGGTAAATTTTGTGCCAATATTTGGCTCGCTTTCAACTTTGATAGTTCCCTTGTGTACTGTTACGATTTTTTTTACGTAAGCCAACCCAAGTCCAAATCCTTTAACATTGTGAAGATTTCCGGTGGAAACCCTGTAAAACTTATCAAATATGCGTTTTAGATCATCTTTTTGAATGCCTATGCCATTGTCTTCGACACTGATTACAAGGTTATTCTTTTCGTTACGCGTTTCTATTGTTAATAGAAGCGGTTTGTCTGAATATTTCAACGCATTATCCATAAGATTAAATATCACATTCGTAAAATGCACTTCGTCAATTAATGCAAGATCATTTGTAGCTTCGAGTTTCGAAATTATTTTACCTCCTTTGTTGGTAACTTTTAATGAGAAATTACTGATTATATCTTTTATCAATGAATTTATTTTAATTTCATTTAATTTCAATATCGATTTTTCTCTTTCGAAAACTGACATTTGTAATACTTTTTCGACCATAAAACTCAATCGCTTGGTTTCATCATGTATCACGCTAGATATATGTTTGAGAGTTTGAGGAGTCTTACCTACAGCCGGATCCTGTAACATTTGCGATGCTAATGAAATGCTCGAAATAGGGGTTTTGAACTCATGCGTCATATTATTAACAAAATCGTTTTTCATATTGTTCAGTTGCTTTTGCCTGAATATTATAATAATAGCAACAATAAACACTCCAAGAATTAGAATTATTAATATAAAAGAAGGTAAAAGCAAGGTCATCGAGTCAACAATATAATCTTGTTTCGTAGGGAAAACTACCTGTAAATAAACTGTGCGCATCGATACTTCTGATGGGAAAAGCCGTTGCGTGTATATATTATTGTTATTGACTTTTTCATTTGATTTAAAATCAACGTTGTTTTTATAAATAAGTTTCCCTTGTTTGTCAACTATCGAATAGGTGAAAGGGAGATCTACTCCGTTATTAACTAAAAATCGTTCTAAAATACTGTTGAGTTCATTGAAATTCACACGCTCGCTGATTTCTTTTACATCTGACTCTTTTAACCATCTGAATACTGCCTGATCTAAAATAGTCTTCGACCTTGAAAAATTTTGTTTGAATTTTTCCTGTAAATAGCGCGAAGTTTCTTCAATATTTGCTTTCCCGTGGCGATTAGAAAGTCGTATATTTGGTAGATTAAGCTGGTTTGAGTTCAACTTTAATTTATCTGTTACACTGTCAATAGAGCTGTTGAGTTGAAAATTGTCAATATTCGGAGTCAACATCTTGTTCTTTTTACCCTGATAATCAATTCCTTCTAAAGTTTGAGCAAGATATTCGAGTGCTTCATTTTCTTCTACATAAGTAGCAGTCTGATATAAGCTGTTTTGTACATTTTCATTAAATTGATTTTCGATCATTTCTGCATTGATCCGCACATATCGCAATTGCAGTACAATTAGTTCTGCAAATGTAATAATCATCGAAATTATAAGTATCCAAATTATTGAGCGCTTCATTGTTTTGCAAAGTTACACTTTTAAATTAAATGTTAAATAGTTGCTTAATTTAATTTAACAAAATATTATTCGTGTTTTTTGAGATTTTTGACAAATAAATGTTATAATATGTCATATTTATTCATTTAACAATCAATCAATGGAAAATGTTTAACATTAACTAAAAAAATATTTTAGAAATAACGTAATAAATAAACTTGACTTTGAATAATATATTTTTAAAATAAATGATTTCCCGGAAAATAAAAAGGAATTAGATAGAATTTTGGATTGGTGGTTTAATGTAAAAAAACTATTTTTGCTAAAATTAAGAATTTATTGAATGCTAAAATTCATAAAAAGTAAATGGACATCGCTATTTTTTAGTAATTTTCTGGGTGTATATAATGATAACTTGCTTAAAAACAGTGTAATATTTATTGCAGTAGCTTGGACATTACCATCGTGGCTCAATCAGTCTCAATTGATTGCCATTGTTTCGGGCTGCTTGGTTATTCCTTATGTTTTTTTATCACCCTATGGAGGACGACTTTCGGTCAGATACTCTAAACTGAAAATTTTCAGGCTATTTAAGTTCCTCGAATTACCCATCATGTTGGTGGCATGTTTTGCCTTTTATTATCAATGGATTTATTTGGCTGTTTTTTCGGTTTTACTTATGGGAACTCAAAGCAGCCTGTATTCACCTTCTAAATACAGTTTGATTCGGGATATCGGAGGAGAAGAAGGTGTTTCTTTTGGTAGCGGGGTATTCGAAATGATGGCGTTTCTGGGAATTCTTATCGGAACAATAACAGCATCATTTATTTCGGATAATTACAGTCCTGCGATTTTGTTTGCCTTTTTCATGGGACTTGCACTTGCAGGATATGTAGTTACACGTCAGATAAAAGCAAACGAATTGCCTGAAGAACAAACCGATAGTCTAAAAATGGATCCTGTACGTTTTCTGATTGAATCATACCGTTTCGGTCACAAACACGATCCTGTTAACAGTGCCGTGTTTGGTGCAGCTTCGTTCTGGCTTATCGGCAGTATTTTGCAAATGAATTTAGTCATTCACACCAAAAACGTTTATCAGTCCACCAACAGTACAACAGGTATTATTATGGCGATTGTTGCTATTGGTATAGCTGCAGGATGCTGGACTGCCGGAAAAATATCGGGCAATACAGTAAATAAAGGTTTGATATTAACCGGATTGACAGGCATGTTAATAACATTAGCAGCATTAACATTTTTAAAAACAGGAATATATTTGTATGCTGTTTTGGTTTTTCTCACTGCGTTTTCGGGTGGTATCTTTCAGATTCCAAATTTGTCGATGCTACAAAATGCTGGTTTGGGTCGTAAACTGGGTGATATGATCGCTTACCTCAATTTAGTTACTTTTGTGTTTATTTTATCAGGCTCGCTACTCTTTTCATTAACAACAAGTCTTTTCAATCAAAATAGTTATCTGGTTTTTGGTCTTATTTTGGTTATTTGTATTTTAGTCGGAATCTATTTTTTGCTAAAATCGCCGGTTTATTTATCCGAGATGCTCAAAACATTTAAATTAAAATAATTTTAAAAATATCATTCAAACTATATCTCTCATTTATAAAGTTTTAAAAATGAAAAAACAAATTAATTCAAAAAAGATATTTACAGATCTGAGTTTTCAAATTCTGATTGCTATGATCATCGGAATTGTAGTAGGTAAACTTATGGGGACATCAGCAAGCATGTTTGCTCCACTCGGCGATATTTTTATTCAATTAATCAAAATGCTTGTGGTGCCGCTTGTTTTTATTTCTATTGTATCAGGAGCAGCATCCCTTGGAGCAACAAAATCAGCTGGTAAAATCGGGATCATTACGATTTCATACATTGTTGTAACAACATTTATGGCCGTGTTTGTAGCTGTTTTAGCAAGCGAAATATTCAAACCCGGCAGTGGGATTTCAATTGAATCTATTCGTTCGTTTTTCCCGGCTGATAATTACAATGAAACTGCTACTAAAATGGATTTCTGGAGTACAATTATTGAAGTTATTCCTTCAAATCCAATTGATGCAATGGCAAAAGGCAATATTCTCCAACTTATTTTCTTCGGTCTGTTTCTCGGATTTGGAATTAGCACACTGCATCCATCAAAAAAACAGCCAGTTATTAATGTGTTCAATTATTTGCTCGATGCACTTATATGGTGTATTGGTAAAGTAATGTTAGTGGCTCCTTTTGGTGTGTTTGGGCTAATGGCCGATGCTACCGGTTCGTTTGGTTTTGCTTTGTTACTAAAAGTGGGTAACCTGTTGTGGGTTAACGTGCTTGCAGCATTGTTTATGCTGATAATATTTTATCCGCTTACTTTAAAATTGTTTTCAAAACAACCATTATTAAAATTCTTCAAAGCCATGTTTCGCCCTCAGATTGTGGCGTTTTCAACAGCTTCATCGCTCGCAACTTTACCTGTTACTCTCGATACTTGTGAAAATGATTTAGGAATCAGCAAAGAGACAACATCGTTCGTAGTTCCTTTGGGAGCAACTATAAATATGACCGGAAATGCCATTTATTATACTTTGGTCGCATTGTTTTTTGCTCAACTTTATGGCATTGAACTTACTATGGCGCAGTATTTAGCCATTGCGGTTACTTCAACTGTTGGGTCAATCGGTCAGGCAGGAGTTCCGGGACCAACTCTGCTTGTGGTTGCTGTGTTGGTTTCAGCCGGAATTCC
>CAYNHC010000140.1:0-8977 GCA_964396705.1 uncultured Paludibacter sp.
TTGTTCCTGCCAGCGTTAGTGACAGAAAGAGAATGATTAGTTTTTTCATGATGATTCGTTTTATTAAATTAGATTCATATTAAATATTTTTATTGAAAAAGTGTGGTACAATTATTTGTCAGTTTTATCACGTAATAATTTTTCAACTTCTGTAAGTCTGGTTTCCATTTTCCCGGCATTCAGTTTCAGTTGATCGTTTTCTGCTTTTAGTTCTTTGATGGCTTCTACTAAAACAGCAGTTGTTTCTGCATAATTTATCCCTTTATAACCATCAGTTTCATTTGTAAAAACCAGTTCGGGAATTATTTTTTCGAATTCCTGAGCAATAAATCCGATACGGGTGCCATATTCGGGATTGTTTTTCCATGTAAATTTTACACCACGGAGATTCATAACTTTATCAAGAGAATTATGAAGGGTTGTCACATTTTCTTTCAATCTTTCGTCGGAAGTGGAAGTGGTAAGGGTACCATCTGCCATACGGTTGACAACGCCCGTATAAGCTCCAGAACCGATGTTTCTGATTCGTGCATTTCCATTCACGTCCAGTTTTACTGTAGGGGCTGTGGTACCCATGCCCACATACGCATTACTTTGTTTTAAGAAAATGGCGTTTACAACTCCATTGTTATAAATATCAAGACCTCCGGCAGTAGAATTATTGTAGATATGCCATTTAACAGTTTCACCTTCATAAAGGCGGAATCCCGCATCCTGTCCCGCAGCAGATTGGAGAAATATAAATGATTCCGGAAATGCTGTTCCTTTCAAGTGCAAACCGGCTGAAGGATCGCTTGTTCCAAATCCAACTTTTCCGTTTACGTAAAATCGTCCTCCTGTAAAATTTCCGGAATATCCTGAAGGTGAGCTTACTATCCCCCTTACTCCATAGGTAGTTCCGGAAGATGCATAATTAGCTGCCACCACACCATAACCTGCCGTAGAGTTTGATTCTCCCCATACTCCGTAATTATTTCCGGTGGTATGAGTAGCTCTGCCTTGTACCCCAAATCCGTTGCTCGATTTCGATTCTGCTCTTACGCCATAGGTAGTTCCGGTAACAGCCGAAGCCAGTGCCCTGACTCCTGTACCGTTATCCATCCGTGATTCTCCCATAAGACCCATTCCTCCGCCTTCATTAGTAGTTGAAGTTGCCAATCCTTCAATAGCAATCCCCGATTCATTAATCACAACAAAGCCAACATTGGTATTTGTAAAACCTGAATAAGGTAAAGTAATTCCTGCATTATCAGCTGCGTATGTCCATGTGAGGCCATTCCATTTCAGTACATCGCCGGTAGAAGCTCCCATGGATGAAATTTTTGATGAAACAACAGCTCCATCGGCAATTTTTGTAAAAGTGACTGAACCATCAGCAAGGTCGGCATTGCCTACAGCTCCATCAACAATTTTATGTGTAGTGATAATATCGCCAGCCAAATCGGTAGTTGTGATGGAACCATCCTGAATTTTAGCAGAGTTTACAGCCATATCAGCCATATCGGCTGTAACGATAGTTCCATCTGCTATTTTCGAAGAAGTGACCGAATTGTTGGGGATGGTTTCCACATTTTTTGCATACAAAGCATAGGGAACACTCAACAGTTGACTTGTGGCTGATATAGAATAAGCTGTTCCGCCTGCAGGGTCAATTTCTGTGTTGATATAGTAAGGACCTTTCGACCAGTCGATATTAGAAAATACATCGGTTGTAGTTCCTGCCCCGATTTCTACAGATACCACTCCGTTTACATTTGAAGTAGGAGTTTGCGTTTCTTTGTAAACTACTGAGCCTGTTGGCGAAGTTTGAAGTATGCTTATGCGCATACCTACAGCATGGTTTGTGATAAGTTTGTTGGCTGCATCACGCACCACAGCCTGATAACTCATTTTTTCGGGAGGCTGTGCCGATAAACCGGCAATTGTAAATACAATTACCAGAAAAAATGTAATTATTTTCATGATAATTAGTTTTTAATGATTTTGAAAGTTTTTACTTCTTTGTTATCAATATATATTCTCACAAAATAAGTTGATGGAGTAAATTCTGCCATATTTATGGGAACTTTGATATCTGAAACTTCAGCATTGAGAATCATGTATCCGCTGATGTTGAACAGTTGATACGAAAATATTAAAAATTCGTAATTTGTATTTTTTAGAATAGTGGAGTTACTTGTGGAATTTGGATAAGCCATAAGTAGCTCAATACCATAAATGTCTTCGTTTCCCGAAATGACATTTATCTCATAGGGTTGCCGTACACCTTGTGCTGCGGAACTGGATGTTCCTGTAGCAGTTGTGTAAACAAGTTAATCTACCCGGTAGCTTGTAGAGCTAACGCTGCCGGTTGACTTTTCTCCTGCTGCAGTAATTCCTGCATGAAAATTCTGTGCAGTTATAGCAGTGAATACTCTGGCTGACATGAACGGTACAATGAAGAAGATTCTTATGGGCATGGTCTTCTTTTTTAAAGTTAAACAATAATTGTTTTTTTTGCACATTTCTATACAATTTAAAACAATCTGACATGTATTAAAGTTTTTATCTTAAAGCAAATAGTTCATTCTTATTCATGTTTTTTTTATGTTAATCATTTTAATATATACAGCATTAAATTTATTTTAAAGATGAAATTTTGACAAAACATTAATTTTAATATCTTTCAAACTGTATTTTCAAAAAATAAGTATGAATTTCAAAGATCTGGTTACATTATTTTTAAAATAATTTGTTATTTTATCTCACTTTTTCAATTCATATTCAGTATATTTACACCGTTTTTGCTTAAAATAATTTTATAATCTGTTAAATTTAAATTTTATGAAAAGAATTCGACTTTTTTCTTTGTTTATTGTACTTTGCCTTTTAATGACAAGTACTTCAGCATGGGGACAGGCTGTTGGTGATTACGGTTCCGCTGGAAACGGAAACTGGACTGCAAATGCTACATGGGTAGTTTGTGTAACTGCAGGTACCTGGGATGGTGCGACTGCTGCAACTACTGCAACAACTTCTTCAACAAATGTATGGATACGCAATGGACATACTGTAATTTTTGACACATCTTCAAAAAATTGTAATAATCTCACAATTGAGAGTGGAGGTAAACTTTGGGCGAATTCAGCCAATACCTCCCCAAAGTACTTAAATTTATATGGAGATATTATTAATGACGGTATTTTTGGCGGAATAACAGATGCTTTAGGTGTTAAAACCTATAAAACATTAGCAACTCTTTCAGGGAATGGTTCCTATGGAATTACTCGTTTTCAACCTCAAAATGCAAGTTCCACGATTGTAATAAATGCTGATATTTTAGCGAATTATGCTGGTGGCGATGGAGCTGGTGGAACTTCTGTTTATAACAACAGTAAAGACAATATTACCTATACTATTAATGCAGGTAAAACACTTACTTTAGCAAATAATTCATATTTATCGTTAGGTACAAGTGGTTCAACTGCAAGCGCTTATAATCTAACTGTGAATGTAAATGGAACATTAACAGCTTCCGGTTCAAATTCTATAATAAACTTTAATGCAACTGCTGGTAAAACTGTAAATCTTAATGTTGGTTCTACGGGTGTAGTCAATGTTAATGCGGCATTACGTGCTGACTATAGAAATTTAGGCACAGTAAATGTAAATATTTCTTTAGGTGGACAGATAAATAGTTTAGCAGGCAGTAGTCTGTCTCTTTCAAAAGCTACAGTTACAAACAGTGGTGATATATATTGCGAAAGTGTAAATGTAGATTCGCTTGGCACTGCTACCATAAATGGTGGTTTACATCTTTCAAAATCGGCATATCCAATAGGAACAATTACACTTGCAACAGGTTCAAATGTCGAATATTATGGCACAACACCATTAACAATACCTGCAACACCTGCAACTTATCAAGCACTGGTTATAAATAATCCTGCCGGAGTATCTCTCAGTGGACCAATAGCTGTAAACGGCTGGCTCATGTTATTGAACGGTAATTTGAGTTTAGGTGATTATGATCTTTCAGCCGGAGCACCAAATGCTATAGTTCTTGGCCCTGTACCTGCTATAACCGGTTATGTTGTAACTAATGGAACCGGTAGCCTGTCTAAATTGGCTTTTCCTGGTATGGATGGATTATTTCCTGTTGGAACTTCTACCAGTTATGATCCGGTAACGGTTAATCCTACAGATCCAACTCTATTTTCTGCAAGAGTAAGTTCTGCACTCTCGGGTTCACCGGCCTCAGGTTATCAGTATAACCTTAAAGAATGGAATCTGACATCGTCGAATCCATCAATTACCACTGTCAAATTTACGCCTTCTGAAGTTACAGCTACAGGACCATTCAATATTATCGGTCATTATGAAGGTGGTGAATACGTAAATAAACTGGCAACATACTCGGGTGGCTCATATACAGGAAGTTATGGTACTTTTTCTCCATTTGTAACTGGAACATCAGATACACCTACTGGTTTAACGAATAATAGTGTTCAGGGATGTTTTGTTTCTGTATCAGGTAATGATGCTGTTGTTAATGGAACAAAAACAGGTGATGTGCTGAAAGTCTTTAATGCTTCAGGACAGCTTGTTAAACAAATGAATGCCAATGAAGGAACTACTTCAATAAAATTAAATCATGGTATTTACATGATTAAATTGAACAACAATTTGATGAAAGTCGTGATGTAATTTTTTTCAAATAAAACGATTATTTTCAAAAAGGCGGAGCTTAAAGTTCCGCCTTTCTTATAAGAAAAGTATGAGTTTGAATTTATGTAAATAGCGGTGGATTTTATTAATCAACGGCTTGTTGTCGGTGTTTTAATTCGTTAATTCTAAAATCTTTAGGTGTTACTCCATTGGACTTTTTGAATGCAGTTGAAAAATGTTCGTAAGAAGAAAACTGTAACATAAAAGAGATTTCTTTGTTGGAGTAGGGTGTTTCCAACAGCAAATGTTTTGCTTTATTCAGGCGTAAATCATTTAAATATTTGGCAGGTGTATCGTTGGTGTATTTTTTGAAGTTTTTCCGAAATAATGTATAACTTATATTCAGTTTTGATGCAATGTCCTGAAGCGATATATCTTCACAAATATTTTCGGTCATAATTATTTTGGCTTGTTCAATGATTTGCAGTTCCTTTTTTTCGAGCGTCTTATTTTTTGATTCCGAAATTATTAAACCTAATACATGAAAGAGCATACCTGATAAATATACCTGAGAGGATTTCAGTCCGTTTTTAACTACATCTATTGCTCTGTGAAATAGTTTTACTAATTCCTCATTAAAACCAATATCAATTATTGAATTATCTGCCGGGAAAAACTTTCTGATAAGCAAATTATAGGCCGCATCTGTTTCGAACCTTATAAAATACTCTTTCCATTCGGTATGTTTTAAATGATAATAGGTATATTTTTGGTTGGGATTTATGAGTAAAATTTTCCCCTTCGATATTTCTATTTCATTTGCATCATCGAAACATACATATCCTATACCCTTGGTGATATAAATAAGTTTGAATTCATCCGATACTTTTCCTTTTTTATATTGAAATCTGATATCCTTATTTACATTGGCTTTAGCTATTTTTTCGTCAGGTAATATCGATTTATATCCCACCGAATTAATTGTTAATCCAAAGTTAATATTGTCATCGTCAATAACAACATTTTTAAATTCAGATTGAAGATCAGGATTATTCATTATAATTGAAATTAATTTTATAAATAAAATATTTTTACCGTATTTAATTTCGGATATTCTTTTTCTTATAATACTACAAAGATATAATAACTTAAGAATAAAATACAATCGATTACCTCAAAATCCGGACAAAAAGCAAATAAAATCATAAGAAAATGTCAAGGAGCTATTTCACAGAGTATCTTGTTATTTTGTCTTTCACAGTGTAATGATTCTTTATTCCACAGAGTAATTCCACAGAGTATCACAGGGTTTTATCTTTCACGGTGTAACACTGTGTTTCCTAAGTGTAACACCGTGTAACTTTTCTTTCTACATAGAAGTAATTCCACAGAGTATCACAGAGTTTTGTATTTCACCCTGTAACTAATCATTGCTTCGCTGAGTAATTAATTATTTTCGAAACATTTGAAAGTTGTAAAACTTATATTTTTTTTAATTGTTTATATATTAAAGGTCTGTAAAATAAATTCAATTTATATAGCAGAAGCCGAAAAGCTTTAGAGTAGGCATGTCTAAAAAAATATTGAGGGCTTATGAAAACTAAATTTTACATTCTCGTTGTTGTTACAGCAACAATGTTTTTGGGTTTTATTCCTTTAAAAATGATGGCAACGGATTTTACTATCACTTTTACTTCTACCGGAGCAAGTACAACTTTCGATAATGTAGTTGTTCAGAATCTTACACAGGGCAAAACTACTACTGTGCCTTCGGGTAGCGCACTCAATTTAATTGATGTTACCGCTCTTAATGAGCCGGAAACAGGAGATTTATTAACCGTTTTCCCAATTCCTATTGTCGGCAAAGCCAAAACTTTGTATTATTCAGAACAAGGTGGAGCTGCTCAAATTGAAATTATTGGTATTGATGGAAAAAATGTTTTAAGTAATTCCAATGTTTTGAACGCCGGAATTAACGCATTTGAATTGACATTACCCAATGGAGTTTTTACGTTATTAATAAGTGAAAATGGAAAATTAGTTTCCTCAAAGATTATCAGCCAATCGAACAATAATAAAGCTTCTATTCATTTTGCCGGAAATGAAAAAATGCAAAACATTAATATTCAAAAGAGTAAAAGTTCAGATGTGCCATTTACATATAACACGGGAGATATTTTCCTTTTTAAAGGAGTTTCGGGAAATTACAGCTGTGTTGTAGCCGAAAAAATTGCCGGCAATAAAAACATCAACTTTAACTTTGTTGAATGTAAGGATGCCGACGGCAATTACTATACTACCGTAACTTTAGGCACACAGGTCTGGATGGCAGAAAATCTAAAAACAACCAAATATCGCAATGGTGTATCAATTACAAACTTAACCGATAACGATGCCTGGATGAAAACTACTGCAGGTGCCTGGTGTAATTATAACAATGATGCCGCAAATGGCACAAAATACGGACATATTTACAACTTCCATGCACTTGCCGACAGTAGGATTATAGCTCCTCCAGGGTGGCACGTACCTACCCGAATTGAGTGGCAAACGTTAATTGTGTTGCTTGGCAATTGGGCTGAAGCAGGTGGAAAGCTAAAAGAATCAGGTGCATTGAATTGGAAAAGTCCAAACGTAGGAGCAACCAACCTATCAGGTTTTACGGCACTTCCCGGTGGATATCGCTACCGAAATGGAGTATATACTTTTATTAACGAGTACGCGTACTGGTGGGCATTCTCAAAATTTGACACTGATAACTTCGATGCATTTTTCGTAAGTTATGAGTATAATATGATATTTCCCGATAACGAAACGGCAATTACAGGATTATATGTTCGTTGTGTAAAAGATTAGCTTGTGAAGGCTCTCGCTTTTTTTCTGAAAAACACTTGTTTATAAAATGAAGTTTATACATTCAAAATCATTATAAAATTATAAACCAATCATCATGAAAAAACTATTATCAATATTGGCGGTGGCATTCTTTATTGCCGGTTTATCAGCTCAATCTCCCGAGAAAATAAGTTATCAGGCCATTGTTCGCAACACAAAAGGAGCGTTAGTAGTAAATCAGACTGTAGGTATGAAGATTAGCATACAGAAATGGGTTTTTGCAATCCCTAAACCTTATTATTCTACTATTTATGCCGAAACTCAAACACCTGTCACCAACGAAAATGGTTTGATTAGTATTGCCATTGGCACAGGAACTGTTGTATCAGGTTCAGTTAGTTTTGCCGATATAAAGTGGGAATCTGAAACATATTATTTAAGAACCGATATTGATATCACAGGAGGAACAGCTTATTCCATCAGTAGTGTAACTCAATTGCTGAGTGTACCTTATGCATTTCATTCAAAAACTGCAATAAAATCTGAAACTGCAAAATCTGCCGGAATAGCTGATACAGCCAAAAGCGTTTTGACTCATTATTCTGGAAAATCAAACTTCAGGTTTGGTATTTATCCTTTTCGTACTGTTTATCCTTATACTGTCCCTTTAAGAATTTCATGTACGGAAATGGGTCTTACTGAATCGGATATGTACAAATTTCATATTATAAGTATGGAAGTAGGATGGAGTGAAGCATCAACTGCTGGTGGCACTAAACAAATTCGAGGTCCGAAAGATGGCATTTATTATGAGATATGCTATTTAATTTCGGGCTTTGCAGGAGTAAAAATATATTTCCCCGATAAACAGGAATATCAGGACAGAGATGGTAATATTGTTTACGTAATTATTGAATAATGGAATATAAAACAAATTGTTACAATGAAAACACAACTATTTGCAATTTTTTATGTAATAGGTATAATAATGCTTTTCCAGGCCTGTACCGTGAAATATGTACCCAATGTTTTAAATACACCTATGTTTTCGAAAGCGGGAGAAGTGAATATGGTAGCTAATTTTGGTGAGTCGGGTTTTGATCCTCAACTTTCTGCCTCAGTTACCGATCATATAGGTATAATGTTAAATGGTAGTTTTTGGGATCAATCAGGTAACTCAACTAATTATACAAGCCATACATTTATGGAATTAGGTGCAGGATACTTTACAAAGTTAAAAATTGCACGGTTTGAAGTGTATGGAGGATATGGTCTTGGAAATTTCTATTCGCAGTATTATTATACTCCAATTTTTACTGATACCGAAGGTCATTTGGAAAGATCAGATGCAGATTGCAATCGTTTTTTTATTCAACCCGGTATCGGTTTATCAACAGAACATTTTGAAATGAGTTTAGCATCAAGGTTTGTAAACGTAAATTTCTTCAAAGATACTGATACCGGAAACTCATTAAAGGGTATTCCTTTTTTCTTT
>CAYNHC010000141.1:0-8951 GCA_964396705.1 uncultured Paludibacter sp.
GCTTCTTATCGCGTTGATAATAGGCACTATTTGGACACCCAAAACCCGCGGCAAATCATTGCAACAAATAACAAAAGAAAGATACGGAGACGATATTTAAAGACCCCCAACCCCTGAAGGGGAGTTACCTCAAACCCCTAAACAGGCTTAAAGACTTAGTACTAGAACTGATTAGTACAATAAATATCAAATGCTGATAAATTGATGAATAAAGACAAAAACAAAGCAAATAAGACTAACTTAATTCCCCTTCAGGGGTTAGGGGTCATGAATAATACTTCTTCTTCATGGATTTGGTATCCGGGCGATTACGAAATATGGCTCGGCAACGAGATGAACAACCGCCGTACCGAACGTGGAGCATTTTTTCCACATTTCTGGAAAATGGACAGCCATTATGTGTTGGTGGAATTCAGTAAAAAAAATGATTTAGCCGTAGCTGAAGAAATTGAAATAGCTGTTGAAGGAAAATTTAATATCAAGTTGGACGGAAAACTACAATTTGGTATGCCGAAGAGATTTATGCTGCCAGCCGGTAAACACAATTTGAACATCAAAGTATGGAATCAAGCAACTCCACCTGCATTGTTTGTAAAAGGGAAAACGGTAAATTCGGATGCTTCGTGGAAAGTGACTTACGAAGATAAAGAATGGATTGACGAAAGCGGAAAAGCCAGTGACACTTCAGCTACAATTTATATGGATGCTGCCACTTCTGATAGTTTCAAATCAGTTGATACACCACCATCGAAATTCAAATTGGCTACCCAGCCATTGGTAGCTGTGAAACGTGAGAAAAAAAATGAGGGGGAACTGATTGATTTCGGAAAAGAAACATTCGGATTTATTGAATTTCAGGGATTAAATGGAAGTGGAAAAGTAAATATTTATTACGGCGAAAGCCCCGAAGAAGCACTCGATATAAAGTATTGTGAAACACTTGATCAACTCACATTAAATGGCTCAACGATTACCGATGACGCCCTAAATGTTAGCAGAGATTTAACAGGTAACTATGTGCTCGGTACCAGCAAAGCCTTCCGCTACGTGTATATTATCAAAGATGCCGGAGTAAATTATGCCGATATTAGCATGCTCTACGAATACAAGCCTGTTCAATATCGGGGCAAATTCCGCAGTAGCGATGAAGAACTGAATAATATCTGGAAAGTGGGCGAATATACCATGCATCTCACTACCCGCGAGTTTTTTATCGACGGTATAAAACGCGACCGCTGGACCTGGAGTGGCGATGCTATTCAAAGTTATTTGATGAATTATTACCTCTTTTTCGATAGTGAAACAGTAAAAAAAACGATATGGTTATTGCGTGGCAAAGACCCTGTTACCAGTCATACCAACACCATTATGGACTATACTTTTTACTGGTTTCTGTCCATATACGACTATTACAAATTTACCGGTGACACCCATTTTATTCAGCAGATTTATCCGCGTATGCAGAGTATGATGGATTATGTACTTGGTCGTACTAATGCCAACGGCATGGTTGAAGGACTTACCGGCGACTGGGTATTTGTGGATTGGGCTGACGGTTATATGGATAAACATGGAGAACTTTCTTTCGAACAGGTGTTGTTTTGTAAAAGTCTGGAAACCATGGCATTGTGTGCCGATTTGATACAGAATAACACTGATAAAGTTAAGTATGATGGATTGGCATTGGCTTTACGCGAAAAACTAATTCCGGCTTTCTGGAACGAAACAAAAAACGCCTTGGTGCATAATCGTCTCAACGGAGTTCAGCAGGAACAGATTACGCGCTATTCCAATATATTTGCCTCGTTTTTCAATTACCTGACTCCCGAACAACAGCAGCAAATCAAAACATCAGTGCTTTTGAACGATTCAGTAATGAAAATCAGTACGCCTTACATGCGTTTTTACGAGTTGGAAGCCTTGTGTGCTATAGGCGAGCAAAAAACCGTGATGAAAGAAATGAAAGACTACTGGGGTGGTATGATTCGCGAAGGTGCTACTTCTTTCTGGGAAAAATACAATCCAACTGACAAAGGAACACAGCATTTAGCAATGTACGGTCGTCCATACGGTAAAAGTCTTTGTCATGCCTGGGGAGCGAGTCCTGTCTATTTACTGGGTAAGTATTACCTTGGTATTCAACCGACAAAAGCAGGTTATGCTGAATTTTCTATCACTCCAAACCTTGGCGGATTGGAATGGATGGAAGGAACTGTTCCAACTCCAAACGGCGAAATAAAACTCTTTATGGATACAAAAACCATTAAAGTAACTGCTACCGAAGGCAAAGGTTATCTAACTTTTAGCAGCAAATTAAAACCAAAAGCTTCGAAAGGTGTAATTGAAAAATTGAGTGTTGATAAATATCGGTTGATGATTGTTGGGGGAGAAGAAGTGATGGTGAGTTATGAATAAATTAAAAGACAAAAAAGATTCAATCATCCAGATTTATACGACTTTAAAAAAATAACAGACAACAAATTACAATATTTTTCATGAATAATCACAAACGTTCATTTATTTGTTTTTTGATTCTTTTTTTGCTAATTTCAATAAAAACGGATGCAGGAAAAGTTACAGTATTTGTTATCGGCGATAGCACTGCTTCGCTGTATGATGCCAGCCTATATCCACGTACAGGTTGGGCGCAGCTACTACAAGCTTTTTTTAATAAAGATAGCGTGGCTGTAAATGATCAGGCTGCATCAGGCAGAAGTTCGAAAAGTTTTTATGATGAAGGTCGGTGGACAACTGTGAATAATTTGCTCAAAAAGGGAGACTATGTGTTTGTTCAGTTTGCACATAACGATGAAAAAACCGATGATCCAGCACGTTATACAATTCCGTCAACAACATATAAGGATTATATTACCATTTATATCAATGGAGCACGGGCAAAAGGTGCCTTTCCTGTTTTATTTTCATCAATTCCCCGAAACAACTGGAGTGGTTCGGGGGTACAACAGGCTCACAAACTCTATACCGAAGCCATGAAACAACTTGCAGAGGCATTGAATGTTCCTTTTGTTGATATGGAAGCTAGTACAATGGCATATCTGAGTACAAAAGGGAAAACTTATTCCACCGACAGTGTTTTTAACAACCTAAAAGCCAATGTTTGGCCAAATTATCTGACGGGTAATTCGGATGGAACTCATTTGCAGGAAAACGGAGCTTACAACTTTTGTAAAGTAGTTACAAATGACATCAAAAAGCACAATATATATACTGAAGTGATTAAATTGGCTTCAAACATTGGTAAAGCTGTACGAGTTAGTGCTATGCCTCACCCCAATCTGAAGGGAACAATTAGAGGTTATGGCATATTTACTGCCTATTCGCAAGTAATACTCACTGCCACCGCTGCTTCAGGTTATAAATTTACTAAATGGACATTGGCAACCGATACGGTTACTATCAGTAAAAATTCAAGTTTAACGATTAGTACCGACACATCGAACGTATCGCTTTTGGCTCGGTTCGAATCAATTACTTCAACAGTAGATGTGCCATTTACAAGTATTTTTGTATTTCCGGCTATTGCTACAGATAAACTGAATATAGTAACAAGTGAAGAAATGACTAATATCAGAATTTTTAATGTTCAGGGTCAGGAGACGAAAGCTTCTTCAGTATTACAAAACAATCAACTTGATATTTCAGATTTAAAGCCTGGGTATTATATTATTCAGGTACAACTACTAAGCGGAGTTGTGTCAAAAGCAAAATTTATTAAAAAGTTTAATTGAAAAAGTAGCAGTGAGTTTTAAATAAATATCAAAATATAAATGACATTCAATCCCTTACTTGGCAACACACCATTGCCTGTAGATATAGTTTTGCTGCCCGAATGGTGGCATAAAAACGAGAAAATCACCTTTGATAAAGACTTTTTTTATCATCCACTGAGGCGAGTAGAGGTAGAGCAACAAAAAGAAAAAGCGCTCTACGAACGCTGGGGGCGCTATGGTTTAGGACAACATCGCAAGGAAGTGCGTCCTGAAATTGGTGCAGTGCATTTGGCTGCGGGATATCTGCTTTCGGAAATGCTGGGTTGCGAAGTGAATTACTCCGAAAACCATCCACCTCAGGTGTTGGCAGCTCACAAAGAACTGGAAAACGTAAGCGTGGAAGAAGCTTTCAATTCTGATGCTTTTAAAAAAGTGCTAAAACTCACAGAATCTCTAAAATCGAAATACGGACATGTGACAGGTGATATTAATTGGGGTGGCGTGCTGAATATCGCTATGGATTTGCATGGTGAGAATATCTTTCTGGACATGATGATGATGCCCGACGAAACGAAAGCGTATTTCAATTCCATTGCAGCTGTGATTGAGAAGTTTACCGACTTTCTCGAAAGCGAAACCGGATCAACTTCTGTTTCGGTAAATCGCGGAGTTCGTCATTTAAGCAAACCGGTTTTGTTGCACTCTCAATGTTCGCATACAATGATTTCGGCGGAAGATTACGAAGAATTTCTATTACCTTACGATATTGCATGGAGCAGTAAACGTCCGTATGGTATTCACTATTGCGGATCAGATCCACACCGCATGGCTGCTTCGTTTGCCAAAATTCCGAATCTCGATTTTTTAGATGTGGGTTGGGGTGGCGACATTAAAGTATTGCGCGAACATTTGCCAAATACTTTTCTGAATATTCGTTACAGTCCGGTAGAACTGGCTAAACAAACCAAAGAAGAAATTCAAAAGACGATAATTTCATTGGTAAATGAATCCGGAAATCCTTATTTGACAGGTGTTTGCTGTATTAATATTGACGATTCGGTAAGCGATGATAAGATAGATACAATTTTTGAAACGGTGGAGGAATTAAGAAAGAAATACAACCCCTAAATCCCCTAAAGGGGACTTGAAGAAAAGATGGCAAAACAATTCGACAACAAACTAGCTGATTCACAGGCAACTCAGGTGCTGCCTATCAACCCTGAGAATTTTGATTACGATAAATACGAGGCTTATGCAGCGGGATTGAATAAAACCTGTGCTAATTTTTGGCAACAAAAATCAGGTTTGGTGGTGTATCGCCGCATGCGGGTGGCGGAATGTTTTTCGTACGGTTGCAAGGATATGAAGCATTCGTTGGAACTTCAACTGGGCGCTTTGGAAAAAAGTATGTTGTACAAAGCTGATGTTCCCAACTTTTTAGAGCCGTGGTATGGCATCGGCACCATTGCCAGTGCTTTTGGAGGCGATTATGTTTGGCACGAAGGTCAGGCACCTGCGCTGCTAACCCGTTTCAATTCTATTGACGAAGTGCTGGCTTATGAGCCGTTGGAAGTCGCAAAAACCAATATCGGTCGTCATACGCTCAACATGATTGAGTATTTTATGGAAAAAACCAAAGGTCGCGTGCCCGTTTCTTTCACAGACACACAATCGCCGCTCAATATGGTGGGGCATTTGTATCCGCTCGATCAGTTTTTTATGGATACCATGATGGAGCCTGAAAAAGTGATGTTGCTTTTTGATCGACTGGCGGATTTGTCTATCCAATTTAATCAAGAACAAGTAAGACTTATTGGTTCTGCGTTGGCCTCGCCCGGTCATGGGTTTGCGTCATCTACTCAATGGACAGGACTTGGTATGAGCGACGACAATGCCATTATGATTGCACCTGAACAATACCTCGAAATGGCTGCTCCATCGGTAGAAAAAATTTGTACTCCGCTTGGTGGTCCGGTTTTCCATTCCTGTGGCGATTGGGCAGGTTGGGTAGAAGCTGTTTTGAAAATAAAAGGCTTGAAAATGGCTGATGGAGCTTTTTCTCCTCAAACCGACCCCGGAGCAAACACCAACTTAGAAGCTTTTAATAGTTTTGCAAATACGGGCGTAGTGCTTAATACCCGCATAGTGGGCGACTTAGAAACCATAAGTGAACAACTCAAAAGACTTTGGATGCCGGGAATGAAAATGGTGGTGGTTACCTATTGCGAAACGCCCGAAGAACAGGAAGAAGCGTACCATTTAATCCACGAACTATGTCAGTAAAAATCGGGAATTACCGTTGGCGCATTGTGGTGCTACTGTTTTTTATAACCACCATCAATTATGTTGATCGTCAGGTGTTGGGCATTCTGGCTCCGCAACTTCAGGTGCAGTTTGGTTGGTCCGAATCAGATTATGGTTTTATTATCATGGCTTTTCAGGCTGCTTATGCCATTGGATTGATTTCGATGGGTGCATTGCTCGATAAAATTGGCACACGTTTGGGATTTATTATCTCGGTAGCTTTACTAAGTGTTGCCGGAATGTTTCATGCGGCGTTGAGCAGTGTGGTTGCTTTTGCGATTGCCCGTTTTGGACTTGGTATCGGCGCTTCAGCTAATTTTCCGGCAGCCATCAAAACTGTAGCCGAATGGTTTCCGAAAAAGGAAAGAGCCATGGCAACTGGACTTCTGAACACAGGCTCTAATCTTGGAGCAATACTTACCCCGATCATTGTTCCTGTTATTGCTCTGAAATGGGGTTGGCAATGGGCTTTTATTTCGGCAGGTGCATTGGGTTTTGTGTGGTTGTTTTTTTGGATAATAACATACCGAAAACCTGAAGAAAACAAGAAATTAAGTGCGGCAGAACTCAATTATATTTTGCAGGATGAAAAAGAACCGGAAACAAAGAAACTTACATGGAAATCTATTATTTCCTATAAACAAACCTGGGGAATTTGTTTGTCACGCTTCCTGACAGATCCTATCTGGTGGTTTTTTCTTTATTGGCTGCCTAAATATCTCAACTCCAATTATCATATTGACCTGACAAAAATTGGGTTACCGCTTGTTGTGATTTATATTGTATCCATGGGAGGTTCAATTTTCGGTGGTTGGTTATCATCGTATCTGATTAAGCGAGGTAAAAATCCATTGGCGGCACGTAAACTCACTATCTTTTTCATGGCATTGTTGGTTGTTCCAATATTTTTTACATCATTCACTTCCAATATGTGGTTGGCCGTTGCACTAATTTCTATGGCTACTTTTGCGCATCAAGGATATGCAGCCAATATATTTACCATTGTTTCTGATATTTATCCGAAAAATGCTGTTGGGTCGGTTACAGGGCTTTCGGGCTTTGCCGGTGCTATTGGAGGTGTGTTATTTTCAGGAGCTGTAGGCTTAATTCTGCAAATTACCGGCAGTTATTATGTGGTTTTTGCTATTGCCAGTCTTGCATATTTGCTTTGTTGGTTGTCGCTGTATTTGCTGGTGCCAAATAATAAGAAAATTGAGATAAGGTAAAAGCTTATTCGGATAAAGCTCATTTATTAGTGATTTAAAGCTTAAAAGTACTGGTCTGTGAGCTTTATTTTTCACTTTGGTGAGCTTTATTTGTTTGTTGACTTATTTATCCCATTCATTCTCAAAAAATAATTCTTCTAATTCGAAACATTCAACATCAAACCTGTATATTTGTAACCCAAATCTGGTAGTTGGATTGAATCAGATGTTTTTCTCAAATGGAAAAATTATTTTTAATATTAGGTAAGTTGATGCCTTTGAGTACCGAACTCAGAGAAAATCTGAGTGAAAAGGTGTTTTTACGAAAAGTAAAAAAAGGAGAAATGCTTATTTCCGAAGGTAAAATATGCAATCAGCTTTTTTTTATAAAGAAAGGCTTTTTGAGAGGTTTCCATTATCAAAATGGGAAAGAAATTACCGCTTGGTTTGGGTTTGAAAATGATTTTGCAACAGCAACCTATTCATTTGTATCCCAAAGAATTGGATATGAAAATGTTGAAGTAATTGAGGACAGTATTATATATGCCATTACCCATGAAGATTTGGACAATATCTATCAAAATCATCCGGAGTTTAATTACGTTGGCCGGTTACTTACCGAAAAATATTATATTGACTTAATGGAACGAACACTTTGCTTACAGTTTCAAACGGCAAAACAGAGTTACGACCAGCTTGTTGCTACTCACCCACACATCCTCAAACGTGCATCTTTAGGTCACATTGCATCCTATTTGGGCATTTCGCAGGAAACATTGAGCCGGATTCGTGCTAAAAAATGATTACACCCTTGATTTTTTGACTTTTGTCAAATATTTTCTCGCATAATAATATGACATTTGTTCCGCAAATCAGAACTATCTATAATGTTCTGCATTGACGAAACAAAAAATGAGTAATACTATTTTAAGGCGTAAGAAAAATGAAAAAAGCAAGGTTGGAAGACAAGAATGTTGTCGTTGATATCCTGACAAAATCTTTTAAAAATGACCCTCATATTAACTTTTTGTTGGAAAAATCAAAAAACAAAAATAAGTTGAGGATTATTATGGAGTATGTTTTTGAAGAGTCATTGAACAAAGGCGAAATTTATCTCAATGAGGATAATACAGCGGTAGCCCTTTGGAATACCGCGAAGAATGAAAAAATCAATTGGCGGTTTATTTACAGAAATCTGTCATTTCTGTTTCAGATAGGGTTTGAATCCACCGTCAGAATTCTGAAAATGGATAAAATTATCTACAAATATCATCCTAAATCAGTTAAATATGCACATTTATATCTCATCGGAGTTTTGCAGGAAAGCCAGGGAAAAGGTTACGCGAAGCAACTAATCAATTTTATGATTGAGAAAATGAGTAAAACTAAATCACCACTTTTTCTTGAGACATCAAACTCTAATAATATTGGTATTTACAATAAATTTGGGTTTCACGTTTTCAATACTATTGATGAGGATGGTCACAAAGTTTTTTGCATGAATAGAATGTGTTAGAGTAACTATAGTATGCTTTTTTATCGATGAGTGGAGTGTTTGCTTTTGCCAGTTTAGCCTTTCTGCTTTGCTGGCAACAGCATTATTTGAGTGTTTAATTTCCTGCAAAATTAGAATTGGTTCTGAAATATTATTCTTCGGCAATTATAAACTGAACATCATAGGTTTTAAGCCATTCGATGTCTTCGTCTTTAA
>CAYNHC010000142.1:0-8863 GCA_964396705.1 uncultured Paludibacter sp.
GGGTAATAAAAAAGGCATTTCAAAATAGCTTTTGAAACGCCTTCTTTAAAGTTTTTTTGAAAGCCAGAATTACTTTCTGATTCCGAGTTCTTTGATAATTGCACGGTAACGCGAAATGTCTCTATCTTTCAAATAATCAAGAAGACGACGACGTTTACCTACTAACATTACAAGAGCGCGTTCTGTACTATAATCTTTTTTGTTTGACTTTAAATGTTCAGTCAAATGGTTGATACGGTATGAAAACAATGCTATTTGGCCTTCAGATGAGCCGGTATCAGTGTTAGACTTTCCGTATTTACCAAAGATTTCCTGCTTTTTTTCAGCTGTTAAATACATGATAAATATTTAAAATTAATAATTTGTTATTCATAATTAAAGAGTTACGCTTGTTTTTAAGTCAATTATACTTCTTTAATTTGAAGTTGCAAAGATATAAATTTTATTTCATTATTTTACACTCGTTATAAAAATTTTATTGCAATACATCCAAACAATTAGAAATTCATCAGTATTTCCCTTTTGTAGCCCGTAGAATCTCTCTTTTTCCGGGAGGTCCGGGCAATCGCTCAACAGTAAAACCTGCGTTTAGCAATGCTCTGCGTACATTTCCTTTGGCGCAATAAGTAGTCAGCACTGCTCCCTGATGACAATGCCTGAAAATTTTCTCAAATTGATATTGCGACCACATTTCCGGTTGTTTTTCTGGCGAAAATGCATCAAAGAAAATTACATCAAAAAAACTATCAGGTTCAAAATCTGTAAAATCAGTTTCAATTTTTCTTAAAGTGAAATTGGTCGAAATTTGAACCATTTCATTCCATTGGCAAGAATGAATTTTATTGAAAAATGTACGGTAAACGGGACTAAGTTGTTCAGGATAATTTAGTTGAACTGCTGTTTTATATTCAATAGGATATTTTTCAATGCTTGTAAAATGGATATGTTTTTGACTTCTTCCAGCCTCTTCTAAAGCTAATAATGCATTTAAACCTGTTCCAAAACCAATTTCCAGTACGTTGATTTCAGCTTTTTGACTATGTTTAAGGCCCGCTTCGATAAAAATAAGTCGTGATTCCTGAATAGCTCCGTATGTAGAATGGTAACTTTCATCAATTTCGGGCACATAAAGCGTGTGTGAACCATCCGAAGTAATTTTGATTTCAATATTCATCTTTTACCAATCTTATGTAAATGAAATGTTGATGCCATATTAAAATTTATAAATAGCAGCATATCAATTTCTTAATTTTCAAATTTTCAAATTATTTCAAATCTTCAAATTTTACTTTTCCCAAATACCTTCATAAGTATAACTACCTCCCGGTAAAACCACGTAAAGTCCTTTTGCCATGCGTTGTCCACGTTCAAGTTCGGAAATCTGATGCATATCATCGGTATCTAATTGTACCTTTGTTGCTTCGAAGTTTTTAATTATGCGGCTTGCATTTACTGATTTTGGAATCACCGTTGTGTTCCGTTGCATGCCCCATGCAAGCATAACCTGAGTCTCGGAGCATTTATGTTTTGCAGCAATTTCCTGTATCGATTTTTCGAGCTGAATGCCTTCATCTGTTTTTATCAAATGACGACTTCCAAGCGGAGAATAAGCTGTAACAAGTATTTCGTTGTTTTGGCAGTATTTCACCAGTTCTTTTTGTTGAAAGTAGGGGTGAAGCTCGACCTGATTTACTTCAGGTTTTATTCCTGAATTAGCGCTTAATTTATTCAATTTGGGGATATTGAAGTTCGATACACCAACATGTTTAGTCAGCCCTAATTTTTTCATTTCAACCATTGCATTCCATGTAACTTCAAGTGGAATTTCATCTAACGAAGCCTGCTCTTCTACTGTTTTGGCTTGTTCATGTCCCGGTTTAAATGCGATTGGCCAATGCATTAAATACAAATCGAGGAAATCAAGTTGAAGATCTTTTAAAGTTTTGTGTATGGCCATTTCGACACGTTCGGGCGCATGATCACTGTTCCAAAGTTTGGAAGTAATAAATATTTCTTCCCGTTTTACCAATCCATTTGTAAAAGCAAAACTAAGCGCATCTCCGATTTCTTTTTCATTGCCATAAATATATGCACAATCGATATGACGATAGCCACATTTAATGGCTTCAATCACTGCATTATACACTTCATTTGGTTTCGATAGCCAGGTGCCAAGACCAAAAAGTGGAAATTTATCGCCATTACTGAAAAACAAGTTATTCATATTTGTTTTATTGATTTATTGCTGATTTTCTTTTTGTCAAAATTACAAAAAAAATAGGATTCTTCAAATTCATTTGTTTCCTAAGAATAACAGAAACATTTTAAAATTGTTTGATATGTGGCTGGTTAATTTCACGAATATAATTTTGTCAATTAATTAACTTAAAAATTCAATTTAAATTAAAAATTCAATATCTTTGGCATAAATATAATTTTAAACTAATTATTATGAAACGATTGATTATCATGTTTTTATGTTTATTTGCAATTGTAACTGTCAATAAAGCGTACAATTATCAAACAGTTTACTCCCATAGAATTGCTTTTTTCGAAGAGAATTGCAGTGTCTATCCACTCAGGATTGATTCGGTTAAGGTCTTGAACGACTCAATTTTGTACCCCTTTAAAAATATTCAGACTAATGAACAGCGCTGTTACAATCCTTCTGGCGCTTCGTGGCTGGGAGGAAAAATTGTAATTACTCCTACGTGGAATTACTTTTTTAATGATAAGAACGACACCATAAAAATTAAAACAGAGGCAGTATTAGGCGAGAGTTGGACACTTTTTAAGCGAAACGACATGTCAATTACAGCAACAGTCAACTCGTGTGATACTATGACTTTTATGGGTGTAACTGATTCGGTGAAAACAATTTTGCTGCATGTGTATGATATGACAATGAAGCCGACACCGCACGAATTAGAGGGAAAGAAAATATTACTCAGCAAAAATTACGGATTTGTACATACTTTTAATTTTATTTATTGGCCCGATTTTTCATATTATTCTATTTATGGACCAAATAATGAATTTAATATATGTGGATTAACAAATCCCAATTTAGGAGTTCAGAATTTAACATGGAAAGAAATTTTCAATTTTCAACCGGGAGACGAAATTCACAAGAAATACGCTTATTCCCCTGGATTTATATTTCTTGCACCGGATAATTTTGAAATAGAAAGAAAAACAATATTGAAATATATTTCAAGAACCGATTATATAGATTCCGTGGTTTATGATGTTGAGTTCAAGAGTTATGTGAAAAATTATAATTCAGGTGTCATTACTGAAAGTTATAATGCAGGAATAACAAAGTCCGTTGTGAAATTGACAGACAATCCTTATCCCTTTTTCGATAAATTATCAATGGAGCCGATAATTGACAATAATACAGCTAATTTCATGACTCAATTTAGTGGAGGAATATCAAGTAAAACTGTACCTAATGTTAATACAGAATTAATAAAAAATACTGATTCCTGTTGGAATGGTATTCATGGAGATGGTTGTTTTCCTACTTATACTTATTATAAAGGGTTGGGCGGTCCATACTACCAATGTATAGGTTATAACTGGGATACTCAAGAAAATGAATTAGTTTATTACAAAAAAAACTCATCCATTTGGGGAACTCCACTTGTGATAAGTGGAATAAATGAACCAATAAATAATAATAGAATCAATTTTTATCCGAATCCGGTGGTTGATAAATTGTATTTCGAAACTAAGAATTTAACAGAAAAGTTTGATGTTAAGTTTTACGATATGCAGGGGAAATTAATTCTAGAATCTGAAATCAGTCCAATCTCGAATTCAATTTCCATAACTCAATTTCAATCAGGATTGTATTTTTATCAGCTTTCATCCAATGGAAAAATATTCCAAGCCGGAAAATTATCAAAACAATGATTTACAACACATAAATAGAATATTATGAAAAAAATATTACATCTGACTTTAGTTCTTTTCTTTTCAGTTCAATTACTTTCAGCCATAGAATATGTGCCATTTCCAACAAGAAATGCTCAATGGAATGTGTTGATAACTACATCTCCTTCTGAATTTCAGTATGTTGCAGGTCAGAATCTCCTTCGCTACTCTTTACAAGGAGATACAGTTATCAATAACATTCTTTACAATAAACTTTGCGTAAATAACGGTACCGACGATAATCCGGTTTATGTGGGAATTGGAGGCTTGCGCGAAGAAAACAAAGTAATTTATTATACCGGATTAGGTTATGGACGCGCTTATTACAGAGCTAAACCACAAAAAGCAAAGGAAATTAAAAACTGTGCTCCTTCAATTAACCTGTATTCAGATTTTGAAGTCGTATTGTATGATTTCAATAAACAGGTTGGTGATACAATACCCTGGATTTATAGTTATAATATAATTTCGAAAATAGATTCTGTAAAAATAAATGGCTCGTACCGAAAAAGATACAATTTTGAATGGGGGAATGAAGTTATTATTGAAGGAATTGGAAGTGTTGTAAACGGGCTTTTGGGAACTTTACAAATGGAATTTGTTACATGCGGTGGTTCTTTTTCAGTGGAACATGTGTGTTTCAGTCAAAATGGAAAAACGCTTTATCTGAATCCGAAATTTACAGATTGTAATTCAACACAAATCCGACAGCATTTAACCTATGGCACATTTTGGTCGGAACGAGTATATTCGATGTTTGGTTGTCCGTCTCAGCCTGTAATACAGTATTTTATTGAAAATGACACAGTTGTGAATCGCATAACGTATAAAAAATTAATTCAACGCAATAATTTTGATTCAAATTCGAGATTTTCACTGATAGGTTTAGTCAGAGAAGATGCTGGAAAAGTATATGGTATGTTGGAATTTCTTAAGTATCAACAGGGTACACCCGATATTAAAGAGATGAAAATGTACGATTTCACTTTACAGGAGGGCGATTCAGTTCAACTGTATTTGTATGGATCGCAGGAAAAAACTTCGTTGTATGTTACAAAAACAGACTCAATACAACTCTTGAATGGTGAAAAAAGGAAAAGATTAACCTTAAATAATCATCTTGTTTGGATTGAAGGAATTGGTGATGCAAATTCCGGATTTTATCAATTTTATTTACCCCAGACCACTTGCGGAATATCCTACAGTCTTGCATGTTATGTTCAAAATGAACAAGAGCTTTTTCACAATGAACATTCATATTACGATGGAGTTTGCGGAAAACTTTCGGGGGTAGAAAACATAAGACAGGCAGATCCGAGATTTATCGTAACTCCAAGCCCTGTAAAGGAAATTTTGTATGTCAAATCAGATGTGAATTTTGAAAACAACATGTTTGAATTACTTGATTTACAGGGCAAATCTGTGTCCATAACACAAATATCTTCAAATGCTAATTCTTTTTCGGTATCAGCTTTACCCAAAGGATTATATATTTACAAAATATCGAACGATGGAAAATTGCTGCAAGTTGGTAAAATTTCAAAAGAATAGAAGTCAACAATTTGTATCCGGGTTTAAAACCGTATTTGCACATTTCGGGCAATTTATTTACTTTTGCTAATGAAAAATGGTAAATTGTAACCCCCGATAGCTATCGGGAAAATTGTAAATAAAAAAATGGCAGCATTTAAACGCATATTGCTCAAACTTAGCGGCGAATCGTTAATGGGCGAAAAGCAATACGGAATTGATGAAAAACGATTGGCTGAATATGCCCAGCAAATAGCTGAAATAGCAGCTATGGGTGTTCAGGTTGGCATTGTTATAGGCGGTGGAAATATATTCCGAGGATTGAGTGGCGCTTCAAAAGGATTTGACCGTGTGCAGGGCGACCAAATGGGGATGTTGGCAACGGTTATCAATAGTTTGGCTCTCAATTCTGCTTTGCAGGCATCAGGAGTGAAATCACGTGTTTTGACGGCCATCAGAATGGAGCCAGTTGGCGAATTTTATTCCAAACAAAAAGCTGTTCAAAGTCTTGAAAATGGAGAAGTTGTAATTCTTTCGGGCGGAACAGGTAATCCTTTTTTTACTACCGACACCGGTTCATCACTTCGAGCCATCGAAATTGAAGCCGATGTGATGTTGAAAGGAACCCGCGTCGATGGAATTTATACAGCCGATCCGGAAAAAGACCCTAGAGCAACCAAATTTGATGAAATTACTTATGATGAGATTTATAACCGTAATTTGAAAGTTATGGATCTTACGGCAACCACCATGTGCAAGGAAAATAATATGCCGATTTATGTATTTGATATGGATACGCCCGGAAACCTGAAAAAAGTAATGTCAGGCGAAAAAATCGGTACGCTGGTGAGGAATTAAGAAATTTTGAAATAATGAATACTTTACTTGAAGATAATATAAATCAACTTACTGAACTTTGTAAAACATATAAGGTTAAGTCTATGTTTGCGTTTGGATCAGTTTGTACAAGTAACTTTAAAGAAGAAAGTGATATTGATTTTTTAATCGATTTTGAAAATTTATCAATTGATCAATATACTGATAATTATTTCGAATTACATTATAAGTTAGAAGATTTATTTAAGCGTGAAATAGATTTGGTAACTAAAAATTCATTATCAAACCCCTATTTTATTAAAGGAATCGAAAATACAAAGAAATTGATTTATGCATCTTGAAATCCAGAAATATCTTTTTGATATACTGACTTCTATCGATTCAATAAATGAATTTTTGGGAGATACAAGAGATTTTAATGCATATAAGGCAAATAAATTGTTGAGAAGAGGAGTTGAAAGAGAATTGGAAATTATTGGTGAAGCAGCCTCTAAGATTCTCAGAATTGATTCCGATATTCAAATTGATAATGCAAGAAAAATTGTAGATCTGCGAAATTGGGTAATTCATGGTTACGATAAAATCGATGATGCAATAATATGGAGTGTCGCAACAAGAAATTTACCCCCTTTAAAAATTCAGATAGAAAAATTATTGAAATAAGCATATTTTCAACCCAACATTACAAACTAAAAATATTATGCAAGACATTAAACCCATACTTACTGAAGCCGAAGAAAACATGGAAGCCACTATCCTGTTTTTAGATGAATCGTTGGCGCATATTCGGGCTGGAAAGGCCAATCCACGAATTTTGGATGGTGTAAAAGTTGATTATTATGGCTCTCATGTTCCAATTTCGAATGTAGCAACCATTACAACTCCTGATGCAAAAACAATTACTATTCAACCCTGGGAAAAAGGATTGATAGGTGTAATTGAAAAAGCTATCCTCAATTCAGATGTTGGGATAACACCTATGAACAATGGCGAAACTATCAGACTCGGTATTCCTCCATTGACAGAAGAACGACGCAAATCATTAGCCAAACAGGCACGACATGAAGGAGAAGAAGCTAAGATTTCTGTTCGGAATGCTCGACGAGAAGCCATTGAACATCTGAAAAAAATGGTAAAAGAAGGCTTGCCAGAAGATGTGGAAAAAGATTCGGAAGCAAGCGTTCAGAAAATTCATGATAAATATATCAGGAAAATTGATGAAATGCTTGCTGCTAAAGAAAAAGAAATAATGACAGTATAATAAATTGAAATTTACATTCAATAAAAAACAGTCATCCCTAATATCGGGGATGATTGTTTTTTTTAATTCGTTATTCACCTGATGTTCAAAAAAAAACAGATTCTCTTTTTTTTATTACTTATATCATCTCAGGTTTTTGGTCAAAAGAATGATTCTGTTGTATCGAAAAGGAGTTTATTTATTATTCCTCATGCAGCGTATCAACAAGAAACAAGTTGGTCGGCCGGAGTAGCAGGAGGTTATTACTTTAAAAGCAATGATATAAGCAGAATCAGTTCTATCTCAGGTAGTATGGATTACACCCTGCTCAATCAGTTTATTTTTAATATTACTCCCAAAATATTTCTTAACAATAAAAAATGGTATTTGTATTCGAACCTGAATTTCAGAAATTATCCTGATTATTATTATGGAATCAGCAATTTGCCAACCCAAATTAAACAGGCATATACTGCCCGAAATTTTAGTTTAGTAATTCAACCACAATATCTAATTACTAAAAACCTATTTGTAGGACCACTTTTTTCGTACAGAAGCGAGAGTGTAATTACTAATTCAACTTTTGAGGAAAGCAAAGAAGAAATTTTTCAGAGATTTGGATCGGTCGGCTGGAATCCTTTTTCTCAGTTAAATATTGGTTTTACTACATCTTTTGATAGTCGCGATAACCAGTTTTACCCACAAAAGGGTATATTTGTAAAATCAATGTTAAGTACTTCGAGAACAGCATTGGGAAGTTCGTTTTCTATAACAGATTTTTCGCTTGATTTTCGAAATTATATACCGGTTTTTAAGAATCATGTTTTTGGGTGGCAGGCTCTTTATACAGGTGTCTTCAGTAAAAATGAAATTCCATTTCAGCTTTTGCCAACAGTGGGTGGTCGCGATAATTTACGCGGATTTCGACAAGGAATGTACCGAGAGAATGTGTTGATGTTATTACAAACAGAATACCGTTTACCAATATACAAAAGATTAAAAGCGGCTTTTTTTTGTTCTGCGGGTGATGTTGTAAATAGTAGCAACTATGATATTGATAAACTGAAAATTGCTTACGGCGCCGGATTAAGATACCGACTGAATGATGCTCGTGTACATTTACGATTCGATATTGCAAAAAATAATTACGGCGAAAAACTCCAGTTTTACATTACAGCAACGGAGGCATTTTGAAGAAGAATTAAGAAATTTGAAAATTTGAGAGTTTGAAAATAAGAAAATAAGAAAATAAGAAATTGAGAAAGTAAGAAATTAAACCTCAAACTTTCAAACTCTTCAAACACGAAACACGAAACA
>CAYNHC010000143.1:0-8844 GCA_964396705.1 uncultured Paludibacter sp.
ACCAATGAAGCACCAATATGATGTTGATACTGAAACAGTAATTGGCTTCCTGAAAGAATTTGGTTTGGAAAACGATTTCAAATTGAATATCGAAGTAAACCACGCTACTTTGGCTGGTCACACTTTCGAACACGAATTGCAATGTGCAGTTGATGCAGGTATGTTGGGAGCTATCGATGCTAACCGCGGTGATGTTCAAAACGGTTGGGATACTGACCAATTCCCTGTTGATATCTTCGAATTGACACAAGCTATGTTGGTGGTACTTCAAGGCGGTGGCATGCAAGGTGGTGGTACCAACTTCGATGCTAAAATCCGTCGTAACTCTACTGACAACGAAGATTTATTCATTGCTCACGTAGGTGCTATGGACGTAATGGCTCGCGCTTTACTTTCGGCAGCTGCAATTTTGGAAGAATCTCCATACAAAAAAATGGTTTCTGACCGTTACGCTTCTTACGATGCAGGTAAAGGTAAAGAATTCGAAGAAGGAAAACTTACTTTCGAAGACGTATATGCATACGCAAAAGCAAATGGCGAACCAAAACAGATTAGTGGCAAACAAGAGCTTTACGAAGCAATTGTAAACATGTATATTTAATTCAGGTACGAGTTACAAGTTACGAGTTACAAGATAAATTTGAAAGTTATATTGATATATAATCTCATTCACTTTTTGCTTTTCACTCTAAATTACTTGTAACTCGTAACTTGTAACTATTAATATTATGAAAACTCAGGAAATTAATAAATTTTTTATTGTCGGCGTTACTTTGGTGGCTACCCTTGGAGGGTTACTATTCGGTTACGACACAGCTGTTATCTCAGGGGCTGTTGATCCATTGAAAGTGTTTTTTCAGCTCGATGCTGCTCATTACGGTGACCTTGCAACCTTCTATCATGGCGCAACAGTTTCTAGCGCACTAATCGGTTGTATTATCGGTGGCATAATTTCCGGTATTTTTGCAACTAAATTTGGTCGCAAAAAATCTTTGATTATAGCTTCAGTTCTTTTCTTTATCTCAGCGCTTGGTTCGGGATTTCCTGAAATGATTTTATTCAACAGCAGTACAGAGATTTCAACATTGCTTGTTTCGTTTAACATTTACAGGATTATTGGCGGTATCGGAGTTGGTTTAGCTTCAGCTATTTGCCCTATGTATATTGCCGAAATGGCTCCGGCTGAGATTCGCGGAAAATTAGTTTCGTGGAATCAGTTTGCCATCATCTTTGGTATGTTGGTAGTATATTTTGTAAACTACTTTATTGTTTTCGGAAAAGATCCGGTGTGGATTAACTCAGAAGGTTGGAGATTAATGTTCTTGTCAGAATCGTTTGTGGCGGCTACTTTTGGTCTTTTGTTGTTCTTTGTTCCCGAAACTCCACGTTATTTAGCGCTAAACCACAATGATGAAAAAGCGTTGAGTATTCTGAGCAAAATTAACGGTAGTGTAAAAGCAAAAGCTATTCTTTCCGAAATAAAAGAAACCGTTCACGAAAAAGTAGAAAACGTGCTCACTTATGGTTGGAAAGTACTGATTATTGGTATTTTACTATCCATTTTTCAACAAGCTGTAGGTATCAATGTGGTACTTTATTACGCCCCTACAATTTTCAAAAGTCTTGGATTTGGAAACGATGCAGCTATGTGGCAGACGGTGATTATGGGTATTATCAATATTATTTTTACGCTGGTAGCCATTTTCACTGTTGACAAGTTTGGACGCAAACCATTGCTAATCATTGGATCAGTTGGTATGGCTATAGGTATGTTTGCTATTGGTACTTTAGCTCATCTACAGATAATTGGGGTAAGCACATTAGTATTTATAGTTATTTACACTGCTGCATTCATGATGTCGTGGGGTCCAATTTGCTGGGTATTGATTTCTGAAATTTTCCCCAATACCATACGCGGAAAAGCTGTAGCAATTGCTGTGGCAGCTCAATGGATTGCCAACTTTGTGGTTTCTTCCACATTCCCAATGCTCGAAGATTTCAGTATTACATTTACCTATGTGCTATACGGTGTAATGTCAGTTCTGTCGGCTTTATTTGTTTGGAAAATGGTTCCCGAAACCAAAGGAAAAACACTGGAAGATATGAGTAAATTGTGGCATAAATAAAACCCCTAAATCCCCTAAAGGGGACTTTAAAAAATCCCGAAACTCAGAGTAGAGTTTCGGGATTTTTTATTTCAAATTCCCCTTGTTAAATATACTTGTCGGGATTGTAGCGTCAAAACGTATTTCTTCAATAATCATTTTTGTGCCTTTGCCTTCTTTGAGCATATCTTTATATACCATAGTTTTCGGGAACCACCGACCCTGAATCTTTTGAACGTCGCTCAATAAAGTTCTTTTTAGCAATTTTCCACTTTTGGCAAACAAATCCATTTTCAATGGAACATATCGTTCCTGATCTACCCAGATTTTTTGTGAATAATAGTTTACATCTTCTTTTATTGCTGTGAGTGTTACTACCCAACATTTGCGATTATCGACTGATTCCTCACCAGTTACCTCCGCTTTGTAGCGTTCAAGCAATGGTGTATCGTTCATCATGTCCTCATACGACATATCGCTGCCCATGACCGACTGGCGTAACATGTGGCCGGAAATTTGCATAATTCTATCGGTTGTAGGCGAATAAATCCACAACTGTTTATCTAACTTGAGCATTTTTGTTCCTTTTTCGCGGGCAGGCGCCAGAAATTCGGTAAAAGATTTTTGATCACCCTCACTCCACGATTTCGATTCCATGGTTCGTTTACCCCGAGTGCCTTCTATTTCCATTTTCGAGGTTATAATACGTGTTTTAGACGACATATTCTCATCAATTTTGTCCAATATTGATTTGCCTGAAGGATAATTTTGGGCTGATATACCGAAGCTGCACAAAAGTAAAATTGCACTTATTTTTAATGTCTTCATAAATTGTAAATTGTAAATGTGAAAATTGTAAATATCTTTAATTTTCTAATTCTTTAAATAACGTTGCAGTTTGCCGTTTATAAATTCCAATTCCGGCAAGCATAGCACCAATAACTGTAGATAATAAACCCGGAATAAACCCGATATAATAAGTAGTGGAATTGATCAGCGATTTGAAAACTGTTGGCATCATCATATTCGAATTTTTCATCATTCCTGTGGTGTCAATACCATAATGTTGCATAAGCCACGATAGTCCCAACCCAATCATTATACCAAATAAAGAGCCAATAATGCCAACTAACAAAGCCTCGCCAATAAGCGAACGATAAATTTCGTGTTTGTTTTCACCAATAGCAAGTCGCAATCCAAATTCACCATACCGTCGCAATCCGCCCACCAAACCAGCATTCCACAATACAACCGACATGGCAAAAACAAAAATGAATATTACAATAAATTGTGCATTTTCTGAATATGCTATCATGAAATCCATTCCGCTTACTTTGCTCATAGGTGCCATTGTTAGCGAAAATTTATCAGCATTGTCGGTGAACTTTTCATTAAAATCAGTTGCTAATTTTTCAGCTCTCGAATTGTCGTAAGCAGATTCGTTAAAAAATCCCAACACTTCGCCGGCACCATCTTCCATATTTAATGCGGCTCTTACGTCATCAATATCAGCTACAATCAAGCCTTTATCCAAAAATTCGACACCAAAATGCAAAGTACCGCACACTTTGAAATTATACATAGCCATATCGCCATACATCGTATTCGATAATAATGTTACATCATCGCCGAGTTTCAGATTCATTTTTCTGAATAACTCGTTGGTAATCATTACTTCGTCTTTATTTTTCGGAAATCGGCCTGACATAAGTTTGTTATTCAAATCCATTCGCCCGGTTTCTTCATTACTTCCAAGTATGTGAATACCAATGCCCATCACATTTCCCTGCGATCGCGTAAAACCGGCACTATCAGGTGCATCGAGCAAACCTCCAAACTGAATTCGTTCGGTCCAGGTAATGTCAGGATATCTATTCTGCAATGTTTTCAGAACTTCACTAACATCCGTAATCGCATAATCATTAGGAAGTTGCGATTGATTTTCTCGGTAAGCAACAGTGGTAACTTTAACATGACCGGACGAAAATTTGGCTGTTGTTTCGATACTATCGGCAAAAATACCATTCATATATGCTTGTAGAAAAACAGTCATCATTACACCGATAGTTACAACGATTATTGGTAAAAGACTTCGGCTTTTATCACGCAATAATCCGTTTAATAAGAATTTTATCATAATTTACCCCCAACCCCCTAAAGGGGACTTTAAGTTAGTATTGATTTCATTAAAATTTAAACCCCTACTCCTTATAAGAAACTTGGTCTTGAAGCTCCGTCAGCTGACGGATTTGGGGTTATTCTTTTTTTACAATGCCTTTCCCCTAATGGCTTCGGTTGGAATCATTCGTGCAATTTTCCGTGCAGGTAAATAACTGACTACAGCCGTTACGATTAGAATAAAAATCATAGTCCCGAAAACAAGTCCGGGAGTAATTGAGGCATACATTGTGTCTCCCATGGCTATACCCATTTCACTTGCATCCATATTAAACGAAATACCCTTGTTGACCATATACCACATCAAAGGCGCACCCCAAACGGTACCTAATGCAAAGGCGAGTATTGCGTTGAAAGTTCCTTCGAGCGTAAAATGCCACACAACTTCTCTTGGAGTCATTCCGAGAGCCACAAGTGTACCAATTTCACGTTGCCTACGGAAAATGGAAAGCGTTTGTGTATCAAAAATAGCCAACATGGCTAACAACAAAAATATAAAATACATGACACTTGTACCTGCCGATTTGGTTTCTACCAATAATCGGGTGGATTCAGTAAGTTTATCCACATCTTTGAAATTCCAACCTGACACATTGGTTATTTCTGTTTTGGGCGACTTAATCAGGTAATTAGCACAATCTTCCTGTAAAGTCATTCTTTGCAACTGCGCCAATGGCAACCACAAAACACCATTATCCACGCTCGGCACCGAAGTTTTAAAAACTCCTGCAATTTGAATATCTGTTGCTTCAAATGTACCGTTTTTATCACGCCATCTGAGTGTTACCACATCACCAGGTTTTAATCCGGTTTGTTTGGCCATATATGCACCCATAATTGCTGTAACCATGTTTGTTGAGTCATTTTTCAATTCTCCTGTTGGTAATTTCAGAATTTGCTGCTCCGGGCGAATTCCTTTTAGCAATACCCCTTTCATTCTTCCATTTGGATAAATGCTCCCCTGAGCAATCAGAACAGGCTCAATCAAATGATTATCAATATCTTCTTTAAAAGCAGAAGGAACTTTAACTGCACTCGAATCCAGTGAAAACGGATCATAAGGATCATATTTCTCCTGCCAGTACTGACCATCAGCAATTTCCCATTTCACGGTATCGTCCACAGCCTGAGTACTCCAACCTTTCAATAATCCCTGCATAAGAATAATCATCACAAAAGAAATTGAAAGCACAAATACATTCAACCATGTTTTTAATCCATTGCCTATCAGACTTCTGAACGCGGTTTTAAATAAGACCCCGGTACTCCGAAAAGAACCCCTAACCCCTAAAGGGGAACTTGCATCTTTCCCCTGAAGTGGATTTGAGTTGGAAAAGTCGATATTTTTATTAATTTTGCTCATAATTCAAATTTTCAGTAATCAATTGTATTATCTCTTACTCTCCATCAACTGACGGATTGGGGTATTTTATCTTCCACCACTTTACCATCTTCGAGTCTGATGATGCGTTTCAAATAACCGATTACTTTTTCGTCGTGAGTGGCAAAAATAAATCCGGTTTTCAGTTCCTCATTCAATTTCAACATCATTTTAAGAATATTGTGCGAATTAGCCGAATCAAGATTAGCTGTTGGTTCATCGGCAAGTACAAGTACCGGACGCTTTACCATTGCCCTTGCGATAGCAACCCGTTGACATTCGCCACCCGAAAGTTGCGCCGGACGAGAATTCACCTTGTCGGTAAGCCCCAACCATTCAAGTGCTTCCATCACCCGTTGTTTACGTTCGCCAGCCGACATATTCAGCAAAAGCAAAGGAAATTCAACATTCTCAAACACAGTGTAAACCGGTAACAAATTGTAATTCTGGAATATAAAACCCAATTCCTCCTTTCTCAATTTTGCTGCCTGTTTCAGTGTGAGCTGACCAACCGATTTACCCAACACCACCACTTCACCTTCGGTAGGTATATCCAACGAACCGATAATATTCAGCAGTGTTGTTTTTCCTGAACCACTTGGTCCTACCAAACCGACAAATTCACCTTCCGAAAATTGCAAATTCACACCGTTAAGCGCTGTGAAAAATCCTGCACCTACAGGAAATTTTTTTACTAAGTTTTTTACTTCTACGATTGATTTCATATTATTTTCATTTGAAAAGTCTTTACTCTTTGTTTTGCAAGTGGGCATGCCCACTTGTTAAAAATTATAGCTCACCATTAACTGAATGCCCTTGCCTGAAAACAAATTTTTACTATTTGCCTGAAATGTAATCATTTGTGCATTAGCCGGATTCAGAAATCCAATGGCATAAATGCTCCATTTATCGTAAGTACGGCTCCAGCTTGCATAATTAAAAAGCATATTTTGTCCCGGTACATAAAACAACATCAACGAAATATTATCCATAATAGATAGTGAATAAGTAAACATTGAACCTAACAAATTAAGCGCAGTTCCTTCAACGAAAAACTTTTCACCGGCATGAAAACGAAGATATTCTACGGTAGCCCCCAAACCACTTCCAACAGGGAATGTATAATCGATACCCACATTCCACATGTCCTGAAAACGGGGAATCATGATATTATTTTGTTCGGTAATGGTTGTTGAACTTTCGAACCAAACACCCGCACCTATATCCCATTTTCCATCCAAACCTATACGAGATTCATTAAGCAACTGATAGTCATTCCATTTACTTGATAATAAATTTATAGCATGAACCTTTCTGTAATTTGTGCTCAGTCCCATTTCTCCATTAAAAACTGGGACTTCTACTCTCCCACCCGCTTCCGGTTTCCATTGTTCGGTGGCATTAAATTCCCAGCCTTTGCGGTTTTTGTTTCCTAACAGACCCCAAGCCCAGATATTGGCATTATTCTCAAAAAAGTATTTGCCTAGAATTCCATAAACCCCATCGGTAAGTTGCAACGGATCACGCACATCCATGCCATCGAACCACATCAGAGGTCGAAACATTTTAGCTGATCCAAAATTGATTTTCTGCAAACCAGCCCTTATTTCAAATTTATCGCTGGAATAACGTGCCCAAACACGGTATGGTTTTATTTGTCCTTCTGCATCATTATATTTCCAGTCTTCGAAAGTTACATTTCCATTAATATTCAGCGAAGCCTCAAAATCGAGAAAAGTATTCTCATTCAAATTCCATTTACCGGTTAATGTTGGCACAAACCTACCTCCGGGCTGCACCATGAAAGGATTTTCAAATTGAGTCGTTGTCCATACAACCACCTGACCATTCAAATGCATGTCTATTGAATCGTTTTCAGCTTTAAGTTCCGAAACAAAAATGTATATAATTAAAATCAACCAATATTTAATGCTCCAATTTTTCATTTCTCCATTTTTTCAATTTTTCACTGGCATAATTCCATAAATCAGTAATTCAGAAAATTGTATTGTCAGTTCTTTAATATCCGGAAATATTGTTTTAAGTTCCGGACTGTTTACCAATTCGCTTTGCTTCTGCATATACCACATCACAAAATTGATATCCAGATTTGGATTCATTTCACCACTTTGCTGCGCTTTTTCAAAAAAATTACGCGTAATTTGTAAAGATTTTGTTGACATGGATTGAAAATACGCCATTGTTTCCGGCATATCTGAGCTATAAAGATCGGCTACAAATTCCATCGAAAATTGCTTATTAGTTTCAGATTTCAAATCCATCATTTCTTTAATTTTTTGAGAAAAAGTTTTATTCTCATCATTCATCAAAGCTTCATACTTTTCAAACATTGTGTTCGCCAATGATTCTAATATGGCAAGCACAATGGCATTTTTATTACTGTAATAAGTATAATAGGTCTTACGACTGACATGTGCTGTTTTGCAAATTTCATCAATACTTACTTTTTTGAAACCATGTTTCCAAAAAAGCTCCCGGGCTGTATGTTCTATTTTTTCTTTCTTTGTCATAATTGGTAAACAAATATGCAGCAAAGTTACATATTTTATTTATTATGCAATATATTGTTACCCAAAACTCATTTATTTAACATTATTTAATGGTAAGCAAAAATGTTTTGAATTGATTTAATGAAGTAAAAAGAAAAATGGTTACATTTGTGAGTCAAATTACAAGAACTGTTACACTTATTTTTACTCCATGAAAAAAGAATATTCATTTGAAGAACTGTTGCACAAAGCAGCTTCATATTGTTCAATATCTGAGCATTGCATATCGGAGGTTGAGGAAAAACTTACAGCCTGGTGCGTTTCGTGCGACGAAAAACAAAAAATCATTGATAAACTGATTGCTGAAGATTTTATTAATGAAAAACGATTTTGCAATTATTTTGCAAAAGACAAATTTCGTTTTAATAAATGGGGAAAAATAAAAATATCGTATGCGTTGAAACAAAAAGGGTTGGATAATGAACTTATTACTAAGTCATTGAAAACAATTGATGATGGAGAATATGAAGAAATGCTGGCAGCCATATTGAAAACAAAACTCAAAACCCTGAAATGGGAATATGAATACGAAAAAATGGGGAAATTATTCAATTTTGCACAAAGTCGTGGATTCGAAAGTGCTGTAATTGATAGAGTTATACGAACGTTG
>CAYNHC010000144.1:0-1454 GCA_964396705.1 uncultured Paludibacter sp.
TTATCCTGCTTTTTTCGAAGGGAAGCCTTATATTAACAGTGGTATTGGCGGACAAACCACTTCTCAGATGTTGGGTCGGTTTCAGCGTGATGTCTTGAATTATTTGCCTACAGTGGTAGTGATTCTGGCTGGGACAAATGATATTGCCGGGAATGGAGGAGCTACTACGGTAAAGAAAATTCAGGCTAATATCGCATCGATGGCGCAATTGGCAAAAACGAACGGGAGTAAGGTGGTTTTATGCTCGGTGTTGCCCGTTTATAAATATCCATGGAGTCAAAGTGTAAATCCAATAGATTCCATCAGCTCTCTTAATAGCCTGGTTGAAGCCTACGCGCAAGATAATGAAATGATTTATGCTGATTTTTACTCTTCTATGGTAAATGAGCAAAAGGGCTTGAAATCCGAATATTCCAGTGATGGAGTTCACCCGAATCTTGCGGGATACCAGGTTATGGAGCCTATCGTTGAAGAAGCAATTGCCGAGGCAAAGAAACTTGCAGGGATTGACCCGTCGGCAACCCCGGGTGATATCGTGGTAACCGATATTACCATGTCCCCAACGAAAATAAGTTTAGACAAGAACGATATCAAGCAGCTTTATGCGAGACTTACCCCTTTGAATGCATTATCTGATATAACATGGTCGAGCAGTAATGAGGAAGTGGCAACAGTGAGTTCAACCGGACTAATGACTGCAAAGGGGGGTGGAACTGCCACGATAAGTGTACTCTCGGCAAACAATAACAAAATTGCAACTTGTGAGGTAACAGTAATTGATAATGGTTACACAAAATTTGAAGCAGAAAATGCGACTCTAAACGGTATAAATGTAGTCACCGATCAGGCGGGTTATTCTGGAACCGGTTTTGTCGCTTCTTTTGGCGACCCTGGTGATTATATCCAGTTTACAGTAACAGGAGTGGAGGCAGGAAGGCATGATATTATCGTTAGATACGCTACAGAAACCGGTTGCCCGCTTAAATTGATTGTGAATGGTGTGCTGATTGAGCAAATAAATTTGAAGAATACAGGAAGTTGGGGCAGTTGGACAAGTCATGTTGATTATGCTACTTTAACTGCGGGGACTAACATTATCAGATATGAAAAAACCTCAGGGGGAACTCAGTTGAACTTGGATTATATCTCGTTAACTGTTGAAACTCCAATTGCAGTTACGGGAGTCGAAGTAACACCTGGTACTGCAGATATAATTCTTGGTAGAACAAAGCAATTGACTTCCACTATTTCTCCAGAGAACGCTGAAAATAAGAATGTTGTCTGGACTAGTAGCAATATAGCTGTTGCTGAGGTTACTTCGTCCGGTCTTGTTGAAGCTCTTGATTTAGGTACGGCAATTATTACTGCAACTACTATTGATGGGAAATTTACATCTACATGTGATGTTACGGTTATAAAAGATCCAACAGGTAACTATACTGTTTCCTACTCAA
>CAYNHC010000144.1:1554-8785 GCA_964396705.1 uncultured Paludibacter sp.
GATGGTGGTAGAATACGACCGAAAGTTACTGCATCCTATTCATTAGTTGCAAGTCCTGATAACTTTGTAGATCTTACCACATTAGCTTATACCAGCACGGAAAATAGTAATACATGGACAAAGTCACATGTTGTAGCTACAGTTGAAAATTCTTATATGCTTACAGGAGTTAAAGCGATAAAATTTACATTTGGTGATCAACAAAATGGTTATGTAGGTTATTCTGAAATTGATGTGATTGGAGTTCCAACTATCTTAAGCGGGACTAAAAATATCGAAGCAAATGTGTTAATTTATGGTGCCAACAATAATATTGTGGTTGATCTTTCTTCTCAAGATGGTACTTCTTTAATCACGGTTATCGACACCAGAGGTTCTGTTGTTAAATCTATTCAAAGTAATGACTCCGGGTTATTGAATATCAATATCCCAACTAATGGAATTTATATGGTACTTGTGCAAAACGGGGGCAAATTATCATCTCAAAAAGTAGTTTTGAACTAAATAAGAATTGATATCACGAAGTAACCATCACCGGTAATATTTTAATCTGATGTGATGGTTACTTTGCTGAAAAATTAAAAGTATGCGACAACTGACAAAAATATTACTTACGATATTGGTACTGCTCTGTTTCGGTAAACCGGGATATGCTTCCAGCAATGAACACCGGGTTGTTTTTATGGGTAACTCAATTACTGAGGGTTGGAGTAATGCTGATCCTGCTTTCTTTAGTGGGAAACCATACATAAACAGTGGTATAAGTGGACAAACCACAACACAGATGTTGGAACGGTTCGAGCGTGATGTTATAAATTTTCTGCCTACAGTGGTAGTAATACTGGCAGGCACAAACGATATTGCCGGAAATGGAGGTGCTACAACCGTAAAGAGGATTCATGCCAATATTGCTTCGATGGCGCAATTAGCAAAAACGAATGGAATTAAGGTGGTTTTATGCTCGGTTTTACCCGTTTATAAATATCCATGGAGTCAAAGTGTAAATCCAATAGATTCCATCAGTTCTCTGAATAATCTGATTAAAACCTATGCACAGGGAAATGAAATGATTTATGCTGATTTCTACTCTCCAATGGTGAATGAGCAAAAGGGATTGAAATCACAATATTCTGGCGATGGAGTTCACCCGAATCTTGCAGGATATAAGGTTATGGATCCTATTGTGGAAGAGGCAATTGAAAAAGCATTTATTCTTGCGGGCATAAACCAATTGAAGGATCTTACTGACGAGCCCGGAACCATTACGACACAAGGAGAAAATCAGCCTGACACAAAAGGTAATGCTTTTGATAATGACGCCACTACCAAATGGTTTGATTTAGCAAATGCCAATCCCGGCACACGTGAAAGCTGGATACAATATCAGTTGTCAGGTAATTCGTATTTTGCTACGCAATATACAATTACATCTGCAAATGATTTTCCCGATCGGGACCCAAAGAACTGGGAGTTGCTTGGCTCGAACAACGGTTCCGACTGGACATCACTTGACTTAAGAACTAATGAGGAATTTAGTACACGATTATTAAAAAAGTCATACTTTTTTAATAATTCAACAAGTTATACATACTACAGGCTGAAAATTAACTCAGTAAATAATCCAACAACCGCAATCGGAGTGCAATTGGGAGAATTGGAAATTCTGGGAGTTCCTGTTGTGTCAGGTGTTTCATTACTACCTAATGTGCTAAATTTGGATAAAAATGATGCAAGGCAACTCTACGCAAGAGTCTCACCCTCGAATGCGACGGCTACGGTAATTTGGTCAAGCAGTAATGAAGCAGTTGCAACAGTCAGTTCGTCCGGGCTCGTTACAGCAAAGAGTGCAGGAAATGCTACGATAACCGCGACAAGTGCCAATAATAATAAAACCGCAATTTGTTCAGTTACAGTCTATAACAGTGGTTTCACTAAATTCGAAGCTGAAAATGCCACGCTGGCTGGCCCTGGCGACCCTCATCTCGTAAAAGACCAACAAGGTTATTCAGGAGCCGGTTTTGCGGCCCCTTTTGGCAATACTGGTGACTATGTCCAGTTTTCAATAACAGGTGCGACTGCTGGCAGTCAATACATTACTTTGCGCTATGCTGCAGCTGATGGTGCAAAAATTCATTTATACGTAAATGGAACAATGATTCGACAGGTAACTTTAGCGAGTACTGGTTGCTGGGGCTGCTGGACAGATAAAGAGGACGAAGTTACTTTAAATTCAGGGGATAATACTATCAGGTATAAGCAAGATACAGGAGACTGGGGACATATGAATATTGATTATTTAGCAGTTAGGAACATTCAAACAGGAATTACTGATACTCCCGAAGGTGAAAATGATATTTTGCTCTTTCCTAATCCATTATTACCAGGAGGTTTGCTTACTGTAAAATTACCCGAAGATGCCATTCAACTGTCTATCTTTGATATTACCGGGAAAAAAGTTTATCAGGAGGATGTTGTGAAGAATGAGTTTTTAATGGATCATTCAATGTTTATGTCGGAAGGTATCTATATTGTGAATGTAATTACTGGCAAAGGCTCTAAGAATCAAAGGCTAATCGTAACAAAATAAGAAGTTCAAAAAAACAGATACACTAATTCATCGTAAACAGAATTAATGTATCTGTTACCACAACACACTGACAAATAATACAATATTTTTTATGTTGATTTAAATCTAAAGTAATGAAAATACTTTTCTTTCTTAATTTGCTATGTACATTCGCTCTGTTTCTGAATGCACAGCAATTGACCTACGTGTCGAGGGCTATCGGTAATAGTACCCATAAGACTAAAGGTCCACACATGCAAAACCATATTCAGGATATGGTCGTGGATGCAGATGGCACTTGCAGGACATACTCGGTATGGGACGAAGGTAACCATAGTAGGGGCGTGTACAGAGATGGCGTTTATATTGGCAATGGCAGTTTGGCGAAGGGTAGTTCGAAATCGGTTGTTGATCAAAACGGTAATACATGGACTATCAATAATTTTTATGGACGTTTTTTAGATGCGACTAAGAATAGTTATCCTAATTGGAGGGTCGATCCTGTTCCAACGGGTTCAAATAAACCCACCATTACATGTTCAGATGGCCGTACCATAACGAGTATCGCCGATCCTGTGGCATTGGGCATTAATCGTACTAACGGACAATTGTTGGTTGCAGACAATGGCATTGATCAAGATATTAAAATTTTTGATATTTCTGGTACACCTTCACAAATAGGTACATTCGGAAAACAAGGGGGCATATGGGGCGATCCTGTTCCCGGACGTACTACCGACATGTTGCGTTTCAGGGGAATAACGGGAGTGGGAACCGATAATAATGGAAACATTTATGTAGCCATGGATGGTTATCCTGGTATCGAAGGCTCTGGCGGTGGCGCTGAGATTCGCGCTTTAAACCCCGACGGTACATTACGCTGGAGAATGGTTGGTTTCATATTTGTTTCAACAGGCAGTGTTGATCCTTCAACTGATGGAGCAGACATTTATTCGGGTTACCATCATTTTAAAATGGATTATAGTAAACCACAGGGGTTTAATTCAGACTGGAGTCACTACTCTATTTCTATAGACCCATTTAAGTATCCCAACGATCCGCGTTTAGTAACTTCATGCGAAGACGCACATACAGTTTTGAGTATAAATGGCAAAAAATACATGTATTTAACCGATATGTACAATAACATGTTGTGGGTGTACCGTTTTGATGGTGAAATAGCAGTGCCTTGCGCAGCATTTTGTGTCCATTTTGGTTGGAATGGAGATGAATATATAATGAATAGTTGGAATTACACACGAGGCAGACCAATAACACCTTCAGGTGGCCGCGTGCATTGGATGTGGGTTGACTTGAACGGTGATGGTAGCGGGATGAACCAGTCAAATGAATACGAAGTATGGTCAAGTACATTAAACCAACCAAACCAGGTAAATAGTTTTGATATTGATTCCGATGGTAATGTGTATATTGGACGTGGACAGAATGGCGATATATATAAATTTCCTGCCAATGGTTTTGATTCTAATGGCAATCCACGATACAGTGCCGCAACCAAGACTACGTTCGCCAATGTCGGGCACGGTGCATATTCTATGGAATGGGTACAAGAAAATGATATGTTTGTTATAGGAAACGGTGACGACATTAAGACGGTAAGTGTGTGGCAAAACTGGGGTAGCCCATCGCGCAGCAAAGCCTACTCAGTTACTTTGCCGACTCATGGGAATGGTGATGCCAGACAGGTAACAGCAGATAAAGACTATTTTTATGTAACATATTTAATAACAGGTGGACCAAAAACCGGAAAACAAGGTGAAATTGATGTATATAAAATGAGCGATGGATCATTTTTAGGCTATATTATACCTGGTCCTGAAGTTGGAAGTGTTTCAGGTTGGATTGACATGACTACTTCTACACATGTTTTTGTTTCTTCAACCGGGAAACGTATAATAACAGTTGAAGAAGACGAAGTCGGTAAAATACTTGTTTACGAATGGACGCCAAATGTTACAGGAATCTCTGATGTGACGGATAGTGAAAGCGAAAGTGATACTTTTTTGTTTCCTAATCCATTTTCTACGGGCTCGTTGTTAATAACATTACCAGAAGATGCAATAAATTTTTCCATTTTCGATACAACTGGCAAAAAGATTTATCAGGAAAATGTAACAAAAAGTGAATACATAATCGATCACTCGATGTTTAAAACCGGAGGTGTTTATATTATTTGTGCAGCGACACCAACCAATACTGTAAACAAAAGGTTAATCGTAATGAAATAAGAAAAACAGAAGATCCGGGAACATTCAAACACGTAGGTTAACTTATACTTTTTGTATTTCCAGGATAAACAATAATTAATTTTTTACGGGTATCTCAAAAGCAACATTTGAGATATCCTCATTAATTTACAAATGAAAAAAAACAGCATAATCAAAATTTTAATTGCTCTCTATTTTGCTATAGTTGGCACTGTGTTTTCTAATGCCCAAACATTTACCTATAAAACACATACAAATGCATCCATTGCCACTTATTCTATGCCTTATCGGTTATTCGTGCCCAATGGGTACGACCCCGGAAAAACTTATCCACTTGTTTTGTTTTTACATGGCGCTGGAGAGCGTGGTACGGATAATAATGTACATTTGAATAGTTCCAGAGGTGCAACGTTATGGGCAGAAACTGCGAATCAGGCAGCGCATCCCTGTTTTGTGCTTGCTCCGCAGTGCCCGGCGAATAAGCAATGGGTGAATACCAACTGGTCAGTTGGCTCCTATAGCACCGATAAAATTTCGATAAGTACCGAGTTAAAAATGGTAAAAGACATCATTGAAACACTCATGAATAACTACAAGATAGATGCTAGTCAGTTGTATGTGACAGGTCTTTCGATGGGCGGTTATGGATCATGGGATTTCATAGTACGCTTTCCCGATATGTTTAGGGCAGCTCTACCAATATGTGGCGCCGGTGACCCGAAGAAAGCCGCCTCGATTAAAAATGTTAATATCTGGTGCTTCCACAGTAGCGATGATGGCACTGTCCCGGTTAAAGGTACACGTGACATGGTTAACGCGCTTAATACTGCAGGTGGAAACGTGAAATATTCTGAATATACAGGTTGGGGACATTCCAGTTGGGTGCCTGCTTACGATGAACCTGATTTGGTGAATTGGCTCTTTACTGATTCGGTGGAGCAGGGTCATTCAATACAAGTTGCACTTGTGAGTCCCACTCAAAATTCGTTTGTTTGTCAGGGCTCCGATTTGACTATCGAAGCAAATGTGAGTTCAAATTCAACAGATATACAGAAGGTTCAGTTTTTCGCTAACCTCACGCTTTTAGGAGAAGACACTATTGCTCCCTATTCGTTCAATTGGGAAAATGCACCTGCCGGGTTGTATTCGTTAACGGTAAAAGCAATAGGGCAGAATGATATATCGGCAAAATCAACGAGTACTTCAATAATCATTGGAGATGGTAAGCCAACAGTTTCATTAGAAATTCCAACCGATCCTTATTTTACAATCAATAGTAATATTCTATTAAAGTCTGAAGCTTATGATTACAATGGTTCTGTAAATAAAGTAGAATTTTATTTGAATGACAATCTAATTGGAACAGATACATCAGCACCCTATAGTTTTACATTATCAAATCCATCGGAAGGAAAACCAAAGATTAAAGTGGCTGCAACCGATAATGACGGAAATGTAACATTCTCTGAATCTGTTGAAATCACCGTGTTGGGTTATTTGCAGCCACAAAACCCTGCTCAGGTTGCACCGGGACTTAAATACGAATATTTTGAAGGGGTTTATAGTCTCATTCCTGATTTAAGCAGCGAATATCCTCTCGCGTTTGGTATTGTGAAAAATTTTGATCTTAGTCCCCGGCTCAAGGATGATTATTTCACGTTTATTTATAAAGGATTAATCAATATTGCTGAATCGGGTATGTACACTTTCTATACAGCTTCGGATGATGGTAGTAAATTGTATGTTGATGGTTACGAGGTAGTTAATAATGATGGTCTTCATGGTGTGAATGAAGCAAGTGGCGTGATTCCATTGGCACCCGGAATGCACAGTATTGTTGTTCATTATTTTGAACAAGGGGGAGGTGAAGCGTTGGACGTTCAATACAAAGGTCCTAATGTGCAAAAACAGACGATCCCTGAATCGAAACTATTCTTCGATTTGTCACCCATTCTTGTTACAAAAGTTAAATTAAATACTATTTCTACTCAAATTAACCTGAGCAGTACTGTCCATAAACGACAATTAACAGTAAAAGTGTATCCTATAGATGCCACAGATAAAAGGATTACTTGGTTATCTTCGGATACGACACTTGCATCAGTGGATTCGACCGGTTTGGTAACCGGGAAACTTGCCGGTAAGGTTACAATAACCGCTATATCTTTAAATCCCGATATTACAGCGTCATGTGCGGTCAACCTAATCGGGAGTATTAGTTCTTCGGTCGATCAAAATATGAATCAGGAGGGTATTAAAGTATACCCTAATCCCCTCCAACACGGTGATCTTCATGTAGAGATGCCGAATAATGGCAAATATGTGGTTGAAATGTGTAATATTGAAGGCGAAAAGCTTATTGATAAAGTTGTTGAGTCAGATAAATTTGTTATTCATAAGAAACAGTTAACTTCGGGTGTTTATTTGCTGAATATCA
>CAYNHC010000145.1:0-8645 GCA_964396705.1 uncultured Paludibacter sp.
GTGGTATCTTTTGAGTTAAATTGTTCATCGAAAGGCACTTTTCTCTCTAAATAACCAACTGCACATTCAGCAATTTTTTTCGGGTTTTTTCTGTAACGAACGACCTTAACTGTTTCGATACGGCTGTCGTTCATAAAATCTTCCAAATCACAAATCTGAACTCCATCAACATCAGAAACCTTTTTCGACAAAGTATGAATAACCCTGAAAACGTTTCCTGTATCATTCACTATTATTCCACAATGCGAAATATCCAATGTATCATGGAGTTGCGCCACCACTATTTCGCTGATAAGCCCGTAACTTTTCCGAAGAATTACATCTCCGCTTTGAACTGAGTCAGTGGCGTAATTAAAAGAATCTGTTGTTTTTGAAGAAGAACAAGCTCCGTTCAAAAACAACAGAAGAATGAGTATAAATAATACTGTTATTTCAGTTTGTTTTCCACCAGCCACTTATCATCAACTTTTTTAAGTTGAACTTTTTCTTCCTTCGATTCAATTGCGTTTCCACTTTCCAAATCCAGACTTCCTTTGATTACGCCGGTTACTTCGGCTGAATTTCCATCTTCAGCTATTTTTACGTTAGCTACTTCAAATTTAACATCTGACTTCTTCATTTCATCTGCTTTTTGAGAAGCAAAAGCTGCAATAAAATCAATTGTTTGTTTTGAGTCCTCTGTACATAAAGTCTTTGCGCCATCAAAATCGGCTGTATATATTGCTACAATAAACTTTTCAGCAACCTTTCCGGGATCATTTCCACCAGAACACGATGCTAATAAAATGGATAAAAGCATCATCGAAAATAATTTAATTTTTTTCATAACATATTGTTTTTAAGATTTATAATGATTTGAACTTTTGTATTTTAAAAATTTCAGATTGTAAAACTACAAAAATATTATTGTTAAAACAAATTGATAAAGGTGTTTATTTGTAAATAAACACCTTTATCAATTTGTTGGTAAAAATATGTTGAGAGTTTCTTCAACAATTCTTCCATTTCAGAAGTTATTTCTAATTCATGTTCATTTATTAATTACGATTTCAAAATCTTTACCAATTATATCAACACCCTCATTTTGGAATAATTCTCCCGAAACTCTTTGGGAGTTACACCTTTCCGCTTTTTAAAAATACGGTTAAAGTTCGATAAGTTATTGAATCCGCACTCGTAACTTATTTCGGCTATGGTTTTGGAGGTGTCAACCAGAAAACGGGAGGCGATACCCAAACGTAGGTCGTTGAGATATTCGATGTAGTTTTTGCCTGTGCGCTTTTTCATAAACCGGCTAAACGAAACTTCGGACATGTTTACGTGTTTGGCCACATCAATCAACCTAATTTCTTTTTGGTAATTCTCATGCAAATAATTAATTACCTTCTGAATTCTCCGGCTTTCGGACGATTCGTCCTGATTTACAAAAGTGCTGGTACACAATATGCGTGAATTTTCATCGACTGATAACTCATGTAGAATACTCAGAAGTTCGATAACAGAATAAAAACCATTTTCTTTATTGCTGAGCGAATTCAGCTTTTCTTTAACTCTTACGATAACATCGCGTGAAAAAACCATGCCTTTTTTAGCATTTTCGAGCATAACAGCCACTGAGTGAAACTGGCGCTTATTAAGCAAACTTTCAAGAAAAAGGTCTTTGTGAAACTGAATGGTTATTTCGTGAATTTCGCAAGACTTGCAGTTACTGTTCATCCACGCATGTTCAAGTTTTTCGTTGCCAATCAAGCAAAGTTCAAGGTCATCAATCTCCTCTATCGAGTCTCCAACTACGCGTTGAGCTCCTTTTGCGTTTTCGATAAAGTTCAGCTCGTATTCAGGATGAACATGAACGGGATAGGAAAATTCAGTTTTGGTACGGTTGATAATCACAAAACAATCTTCGGCTGAAAGTGGGGTTACTTCACGAAAAATATTAGAAACATGCATAAAATCAGGCTTTAAAAAATAAATTCTACAAGTTTACAAATTTTCGGTTGAATTCACAAACCACTTATGGAATTACTTTTTTACAACATTGTCGTTTGTTGCTCTGATAGAATTTCGGCTGATTTTGCCCCAGCTCTTCAAAAGACTATCATCCCAATTTCCTTTGGAAGAAGCGCGTGGTAATAACATGGAGCAGGTTTCGTTTTTGTCGGAAACCGACCACACGCACCAGCTTATTTTGCGGTCCGTCATCCAATCCAGAAAGGCCTGCCATTCAGTTTCATCTACCGGACCATCGCCTGTAGCTTCCATTCCGGCACATTCCGATACGAAAATCGGAATACCTTTAGCCATGGCATCATCAGTGCGGTCGCGCAACCATTTTTTATGCGTTCCGGCATAAAAGTGCATGGTGTACATTATGTTAGTCACATTTTTTATCGGGTCTTCTGCCACCAAATGCACATCCTGATCCCAATGAGGATTGCCCACCAAAATTATATTATCAGAATCGATGGCACGAATGGTTTTGATCAATTCTTCGGAATACGATTTCACTTCCGGCCATGTAAAATAATCAGGTTCGTTCCATATTTCGTAAATCACGTTGGGATATTTGCCGTATTTAGTAGCCATTTGAGTAAAAAACACTTTGGCTTCAGCCGTGTGCATTTTATGACTGTGAAAATCAATCACCACATAAATACCATTTTTGATCGCAGCATCAATCACAGGAGTCATGCATTGCAATGCAAATTGGGGGTTTTCGAGGTACGAATCGTCGAGTCCAACACCCATGGCAGCGCGAACCACATTGCATTTCCAATCTGATGCCAACCATTTCACTGCTTTTTTATTGTAAAAACGAGGCCAAAGGTTGTGCCAACCAAGACTAGCACCGTGCAAAGCCAATGGCTCTCCATGCTCATTACAAAGTTGAACGCCCTTCACCTGAAGTTGACCATTTTGAGCAACTGGCGAATTCTTTGGCGCTCCGATTAATTGAACCGAAGTAATTAAGAAAAATGCTATGAGAAAAATGTGTGATGATTTCATTGTTTTTAATATTTACATAATGTTATTAGCCAGTTACAAGTTTTTTCAGATTGAGATAGTAACTGGTCAATTGATAAATAGTCAATTAACTTTTATTCTTTCTATCAGCTTCAAACACATCCGACTGTTGTGATACGGACATTTCCAGAAGCCGGCTTTATCGTTTTTACGATCTCGTTCTCCGTCGGCAGTAACCGACCAAAACCATTCGCCATTATCACTGTCGATGATAAAATTACGAACAAAAACCCAATTTTTCAACACATATTCCAAATAGAAATCGTTGTTTGTCAATTGATAAGCATTGTAAAAACCAACCATGGCTTCGGCTTGTGGCCACCAGTCGCTATTTGTATCAACATGCCCCGTTTCGCAGTTTTTTTCGTTCATTATAGCTCCGTTCGGCAACAAACCCTCGGTTGCAGCTACAGCAATTTTTATGGCAGCATCGCGCACTTTGCGTAGAGTTGTTGCATTCCCGAGCACCACAGCGGCCTCATCCAACAACCACGACGCTTCAATATCGTGACCATACGAATAGATTGCCGATTTGCAAATCCATTTTTCGTCAAAAAATAAATCCAAATGCCATGTATCTTTATTTACAATTTTTTCAAGAAAAATATCAATCAAGTTTTGCAACTGCCGGGCTAATAATGGATCTTTCCAAACACGATACAAGTTAGTATAAGCCTCTAATACATGTAAGTGCGTATTCATGGTTTTCTTTTCGTTGGCATCTTTGTCGCTTAAACGTAAATCTTCCAGTAAAACCCATTCCTTGCTATATGCTTCAAAATAGCCATTCAATTCTTTATCAAAGCTGTGTTTTTCAATCAATAAAAAAAGCTCGATGGCTTTTTCAAGGCATTCTTTATCTTTTGTAACCCGATAATATTCAACCAATGCATAAATGAAAAATGCCTGACAGTAGATTTGCTTTTTTGTATCGGCAGGAGTTCCATCAGCTTTCAGCATCCAATAAGTTCCACCATTTTCCTTATCGAAAAAATGCTTAAAGATGTATTCTTTAGCATGTTGCGCCACGCTCAAATAACGGGCTGATTTCAACATCCGGGCTGCCGAAGAAAACGACCAGAGAATTCGGGCATTCAAAATTCCACCTTTGGGAGCATCGATAATTAATTGATTTTCACCTGTAATTTGACCATAAAAACCACCACGCGTATCATCCTTCATTTTTGTTTCCCAAAAATGAAGGATATTATGCGTCAGTTCATTGTAGAGCTGATTTCTAAGTTGTGAAAGATTGTTTTTCATAACCCCTAGCCCCTAAAGGGGAACTTAGTTAGTATCGATTTTTATATTTTAACTATTGCGTTATTTTCAATAAACAGTTGTAATTTTCTCCCCTTTAGGGGTTGGGGGTTTACATTAAAACAATTACATTGCAAATTTCACCTACCTGAACCAAAGGAATTATATTTCCTTCTATCGTTTTTCCATTGATAGTGATTGTTTTGACACCTTTCATCGCTCCATTCGGATTTTTGACTTCGATCTGGTAAGTCGCTCCACGGAATTTACGGGTTACAGCAAAGCCTTTCCATTCAGGTGCAATACAAGGTTCTATTCTCAGTCCATTGTAAGTGGGTTGAATTCCGAGAATGTATTGTGTAATGGCGTAATAGTTCCAGGCCGCCGTTCCGGTTAACCAGGAGTTCTTCGCTTCACCCGGTTTGAAAGCATCTTTTCCTGCAATCATTTGTGCATACACGTAAGGCTCTACCTTGTGTAAATCGCTGATTTCTTCGGTGTACGAGGGACAAATTTTGCGGAAATATTCCCACGCTCTGTCGCCCCGTCCCTGAACAGTTTCGCCAATAATAATCCAGGGATTGTTGTGACAGAAAATACCGGCGTTTTCTTTGTATCCCGGAGGATAGCTGGAAATTTCGCCGTATTCGATATAGTATTTCGTAAACGGTGGATTGTTGAGCACAATACCGTGTTCGCAGTCCAGACGTTCTTTTACCGAGTCGAGTGCTTTGGCCACCATGCCTTCTTCCAAACCAATGCCGGCCATCGTACACCATCCGTTCGATTCGATGAAGATCTTTCCTTCTTCATTTTCGTTAGAACCTACTTTGTTGCCAAAATAGTCGTAAGCACGAAGGAACCAATCGCCATCCCAGCCATTCAACTTAATGGCTTCCACCATGGCATCAATGTGTTTCTGAGCGCGGGCTGCTTCTTCGGTTTTTCCAATTACCTTGCATAATTCCACATAATCGCGACCATACACCACGAACAATCCTGCAATCATTAAACTTTGTGCCTGACTACCTTCCGATTTGTTTTCGGTAGTCTGGAAGCTTTCGTTCGGATCGTTGGAGAAACAGTTCAGGTTCAAACAATCGTTCCAGTCGGCACGACCGCTCAATGGTAAACCGTGAGGTCCGAGGTTGTTCACCACGTGATCGAAAGACACGGTAAGATGATCGAAAAGTGATACTTCAGATCCCATCTCATTGTCGAAAGGAACTTGCTCATCCAAAATAGTAAAGTCGCCAGATTCTTTGATATAAGCTGTTGTTCCAAGAATCAACCACATGGGATCATCGTTGAAACCTTGTCCTATTTCGTTGTTTCCTTTTTTGGTCAATGGTTGATATTGGTGATAGCAACCGCCATCAGGGAATTGTGTTGAAGCAATATCGATGATACGTTCGCGGGCACGTTCCGGAATCTGGTGCACAAAGCCCACCAAATCTTGATTGGAATCGCGGAATCCCATTCCACGTCCGATGCCGCTTTCGAAAAACGAAGCTGAACGTGAAAAACAGAAAGTAATCATACATTGGTATTGATTCCAGATATTCACCATGCGATCCAGTTTTTCTTCGCCGGTTTTGATGGTAAATACATTCAATAAATTATCCCAATAAGTACGTAGTTCAGACAACGCAACATCTACCTTTTCAGCCGTATCGAAGCGTGCAATGGTGGCTTTAGCTTTGGTTTTATTAATGATGTTTTTACTTTCCCATTTGTCGTCCTGTGCATTTTCCACATAACCGAGCACAAAAACCAAATCTTTGAATTCTCCGGGCTGTAAAGTTACTTCCACATAGTGCGAAGCGATAGGCGACCAACCGTGTGCTTCTGAGTTGCGCGGTGCACCTTCGAGTACAGTTTGTGGTTCGTCAAAACCATTGTACAAGCCAAAGAATGTCTCACGATCGGTATCAAAGCCCTGCATCGGTTCATTTACAGAGTAATAAGCGTAATGGTCGCGACGTTCCTTGTATTCTGTTTTGTGATAAATCACCGAATCTTCAATTTCTACTTCGCCGGTAGAGAAATTACGTTGGAAGTTTTCCATATCGGTGGCTGCATTCCACAATGCCCATTCCACGAAAGAGAAAATTTTCAGCGTTTTTACTTCGTTGGTGGTATTGCGCAAAGTCAGTTTCTGCACTTCGGCCCATGTTTTCAATGGCACAAAATACAAAGCCTCCGCTTCTACCCCATTTTTCACTCCTTTAATGGTGGTGTAATTCATACCATGACGGCATTCATAGCTATCAAGCTCTGTTTTGCATGGTTTCCAACCCGGACTCCAAACCGATTCTCCATCATTGATGTAGAAATACTTACCACCACTGTCCATCGGCACATTGTTGTAGCGATAGCGTGTGATGCGGCGAAATTTGGCATCTTTATAGAAAGAATATCCACCACCGGTATTGGAAACTAAACTAAAAAAGTCCTCATTGCCGAGGTAATTAATCCAGGGCCAAGGTGTGCGAGGATTGGTAATGACGTATTCACGTCTGCTGTCGTCGAAATGTCCGTATTTCATCTATTTATTTACTATTTATTCATCCGTCAGTGGACGGACAAGTTTTACTATTTACCATTTTTTTAACAATCAACTTTTCCAAAGTTTTAAACTTTGGAAAAGTTGGCTATTCAACGAACAGTGAAACTCACCGTCTTCAAATCGTCTGAGTTCGCTCCAACCAGCACATCAAATTCACCCGGTTCAATTACTTTATTCAAATCAAGGTTATAATACTCCAGTTTATCGGGTGTCACAGTGAATGATACTGTTTTTGTTTCCCCGGGATTTAAATTTATTTTGGCAAAATCTTTCAGTTCTTTTTCAGGACGAGTAGCAGAGCTTACTTTGTCGCGAATGTAAAGCTGAATAATTTCCTCACCAGCAACTTTTCCGATATTAGAAACTTTCACCGATACATTTACCGACTGATTTTTAGCAATTTGCTTTTGATCGATGGTCAGATTGCTGTATTCGAACTGAGTGTACGACAATCCAAAACCAAATGGATAAAGCGGTTTATTAGTTGCTTCTCCTCCAACATATTCACGCATTCTCGATCGTTTTCGGCTGTAGTAGCAAGGCAATTGACCCACAGATTTCGGAATGGTGACTGATAATTTTCCTGATGGATTTACTTTTCCAAAAAGCACATCGGCAATGGCTGTTCCACCTTCCTGACCGGGGTAAAATACCTGAATAATCGCCGGAACTGTTTGAGCCACCTGATTAAAACTCAACGGACGACCACCAAACATAAGTACCACCACCGGTTTTCCGGTTTGTAAAACGGCTTCTACCAATTTGTTCTGATTGCCCAATAAATCCAAACTTTCTCTGTCGCCGGTATGTTCATCGCTCCAGGCTTCACGACTGAAGGATTCCGTTTCGCCTAACGCCAACACAATTACATCGCTTGTCGAAGCCGTTTCAACCGCTTGCTTTATCAAAATAGCTTCATTTTCGGGTGAATTTGGTGTTTGTCCACCATTTTCCCAAAACGAACTTTCCTCCAAAGCCAATTTACAACCTTCAGCATAAACTACCTGAAATTTATTGCCAGCAAAATTCTTTATTCCATCTAATACATCAATACCTTTGCGGGGCTCAGCCGTATAACCTCCAAAATGAACGCCTTTGGCCAATGGCCCGATAACTGCAACGGTTTTAAGTTTTTCAGCATCAAGTGGCAAGGTATTTTTCTGATTTTTAAGCAACACCAATGATTTATGTGCAGCTTCCAGCGCCAATGCTTTATGAGCCTGACCATTGGTTACTTTCAGCATTTCCTTCTCGTCAATATCTTTTGGGTCAAAAAGACCAAGCATAAATTTAAGCGTAAGTACTTTTAAAACAAGATTATCAATCGAAGCAACTTTAAGATTGCCCGTTTTGACAAGATTTTCCAGTTCATCGTATGCACCAATATTGTAACGCAAGTCAATTGCAATGCCATTTTCAATGCCCACTTTGGCGGCATCTGCAAGTGTGGAAACGGTTTGGTGCGTTTTGTACATTTCGCGAAGCGCATCCTGATCGGCAGTAATCAATCCACTAAACCCAAGTTTAGAACGGAGAATATCGTTCAGCAACCATTTGCTGGCATGGTTGGGTTGTCCGTTCATTTCGTTGTACGACGGCATAACACTCAGTGCCCCAGCCTGAATACACTTTTCAAAGGGTAAAATATGACTGTTCATCAAATCATATTTTGAGATATTAACCGGAGCTACATTCCGTCCGCCTTCAGGTTGTCCATGACCAACAAAATGCTTAAGCGTTGCAGCCACATGGTTTTCGTCAGGCTTGCCATTGCGCCCCTGAAAGCCCCAAA
>CAYNHC010000146.1:0-1326 GCA_964396705.1 uncultured Paludibacter sp.
TAAAAGTAGAACTAAAATTATTTTAATTATATGTCAGAAATATACGATTTGCCTTTATCATATCAACTTGTTAGAAAGCATATAAAGGCTACTTTCAGACGATTTTTCAACAAATATATAGTTATTGGTAAGGAGAACATACCCAGCGATGGACCCGTAATTTTTGCACCTAATCATCTGAATGCTTTAATGGATGCTTTGGGCGTTTTAACTATTAGTTCCGATAATTACTCGATGGTTTATCTTGCCAGGGCAGATATTTTTAAAAACAAGAAAGTTGCCCATATTTTAAGGTCTATGAAGATATTACCGGCATTTCGGATACGGGATGGAATTGAAAATCTTGGCAGAAATGCCGATGTATTTGATGAATGTGTTGAACTGTTGAAGCGTCACAATGCTTTGTGTATAATGCCTGAGGGGAATCAGGAACTTGAACGAAAAATCCGACCATTAGTAAAAGGGATTTTCAGAATTGCCTTTTCTGCCCAGCAAGCATTAGGAAGTTCAAAAAGCATTAAAATTATTCCTGTTGGCTTTGAATATGAGGATTTTGTGAAATTCGGCAAAAATGTTATTGTCAATATCGGGCAGCCCATAGAGGTGCTTGATTATATAAAAACATACAATGAAAATCCTCCGGTTGCGATCAATGAAATTAGAAACAGATTGAAAACTGACCTTGAAAATTTAACTGTTCATTTGGATACAAAGGAATATTACAGTTGTTTTGAAACTTCAGTTTATGTTGCAAACGAAGCCATGTTAAAGAAGATGGGATTGTCGGACAATTTAGTTAACCGATTTATGGCTCGAAAAGAAATTGGCAAAAAGTTAGTCCAGATTGAGAAATCAGGTGACGAAATAATAACGTTAAACCAATTATGCTCCGAATTGAACACAAAACTGAAGGAAGAGAATTTAAGAATTGAAAATTTAACACGAAATACGGGCAATTTAGGTACAATTGCGATGAAATGTGGGTTCTATTTTCTCACTTTGCCGGTATTTATTTTAGGGCTTATACTTAATTTCTTGCCTTTTCAGAGTCCTGTATATATCCGAAAAGCCATGAAAGTAAAGTTCTCAGGCTTCTTCAGTTCTTTCCATTATGTGCTTAGCCTTTTGACATTCCCGGTTTTTTATATAATTCAGACATTGGCAGTAGTTAGTATTTTTAGTCTGACATGGTGGGAAGGTTTGTTGTTTATACCGGCTCAATATTTTGCAGGAAAATTTGCTTTTTATTTCTGGTATAAAAAAGTAAAGAAATTAATCTTTGATTTTAAAATCAGAAAATTCAAAAAACAGAATCCCACAAAATTC
>CAYNHC010000146.1:1426-2829 GCA_964396705.1 uncultured Paludibacter sp.
CTTTCGAGCAAATTCCTTTTGTTAACCTCATGCTTTTCTTTTAAAACCGGATTTTGATTGAAGAAATTCATTATTGCAGCCTGGATAACCGGAACCTGAGAGGTTTTTCTAACTTTAACCTGAATGTAAACTCTGTCATTCATTATTAAATTCAATGTATCTTCAGGCGAGTGAGTATTTTTGAAGTCGATTTGATCAGCGGTTCCATTTTTTAAATAGTCAATCACATTATACGTTTTTACACTTACAATGTTTTTTGATACACTATCAGGAATTGAAATTTTGGCAGCAAGTGACAATTGTTTATTGGTTGACATTGCATTTTCAAGTTGCTTACATATTTCTCTCAATGTTTGGGCATCACTTCCCTGAATCATTGCCATTGCCTCAGCTTTATATACTCTGGCTGATGGTCTGGCAAAATACTGACCGCAAGCGACAAATAAAATCAAAGTAATAATAACAATCCATTTATACTTATAGGTTAATTGCAAAATGCTTCCGCACCATTTAACAATTTCAAAAACTATTCGCTTCATCCATTGAAAAACTATAGAAATAAGTTGAAGTAAATCGACTTCTTTGGGGTTATTTTCTTTCATAAAATTAGAAATTAAATATGTGATATTGTAGTTTTATTTTCTTTTAAAATTCTTTCCCGACTTCATTTATATCATCCGCATTATCTGTAAAATCCTCATTGTCTTCATCTTCATCCCAAATAACTACGGGTTTTTGCGGTCCTGACTTTTGAAAAAATACTGATAACACAATGCCTGTTATACCTCCGGCTAAATGTCCTTCCCACGAAATAGGGTCATTGACCTGCCACGGAAACACATGCCAAACCATGTTACCATACAAAAATGTAATAATTAGAGAAATAGCAATAAGTGGTATATGTCTGCGTAATAATCCGCTGAAAAACAAGAAAAAAGCCAATGAATATATCCATCCGCTTGCTCCTATATGCCAGCTTTCACGTCCTATAAACCAAAGAATAATTCCACTCGACAAATATGATATAAGCAATATTTTTAATGCAATTGGCTTGTAAAAATAAAACAAACTGCCCGATAATACAACAAATGATACTACATTATTAATTAAATGTCCAAAATTAGCATGTATAAAAACGTATGAAAATATTCCCGGAATGTTCTTAAAACTTCGTGGAAAAACACCCCCATGATGAAAATTAAGTTCCATACCTTGCTCAAATACAAAACTTAAAACCATTAACAATCCGATAATTAATGGTAGAAAAAATGCACTAAGGAATTGTTTTCCTGATTCATTTTTATGTTCTTCAATTGTCATTTAATATAATTCAAGGTAATACTTCATTGCAAAAGTACATCTAAATATTAAGTTAAACGTCAGTTATGCAATAAAATTACTTT
>CAYNHC010000146.1:2929-8558 GCA_964396705.1 uncultured Paludibacter sp.
ACTATAACTTTATGAGTTACCTCAATTTTGACAAAACACTGTTGATGAATCTTGATAAATCACTTTCGAAAGAAATGATTCGAACAAATCGTGCCGGTGCTTATAACAGTACAACACTGATTGATTGTAATACGCGAAAATATCACGGACAATTGGTGGTTCCTCTTCCCGACATAGATGATTCTAACCATGTATTGTTATCCTCGCTGGATGAGACTGTAATTCAGCACGATGCCGAATTCAATCTCGGGATACATCAATACGAAGGGAATAACTTTAGTCCTAATGGCCATAAATACATTCGTCAGTTTGATTGTGAAGTAATTTCACGTACAATTTACAGGGTAGGTGGAGTTATTTTATCAAAGGAAAAAATGCTTGTTTCTTTTGAACCCCGCGTACTTATTAAATACACATTGCTCGAAGCACATTCTGCAACAACATTACGTTTCAAACCTTTTCTTGCATTTCGGAGTATCAATGATTTAACGCACGAAAATAGTCAGGCAGAAACTTCATTCAAAGAATCCACACAAGGTATTAGCATGTGTTTGTATGATAAATATCCTTGTCTTTTTATGCAGTTTTCGAAAAAAAATACCTATCAGCACAATCCTGCCTGGTATAAAAATATTGAATATTATAAAGAAAAAGAACGTGGCTACGAATACAAAGAAGATTTATTAGTACCGGGATTTTTCGAAATGCAGGTAAAAAAAGGCGATGTAATAATATTTTCGGCAGGAATTTCTGAGACTTCTCCGCGAAAATTACAAATGCTTTGGGACGAAGAAATGAAACGACGAAATCATAGGTTAGATATGTATAGTTGTTTGAAAAACTCGGCCCAACAATTTTACAAACGCGAAGGTGATAAAACCTATTTACTTGCCGGATATCCTTGGTTTGGCGCCCGTGCCCGTGATCAGTTTGTATCGTTGCCCGGTTGCACATTTGCCATTAACCGAATGGATTATTTCGATGCAATAATAAAAACATCATTGGAAGAAATTAAAATATTTTTAGGTGGAACTACTCAGGGAATTAAACTTCAAAACATTGATGATCCGGATGTTTTGCTTTGGTTTATTTGGGTCATACAACAATATGCAGATGCAACATCGATGAAAGATGCCTCTGAACGATTCGAAAAAATTGTAACGGAAATCGTGTCCTTTATCAGAAAGCAAAATCATCCTAATTTATTTATACACAATAATGGGTTGCTCTATGTGAACGGAAAAGATAAACCTGCAACATGGATGAATGCAATAGAAAATGGAAGTCCTATTACACCCCGTTCTGGCTATGTGGTTGAAATAAATGCACTTTGGTACAATGCGCTTAAATTTACTTCGGAACTAACAAGAGAAGCAGGCAATGAACATGCCGCTGATTTATTTGATTATCAGGCTGAAATTACCCGTCAGGCTTTTGTTGATACATTTTGGAATGGGACTTATTTGTACGATTATGTAGATGATAATTATAATAACTGGGAAGTTCGTCCAAATATGATTCTGGCAGTTGCGTTACCACATTCACCTCTTGATAAAGCAAAACAAAAATCAGTTTTAGACATAACCACCAAGGAATTGCTGACTCCAAAAGGTCTGAGAAGTTTGAGTCCCAAAAGTGGTTCGTACCGACCAATATACATAGGCGGTATGCTTGAACGTGACAGAAATTATCATAATGGTCCGGTTTGGCCGTTTACGTTCGGAGGCTTTGCAATAGCCTATCTAAAGATCTATAAGCAAAGTGGAATCTCATTTATTAAGAAAATGTTAATCGGATTTGAAGCCGAAATGACAGAACTTTGTATCGGTACAATTCCTGAATTATTTGATGGAAACCCACCCTATAAAGGGCATGGAGGTATGTCATTTGCCATGAGTGTATCTCAAATTCTGAACGTGTTGGATTATTTAAAAAAAATTGAAAATAAATAGAAGATGAAGGCATTAATGTTTGGTTGGGAATTTCCCCCTCATATTTTGGGTGGTTTAGGTACAGCGAGTTACGGTCTTACTAAAGGGATGGCTTTACAGCCCGATATGCAAATTACATTTGTAATTCCGAAGCCACATGGCGATGAAGACCAGAGTTTTCTGAAAATTATTGGCGCTTGCAATGTTCCTGTGGTTTGGATAGAAAATGATTGGAATTATGTGAACCAACGGATAGGATCGATGATGCATCCAGATGAGTATTTCTGGCTGCGCAATGGAATTAAATACGATTATCGCCGAATACATACCAATGATTTAGGATGTATCGGTTTTTCGGGAAAATACCCCGATAATTTAATCGAAGAAATTTCTAATTATGAAGCTGTTGCAAGTGTACTTGCTCACCAGATAGATTTTGATATAATACACTCACACGACTGGCTTACATATCCGGCAGGAGTTTTTGCAAAACAAATAAGTGGAAAACCCCTTGTGATTCACGTTCATGCCACTGATTTCGATCGGAGCCGAGGACAAGTAAATCCAACTGTATATGGCATTGAAAAACGTGGAATGGATATGGCCGATCATATTATGACGGTAAGTAATCTAACCCGCCAGATTGTAATTGAAAAATATCATCAGGATCCACGTAAAGTAACCACGGTACACAATGCAGTAGAACCGCTCGAAAATGTGGATTCCTTCAAAAAAACGCCTCGTAAAGACAAAGTTGTCACTTTTCTTGGACGTATCACAATGCAAAAGGGACCTGAATATTTCGTTGAGGCAGCTCATCGGGTATTGCAAAAAACCAAAGGAGTGCGTTTTGTGATGGCTGGCAGTGGCGATATGATGATTGATATGATAGATCTGGCTGCAAAACGCGGGATTTCAGACCGATTTCATTTTACAGGTTTTTTGAAAGGCAGACAAGTGCACGAAATGCTTGCAGAAAGTGATGTATATATCATGCCTTCGGTATCGGAACCTTTCGGCATATCACCCCTGGAAGCAATGCAGGTAGGAACGCCGAGTATAATTTCGAAACAATCAGGATGTGCGGAGATATTAACACATGCCATTAAAACAGACTATTGGGACATTGATGCAATGGCCGATGCAATTTATTCGATTGTAAAAAACCCTGCCATGTATAATAGCCTTCGTGAACTCGGACGCGATGAAGCCAATAATATAAAATGGTACGATGCGGGATTAAAAGTCCGTAAAATTTACGAAAGCGTTTTATAAATAAATGCAAAACAGATATTTAAATAGATCTTAAAGACTTTTTAATACTCCAGATTACTTTCAAAAACTAAAAACAATTAATCAATTAAATACTAACAATTAATCAACTCCAAAGTATATGCGTAACATTTGTTTATATTTTCAAATACATTTACCTTTTCGCTTGAAACGATATCGTTTTTTCGAAATTGGTCAGGATCATTATTATTATGATGATTTTCAAACAGAAGACAGGATACGAAATACTGTTGAACAATCGTATCTAACTGCCAATCGTACTATTACCGATATGATTCGTAGTTCGAATGGGAAATTCCGTTGTGCATTTTCAATTTCGGGTCCTGCGTTGGAACAGTTAGAGCAGTTTGCCCCCGAAGTGATTGACAGTTTTAAAGAACTTTCAAAAACCGGTAGTGTCGAATTTTTAGTTGAGCCTTTTGCTCATTCATTGTCCTCAATTTTCGATGCTGACGAATTCGAAAGGCAAGTTACTAAACATGCTAATAAAATAGAAGAATTATTTGGGAAACGACCCACAACTTTGGTCAATTCGGAGTTGATTTATTCTGATGATATTGGTTCACTTGTATCTAAAATGGGATATAAAGCCATGTTGATTGACGAAGCTAAACATATTTTGGGATGGAAAAGTCCTAATTTTGTTTATTCTCATATTTCGAATCCAAAATTAAAACTGTTGGTCAGAAATCAGAAATTGAGTGATGATATTGCTTTTCGGTTTGCAGGCTCAATGTTATCAGCCGAAAAATTTATCAGCTGGATAGCCGGTTTACCTGCAGATGAAAAAACAATTACTTTAGGTATGGGTTATGAAGTACTTGGAATGACTCAACCTGCACATACAGGCATTTTTGATTTTCTTAAAGCACTGCCTTATCATGCGATGGAGCAAAATATGAGTTTTGTTTTGCCTGCCGAACTCGCTAAAAAGATTGACTCCGCTGGGTCTTTATCTGTTCCATATCCAATTAGTTGGGTTGGAAATGAGAAAGATCTTACTCCCTGGACAGGAAATGATTTACAGCAGGAAGCGTTGAATAAATTATATGCTGTGGGTGAAAGAGTACGATTATGTTCGGATAAACCACTTTTACTCGATTGGATGTTACTTCAAACGACCGATCATTTTCGCTATATGAGTCATAAAGATGCTTACGGAACAAATTTTGAAAGCGCTTACGATGCGTTTATGAATTACATGAATATATTGGCTGATTTTCTGGAACGTGTTGATGCCCAATATCCTACAACAATAGAAAACGAAGAATTAAACGAATTGCTGAAAACTATCAATCATTTGGAAATACAAAATGATGAACTTGTAGCAGAAATTAAAAAACTGAAAGCAAGGAAAGCAAAAGTTGCTGAATAGTTTCTTGTGGAATTTATAATTGAATTTCCAAAAATGTGTTTTCAAAAAAGACCTGACATTATTTTTAAAATAATGTCAGGTCTTTTTGAAATATTAAATCATAAAATTAAAAATACAAATATCATTTTAAATACTCAGTTATCTGCCCACTGATTTGCATGAGCGAAATTTCACAAAGTTTTGTGTTGTATTGTGCTTGTACAAGTCGCTCTTCTGCTTCGAGTAAACTATTTTGAGCTTCACGAAGTTCAATTCCAGATAAATCACCCAATTTATAACGGTCGATGGCGATTTGGTAATTTTCCTTTGCATTGCTTAAATTTTCCTGTTCGAGATTGGTAAGCTCCATATTGTTTCGATAAGCCATCCAAATGTTTGAAAAATCACTTTTCAACGAGAGTTTAAGTTGTTCAAATTCAAGATCTTTATTTTCTAATTGAATTTTTGCATTTTTTTGTTGACGCATGCGATTGAATCCATCGAACAGATTATATCCCAATGTGATACTGTAATTTGTTCCCAAATTATTCTGTTGTTTATAAGTTGCAACTTCATATTTATTTTGAGAAAAACCATAGCCGGCATTTAATTTCAGATAAGGATAATTTTTACTTTGAGCACTTTTGAGGTCTAAAACACTCAGATTTTTTTCTTTTTCAGCCAACAAAATAAAACTGTTCATTTTCATCATTTTATCAAAAACTATTTCCTTCGATAACAATGCATTGAAATGTATTGCAGTATCGGCTGGAACTAACAATTTCTCAATATTATCCAGAGCCATCAGCTGATTTATTTTAATGCGTGAAGCAAAAAGGACTTCCTGTTGCCGAATCAGTTTTGAACTGTCGGCATTAAAATCAACTTTTGCCTGTTGTAAATCAAGTCGTGAAAGTGAACCAATTTTATAGCGTGCCTCCACAATCCGAAGTCGTTCTTTGGATAGTTTCAGCGCTGATTTCAGGTTGTCAAGCCTGATATTTTGTTGTACGAAATTATAATATTCACCCGTCAGGTCTGAAACAAAGTT
>CAYNHC010000147.1:0-8542 GCA_964396705.1 uncultured Paludibacter sp.
ACTTCTGAAATCATTTTTGATTGCAGTAGGATTTCTATTAATGATGAAATCTCTGTTGCTTTTGTCTGGAATAATACTATTGAGACATTTATCATTTAATTTTTTTTAAATATAAATTAAATTTTTGATTGTAGTCGCTTATAATTTTCTTCTCTTCAAATAAATCAATTATACGCTGTCGTCCATTTTTTCCCATAACTTTTCTCGAACTAAGCTTGGTGAAAAACATTTTCTCCATTTTATCAGCAAGATCAGTAATATTTTTTGGTTCGCATATATATCCATTAATATTGTCTAATATTAACTCATTACAACCTACATTATTAGTTGTTATTATTGGTCGTTCCATGCTCATAGCTTCCATAAGGCAACGCGGAACACCTTCCATATAATATGAAGGTAAAACAACACAGTCACTGTTAGTGATATAATCTCTGATATCAATAAATTCCCCCAAATAATTAATTGTTCCGGAATTATGACAGTTCATAATCGTATCAATAGAAATACTTTTCGAACTTTCTTTTTCTTGTTTTCCTAATAACTGACATTCAACGTCAACTCCTCTGGTTTTTAAAATTTCAGCAGCTTTAATGTATTCAATAATTCCTTTTTCTTCAATCAATCTAGATAATAGTAAGAAAACAAATTTATCAGTATTCTTGGTTTTAGGACCAGGAAAATAAAAATTTGTATCAATTCCTTCGCTATGTAATAAATAAGCTTTATCAGATTTTATTATATTATTTTCAATAAAAAGATTCTTGTCATTTGAGTTTAAAAACCATATTTCCAATACTTTACTTAATGAAAATGAGTAAAGATGTTTTACGAATTTATTAAATATATTCTTTTTATTAAATGCAAATCCAAGTCCGGTGGTTACTGCAATTGATGGAATATTTAGTATTCGACATGCTATAGATCCATAGATGTTAGGTTTAATTGTATAATGAAAAACAAAATTTATATTATTTTTTTTATAAATATAAACCAGATTTGATATTAGTTTGAAGTCGTTATAAATATTTGTTCCTTTACCATCAATCTTAACAGAAATATATTTTATGCCTTCATCATTAAAAAGTTTTGAATATTCATCTTCAGGTGCTATGGCAATAATTTCGTACCCTTTTAATATAAAGTCCCTCATTACTCCAAGTCGAAATTTATATAATGAGAATGAAGTATTTCCTACAAATGCAATTTTCATTTATTAATATATTAGCTATAATAACAATTTATTAAATTTATATAACGAGTTTATAACTCCTTTATTACTTCAGATAATTTTTGTGCTGAAGAAATCCAAGAAAATTTAGCAGATCTTTTCTTTCCTGCAAGTATCATGTTTTCTCTAAGTTCATGATTATTTATTATTTCTGATATTTTTTCGGCCATTACTTTAGTGTTATAAGGATCAAAATAAAGGGCTGCATCTTCACAAACTTCAACATGAGGTGGTATATTTGATGTAAGAACTGGACAGTTATTCATCATTGCCTCAAGATTTGGTATTCCAAAGCCCTCATAAAGAGAAGGATAAATAAATGCTGTAGCATTATTATAATATGTTGCTAATTCAGAATCACTTAAATAACCTGTGAAAATAATATTCGGATTGTTGTAGTCTTCATATTTCTGACTTTTAAATACCCTATCTTTTTTTCCAATAATATATAATTTACAGTTGTCGTATTTTAAGGAATTAAATGCTTCAATTAATCGCTGAAAATTTTTACGTGGATCTAAGGATGAAACAGTGAGGATGTAATTTTCTTTGTTCTTTTTGGGGTATTTATTAGTATGAATCACTCTCTCGGCTACTGCATTATAAATGACTTCAATTTTTTGTGATGAAACTCCTATTTTATTAATCAATTCATTTTTTGAAAACTCGCTGACAGTTAATATTTTTATAGCTCTTTTAGCTATTATAGGAGTTGAAAATTTATATAAATAATAGTATGATTTAGAAAACCATGAAGGATTCTCTAAATATGAAATATCGTGAATAGTACAAATGTTATTTTTATGAAATATGCATCCGAGTCCAGAAAAATTAACGAGTAATTCTTTTTTGTAATGTTTGTGTAAATATATTGGAAGTTCAATTTGTTCCCATATGTGTGAAGTGGCTTTACCAATTGTTATAACTTCAAATGGACAATCATAATCTTTTAAAATATTTTGAGGAGCTATAACCAAAAATTTACACCCCAATTTATGCAATGCACAGCTCATTTCATAAGCATATCGATGTACTCCAGTTAATTTTTGAGACAAAAAACGGCCATTAATTATAAAAAAATCTCTCATTTATTTCTTTGCTTTTTATATGTTTCAGATAGAAAATTCAATGTTACTCTTTTATTTAAGAGAGTATATTGAATACGTCTGAAAGTGAAAACAATGTACATATATTGACGATAATACCTTTTAAAAAAAAGCCACATACTCGTAAATTGATATTTTGCTTTTTTAGGATTATCTTTTAAACACGAACCTACTTTATGATAATATCTTGTCTTATTGGTTTTGTAAAATGTATAACCTTTGTTAATCAATACTTTTGAATAGTCAGCATCCTCAAAATATAAGAAATAACTTTCATCCATTGCAGGAGCATCACCATCAATCATTAAACATGCACCACAAATATATTTGAAACAGGGAAATATAGGTTTTGTAAAAGCCAAACCAGTAAGTAAATTTATATAATTGAACCCTGAATGGTTTTTCTTTTTATTAAAGTAAGAATATTCACTTACCCCTAAAGCTATAGGTGCTTTTGATTTATTCTTAATCTTTGAAAATTCAGCTTCTAAGGTGATTATAAAATCAGCTTCAACAACTGTATCAACATTCAGAAGCAAAATCATTTCATTACTCAAAAAGTCCTTTGAAAACTTCATTGCAAGATTATTTCCTGCTGAAAATCCATTATTTAATGGGTTTTTAATTAAAATAATATCAACTTTAAGCGAATTTATTTGCGTTTTGCATTCAAATATTTTGTTATAATAGTCATATTTAGAATATTTATAATTTGCAAAATCAAAGTGTTTTGTAATTTTCTCAATCGATTTGTCAGTAGAACAATTATCGACAACGATTATAGAAAAATTACTTGTTTTTTGACTCATCAAACTGTCAATACATTGAATTGTATCACTATATGAATTGTAATTTAACAAACAAATACTTAAAGACATATTATTATTATTATTATTGAAATAGAATGGATTTATATGGTTCAAAAATTGGATTTATTAAAATTTGGTTAAGAAAATAAGCTATTGAAATTATTATTACAACAGCTTCTCCCACATATTTTGGTTTAATTACATCAATCATAAGTGGCACTAAAATTATTTGAACAACACCAAGCATATCCGATAACCTGAAAGCAATTACTGGTGACAAAGAAAAAATAAAAAAAACGACAACACTAAAGCAATTAATTTTTGTCAGCAAAACAGCATACTTACTATTTGTTTTCTCACTGAAAATGATGAAAAAGACACAAACAAAAATTTGAAAAAGAATTGAGAAGTTGAAAATATTTATAGTTCTTTTTTCCCATCTTTGTCCTATTAAATATATGTTTATTTTTTCAGAGTAAATGCCAAAATCAAACTGACCCAAAAAACTGAATGGGTTGAATTTCACTAAAGCTAAAATTAGTGGAATCAATAATATCAAAAAGTATAGTGTCTTGTTAATATTTTTTGTATTTAAAAAGTATAATGGAGCAAAAATAATTGCAGAAAAGTGAAAACATACAGCCAATATAATGTAAATACTATATTTTTTAAAATCCCTGTCATGGATACTGGGAATGCTTAGTAATAAAAATCCGGTAGCAAATGCGGCTCTAATCTGAGTCATATCCTGTAATAAAAAAGTTCCACTAAAATATATTAGTGTTGAAAGTAATACATAATCGGTCATTTTAGAAATTGCCTTTAATTTCAGAGTAACTGAAAAAAAAGCATAAATGAAAATTGCAAACGCAAATCCTTTTGCAAACACACTTTTTATTAAAGAGAAAATAATTGCCATGCTTGGTTCAACTTTTACTTTTGAGAAAAAGTAAACCGGGTTTGAAAAAAGATTTGATAAATTTGGAATTTTGTTAAATCTGTCAAGGTAAGAATTATAATCTGCATCTACGTTCTGACCTCTTAAACCTGCAAAGAGAACCAAAATTGCTCCAGAAACAATGAAAATTTGATATTTCGATCTAACACTGAGTTTATCTTCTAAAATAGCAAAAATTATGAATATTATCAATAATAAATAGTAGAATGTCATATTATTTTTTATAATTTATTCCAAATATATTTGATGATTTTCTATCTGAGGATAAAAATAAATATTGCTTTCTTTTTGTTTTATATAAATATTTCTCAATTATAAATTTGTAAAAAAACAAAGAAAAGAATGTTGGAATTATTAATCTTGGGAATAACAAGAAAAAATTAAAATGGAATTTTTTCAGTAAATAATATTTTAAATTTGGAACATATTTGTTTTCAATATTTATATTTATTTTTACGCTTTTTTCAAAATTAATTTCTAACTTTTCAATTGCTCTTTTCTGATTTTCTTTATTTAAAATTGATAATAAATTTGTATCAAAGTTAGTTTTAGTTGTCAGTGATTTGTTAACTTTATATCCTTCCTTTGCACGAAAATCACTATCATTGATTAATTTGTTTGCATATATAAAAAAGTCATCAAGATTTGTAAAAGTTACTTTATGATTATCTTGATTTATCTCATCTCCTAAAATATCGTCAATATAATTAACGCATAAATCCTCAGAAGTATATGACAATATAGGCTTTGAATATGATGCGGCAAATTGAGATGTTAATGCTCCTGTGAGTGGAAAAGTCGACAGGTAAATGTCCGAATTTGCAATACATAAATTTAAATCTTTTCTGTATCCAAGAAGTATTAATCTGTCCTCAAATCTATTTTCTTTAATAAAATTAATTATAGGGGAAAAGGATCCATCCCCAGCAAGAAAAATAATTATTTGAGGGTTATCTGATAATAGTTTTTTAAGGATATAAAAAAATATCTCATTTTCACCATAAATCTTGTACAGAGCACCCGCTGTAAAAATAATAATTTTATTTGAAATATCTACGGGAAATCCATCGAAAAAACTATTGTCACTTATTGGATAATAGGGTTGAATATAAATACTATTTTTATCGATTAGTCTTTTATCAGTTGCAGTCGTAAATCCAAATCTTCTGAATTCAAAGAAATAGTCAACACACAATATGCCTAAATAAAAATGGTGATCGCCAGGAACAATTCGATACCTTTCAATTTGAGAGAGAGCATTCCAAAGAATTACACCGAATGCACCTTCGGCAGGTGAATGTAAAATAGCTTTATGAGGATTAAATATTATTATTTCTTTATATAGATTATTTATTTCATGTATTTTATTGTTTTTTGATGAATCTACAATAATGATTTTTGCTTTTTGGTAATGTATTAATTCATCTAATAAGATTTTTGAACATGTTCTGGTTGATGATTCAAAAATATACAAAATCTCAAAATTATAATACATTAGACTTCTTAAGTATTGCAGACCCAAACATTCTGTCGAACCAATCTGATCATAAAAAACAATTTTCCGGATATCTGAATTATTGGTTGCGCTTTTTATAACATACTTATTTGATATTATTTGAAGTAGTTTCTCAATTTCGTAATCGCAAAATATCCAATTAAACTTTTCAACAACTAAAGCTAAAGAATCAGTGAGATCAATAACTTTATCAATATCTTGTTTTTTATATTTTTTATTAATTTGTTTTTTAATTGTTTCATAGCATTTTACTACATCCTGCAACTTAATATTATACATGTTTGTTATTATTTTTTGTGATAATACTAATGAAGTTCAATCTTCTATCTAACTCTTTTATAGCAAATATTGATGATATAACGATTATTACTGTACCTACGAGATATAGAAAAAAATTATCTAAAATTTTTACTGAAATCATACATAAAGAGGAAAGTGAAAATTGGATGATAAATATTTTAAATACTTCCTTGTTAAATTTAAAATTAAATTTGATATTGGCCATTATGTAAACTTGTATCGTGTAGATGAAATAAGACAATAAAAATGATATTCCTAAGCCTGTCAAACCTGCATATTTATATCCAATAATATTTAAAAGAAGGGCATATACATTGTATAAGAATTCGTTCCAAAAATATAATTTCATTGTACCTTTTGCCAAAAAAATAAATCCAATACTCCAACCTGCAGCTTTGAAAAGCATTCCAATTGCCGCCCAAAGTATCATGTCGATTATGGGTAAGAATTTAGAAGAATATAATAGAATTACTGCATAATTACCAAAAACAAGAAAAGTAATAATAATTGGACCAAGCATGAGTAGTGCAATTTCTGACTGTTGATTGATAACTGTTTTGCATTTTTCATTATCATTCGAAACAGTGGACAACCGTGGAAAATAATCAGTACTCATTGCTGTAAAAATAGTACCAACATAAGTATTAATAATTGCAAAACCTGCATAATAGAAACCTACTTGATCTATACCGCCTGAATCTCGTATGTATATTCGAACTAAATAAGAAACTCCAAGTGTAATTAAACCACTTAAGCTAATCATAAATCCCATTTTCATCATTTCTTTACTTTCGGATATAGTCTTTTGTCTTGAAATGCTGATTGATGTTAAATTTATTTTTTTTGCAAAATACTTATTTAAGATTAATGTAGTAAAAGAGGTTATTATAAACCCGGGAACAATTCCTTTTAAACCAAAATAATAATAGAGCGGTACAGTAATTATTAATCCAATTAAACTACCAAACATTCCTGCTCGTGCTAGCAGTTTGTGTTTACGCATTCCGCGCATTATTACACTTTCTCCTATGCTAAGTTGGTTCAATAGTAAAGTGACTGACAACCACATAAATGCAAAAGAATAATCGTAATTCCCAAATGTTAATTTACTTAGCATCGATGAAAAAAGGAAAGTTACAATTGCTCCAAATAATCCGGTTATCCAAATAATTCTTCTTAAGACAGTAATGAGTGTTGAAATTCTTTTTTGATTACCAAATTCGTTAGCTGATGAAATGTTTTTAACTCCACTAGTTTCTAACCCGAAATTTGTCAAACTTGAAATAAAAGCTATTGTTGTGCTGATTAGACCGTAAATGCCGATTCCAACTGGACCTAATATTATTGCGATAAACTTTGAGCGAATAATTCCTATGAGAATATTGAATACTTGTAGACCTCCAAATATTGAAGTGGCTTTCATAACTTGGCGATATGTAGATGTTTCGTCTATCACTTTTTACATTCTAATATATTATAAAAAAATAATTTGTAAGCTGTTTTTTTTGAAAAAAAATAATTTATAACCTGATGGTTACTTTTCAATATTGAAATTTATTTCTAAAAAAAAGGAAATGATGCAATTTTAACATCGTCACTATACTGAGATTTATAAAAATATTGTTAAATGTTATTAAAAATAATTCATTCACTCATATTTCTCCATCTTGTCCTCAATTGTTACATCTTCCAATGAACTTTGTATTTTCACATAAGTCATCAAACTTTCGGCACCTGCATCATAACATGCTTGTAGGGCATTTTTGACCACCTCCATTATTTCGTCGTAAGTACCTTGCATTACAGTTTCGAAAGGTGTTACCTTATATTTAAGTCCCGACAAAGCAATAACTTCTATTGCTTTGTCAACCAATTTATAAGGATGTATATCTTTTGAAGTTGGTAAGATTTGCAGCGCTATATTAACAGTTTTTGTCATTATTTGGTTTTAATACAATATTTAATTGAACGAAAAATTTATATAAAAATTGTGTAGTTCAGAATATAAATATAGAAATTTTTGTTTTTGTAAAAAGCAACAAAAAAACCCGAAATCTCTTCCGGGTTCTTATGCTTTTATTGGAATAATTATTCTGCTACTTCTTCTGTGGCAGCTACTTCAGCTGGCGCTTCAGCAGGAGTTTCAGCTTCAACAGCAGCAGCTATTGCATCTGCTTTTTTCTTAGCAATTTCGGCAGCTTTTGCTTTGTTTACTTCAGCTTCAGCTTTCTGACGAGCTTTTAAATCGGCTTGTTTTTCAGCAACTAATTGTTCTTTAGTTTTAACTACTTTAGATTCTTTCGAAGTTTTCCATGCAGCAAAACGTTTTTCGGCTTCTTCTACATCAAAAGCTCCTTTTTTAACTCCTTCGAGTAAGTGTTTTTTTAATAAAACACCTTCATCTGAAAGGATAGTACGGGTAGTGTCTGTTGGTTGAGCACCTGTTGTCATCCAATACAAAGCACGTTCGAATTTTAAATCGATAGTGGCTGGATTGGTGTTAGGATTGTACGAACCGATACGTTCGATAAATTTGCCATCACGTGGCGCGCGACTGTCGGCGATAACGATATGATAATAAGCATATCCTTTACGACCATGACGTTGCAATCTGATTTTTAC
>CAYNHC010000148.1:0-1326 GCA_964396705.1 uncultured Paludibacter sp.
TCGGTCGTATGCAAGCAGATTATCAGTCATTAGGTCATTATGCGGATAATCATATTTATTTTTTAGTTAGTTGTTGCATGGAACTCGCAATTAACATGGTCATTGCTCAATTACCTGTTTTAATGCTCGTTTCATGTTTTTAGATGTTTTAAATACGCAAAGATAAATAAATTATTAAATAATCCAAATCAAAAATACATTGAAATATGATAATATCCAAATCAAAAACAGGACATTTACAGAAATAATCCAAAGCTAAACCTCCTATTTGGGCAAAGCGAAAGTTTTTATAATATCCAAAATCCGTTTAATCAAGAATCAGGTTTAGTTTAACAAATTAGTTTTTTGAGGTTTGGTTTTCACCCACTCTGAGTTTTATTTATAAAAATGGCTTAGGGTGGGTGATTTTTTATAACAAAATACCAAAATTTGTTGAAAGTTTTTTTCAAGAACTCTTTTATGTTAAAAAGATAATCACTATTTTTGTTGTACAGGTTGAGTAACTATCTGCAAATAACCCGGATAAGCTTTTACAACAGAATAAACTATGAATCTTGATGTTTACTTTCCATTATTCGAAAACATACTACATGGCGATTTGAATCCGCTGCTACCTGCCAACGATGACGGGTATCATTATTCCGCACGGCTGGAACAAATGATAGTTGTTTCGGTAAAAGATACAGGTATTTACGGACTTACTTTTCAGCCTCCATTCAATTTAAAAACGCGCTATTATCACCGGAAAATACTGTCTGATACTCTGCTGTATATTGAAGACACGCAGGAAATGTTGCAGAGCGAAACCAATAGTAAAATACGTTCTTTCCTGCGCAATCAGTTGCTGGATAAGCATCTTAGCACCTGCCTGATGCGTTTGGGCGAAAAGATACAAAAAGAAGTTTTACACATTGAATTATTGAACGATTCATCGGATCAGGTTTCGAACAACCAACTTTCCAATATTTACGTTTTTCAGTTTCTGAAAGTGTGCATAGCTAAGGCTTATCTGGAGATTCAGGATATGCTTTCCGATGTGGTAGTTGTAAAACAAAGTGAAGCCCTGCTTTACACTTCGTTGGTTGGCGAGCAGTTTCCGGTAAAACAATTCCTGAAACGGCGCAAAGCACCTGAAATTAAAAAAGAAACAGCTCACAATGCAACTACTAATGCAGCCGTATCCAAAGAAACACATTATACGTCCAAAGAAGTAATGGCTGTGTTTGAATGTTCTGAGAGTACCCTGTTACGTTACAAAAAGAATCCGGATTTTCCGCCGGCTGTCAAACAAGGCAATAAAGATATGTATCTGAAGTCCGAAATTGA
>CAYNHC010000148.1:1426-8486 GCA_964396705.1 uncultured Paludibacter sp.
GAATTAAACACCACTAAATAACCCGTTAAACCCTTTTTAAAAATTTGATTATGTTGTCGCAGAACCACCTTACACTCAATGTGCTGAATTTTTCGTTTGTACAGGAAAAATTATGTTGTTTTATTACTACACAGGCGCTCGAAGGAGCTGTACAACTATCGCAAAAGGATACAGAATTCTTTGTACATTATCTAAAATTACCTGCAAAAACTGCCGGGCTATACAGCACTTTTGATATTCCCTGTCATGAGGGTATCCCTGTCACATTGCATACAAAGTTATCAAATCGGGAAGTTCCTGAATTGTGCTGGTCGGGTAGTTTCCTGAAAAAGTATTATACCTATAAACTGTGCAGTTATTTCAGAAAACTGGGTTTGCCTGTACGCACCAATTTTGTAACGGATACGGAGGTGTGGTTACCCGCTACTTCGCCTTACACCGGCTGTTCGGGTTACAAAGGTTTTCGGTTACGCGTTCAGTTTGGTGCTACCAGTTTATTGCCCGAGTTATTGGTTACTTACGATGGCATACATTCCGTATTCAAAAAATCGCTTACAAGTGATGAGCTGGAAGAGTTATCACCTGAAGTATTCAATTGGGTACTTTACGAAAATAAACTTTTTAAATACACCGAGATGCCGGATGATGCACGGCGAAATGCAGATGTAGTCTATCCTTGTTTAAACAAAACGCTACAACGGGCATTAAACATTCCATTTCCGGCACCCGATAAAAGCAATCGCTACCTGCGTTATCGGACTGAAATTGATAATTTCAAAAATAAATATTTATACTCAAATGAAATTGAGCAGTTTATAAAGGTAAATAACGAATGGATAAGCCGTGAACCTAACACCCTGATTGATGAAAATAGTACGCTTAACTCCCTGGAATTTGGGAAAGGGAAAACCGATGCCGAACCTAAAAATGGCATGAGATTGTACGGGCCAAAGAAATTGTCGCCCGATTTAAAAACAGTATTCTTTTTCATTTGTCACCGGCAGGATGTGAACATGGCATCGACCGTAAATGCCTATCTAAAAGGGACACTGCCCGGTTTTGTCGGGCTGCAAAAATATGCAGGTATTGTATATTCAAACGTCAAAGGCTTTAGTATTTACTTTGAAAACAAAGAAAATCCACTTCCTGAAATAGCCGAAAAGTTGGATAACCGGTTATTTGAGCCAGCCACACGATATGTAGCGCTTTACCTTTCGCCTTTTGGCAAATGGGATGCGAATGAGGCGCACAAGGCGGTTTACTATCTGGTGAAAGAAGAATTGCTGCATCGGGGCATTGTATCGCAGGTAATAGAGGTGGAAAAGAATTGGGTTGGGCGTCAAACCGAAATAAAACCGGATAAGACGCAATTTGCAGTTTTAAAAACCGGATTTAACTTTGCATTTGCCAACATAGCAGTTGCCGTACTGGCTAAGTTAGGCGGCACTCCCTGGAGCTTGTCGGGTGGGCTAACCAATGAACTGGTAATAGGCATCAGTGCTTTTAAAAGCGATAGCCTCGAAAATAAATACCTTGGAAGTGCCTTTAGTTTTTCGGGTGAAGGAAATTTCTGCGGTTTCGATTGTTTCAGAAGCAACCAAATGGATGAACTGGCGGGTTCAATTCTGATGGCTGTAAAAGCATACTGTGAGGAGCAGCAATCGCTCGACAGGTTGGTAATACATTTTTACAAAACACTGGGTAAAAAAGAGCTTGCTCCCATTGAAGCAGGGCTTGCCACACTCGGATTGGACATTCCGGTGGTAGTGGTATCGGTCAATAAAACATTTTCGGAAGACATAATTGGTTTTGATGATAAGCAAACACAGCTAATGCCCAATTCGTTCACCTATCTGCCTATCAATAAATATCAGTACCTATTGTACAATAATGGTTTGCAAAAGGATACAGTTTTTGATCCGAAAGAAGGCTATCCATTCCCCTTGAAATTGTCGGTTCAATACTTTGCACCCAAATCAACGCTGAGTTTAAAAGCCGATGAGACTATTATTCCCGCTTTGTTTGAGCAGATTTGCCGCTTTAGTCAATTGTATTGGAAATCGGTTTCCCGTCAATCGCTGCCTGTTACTTTACGCTACCCCGAAATGCTGGCACAGATAGTGCCACACTTTTCCCGCCCCGAATTACCACGCACCGGTAAAGAAACACTTTGGTTTTTGTAGATTTTAGAGCAAAGAGTAAAGACAAAAGAACAAAGACTGATTATTAATACCTTCAAAACCCCTCCAACTAGCAATCAAATCACCTTCATATCACCTTCAAAACACCTTCAAAAAATCCGGTCACCTTCAAAACACCTTCATTTTTGTATTGGCAAAGTTGTTGTAAATTCCAATAGCGTAGGGCGCTACAGCTTTTACGAACTATCACTTGTTACTGATCAAAAGCAGGTGTGTGAACGTAGAAGAACGATTCGAGAAACAAAGAGTCTGATCAAACTCAATGCAGACAGAATCAGATTGCAAAAAAAGAATGTTTAACGCCAAAAAAATACGAAAATGGCAACACTAAACTTAGGTATATTGGGAGGATTCTCGGGTACCGTGGGAACCGTGGTGGGTAGCACCAACAAAAAAGGTGATGATATTATCAGAGCCAGATCAAAAAAACGTCGCACTTCAAACACTGAAGGACAAGTGAGTCAACGCACCAAGTTTGGGCTGGTAACCGGTTTTATGCAGGGAGTTAATCCCGTGTTAAAAACAGGTTTGAAACAAATGGCAGCTGCCGAGAACATGTCGGCACACAACTATGCTTGCCGGTATGCATTGAAAAATGCCATGGCCGGAACAGATGCGCAACCCGAACTGGATTATTCGAAAGTCATTATCAGCGATGGTAATTTGAGTCGGATTTCGGGTGCAACTGCAGTGAAGGAAGGTGACAACATCAAATTCAGCTGGAGTGATAGTGTAGAATCGGCAGTGGGTAAGGTGACCGACAAAGTAAACTTATTGGTTTACAATGTAACAAACGGTGAGATTAGTTATTCGATGGGCGAAGTACTTCGTTCTGCCAAAACAGCGAACTTACCAATTCCTTACAGCGAAACCGGCGACCAACTGCTGTTCTACCTCTTCTTTCAATCGGCAACCGACTCAACACTGGTTTCAACAAGCCAATATCTGGGAACAGTCACTTTAAGTGAATAGTTGTTGGAATCAGTTTTTTAAGGTTACGAATTTCACCCCGCAACACGGAAAATAAATACTACCAGGTTGCGGGGTGTTTTATATTAATTGGTTATATAATAAGCCTTTTTGTAATATAGTTCAACTAATTATCGAGAATAAAGTTGTAATTTTACATTTGGAAATCACTCAAATATTAACCTTGTTAATAATCAATTCATTTTATAATTTTGTATATGTAACACTTACAAAATTGATTTTGCTTTTACTGTTAATTCAAAAAAACTTTATTTTGTAAATGAATTGGGTCTAAATCGCTCTATGTATTCACGATTAAAGTGCTTAGTATAATACTGGCAATATGAACGATATTATATTGTTTATGAACTTTTATCTATTGAAGACATTATAAATTTATATTTACTTTGTGTGGTTAAATAAATGGCTTTAATTGAATACTTCATAAAAATGAAAAAATCACTAATTATTATTTTATCCCTGTTGTTATTTGCATTTACTTTATCTACACGTGCTCAGCGTGTTATGGAGAAGTTAGACAGAGGACTTGTTGCGGTTCGCACATCTACTTCACAGGTTTTTCTATCGTGGCGCATGTTGGGAAGCGATCCTGATAACGTTGCTTTTAATTTGTATCGCGATGGAGTGAAAATAAATGATACACCCATTAGTACTGTTACAAATTACAATGATAATACTGCTTCAGTAACAACTTATAGCGTAAAAACAGTTCTTAATGGCATCGAAACAGGTGAATCTGATCAAGCCTCGATATGGTCAGCAAATTATTTAGATATTCCGTTGAATATTCCTGCTTCGATGACCATGCCTGATGCTTCTACCTGTACATATTCGCCTGCAGATTGTAGTACAGGCGATGTGGATGGTGATGGCGAGTATGAAATAGTTGTAAAATGGGATCCCTCCAATGCAAAAGATAATTCACAATCGGGTTATACCGGAAATGTGATTTTTGATGTATATAAACTTAACGGAACGCAATTGTGCCGTATTGATCTTGGGAAAAATATACGTGCGGGAGCACATTATACCCAATTTATGGTAGCCGATTTTGATGGCGATGGTAAGGCTGAGATTGCTTGTAAAACTGCCCCCGGAACAAAAGATGGAACGGGAAATTATATTTCGAAAGGACCGGCTGCAACGGCGGTTCATACTTCAGATTACAGAAATTCAGGTGGTTACATACTCACCGGACCGGAATATTTTACAGTTTTCAGTGGACTCACCGGCGCCGAATTAGCCACTGCAAATTATAATCCTCAACGTGGAAGTGTTTCAAGTTGGGGAGATAGTTATGGAAACCGTGTTGACCGTTTTTTAGCGGGTATTGCATATCTCGATGGTATATTACCAAGTATAATCATGTGTCGGGGATATTATACCCGGGCAGTAATTGCTGCATGGGATTATAGAAATGGTACACTAACTAATCGTTGGACATACGATTCAGGAACAAGTTCGGGTGTAGGACTTTATGGACAGGGTAACCATAATATGAGTGTGGCTGATGTTGATGAAGATGGTAAAGATGAAATTATCTGGGGGTCCGGAGCCGTAGATCACGATGGTAAATTGATGTATCGTACAGGATTAGGACATGGGGATGCAATGCATTTATCCGATTTAGACCCCGATAGAAAAGGGCTTGAGGTTTGGTCAGTTCACGAAGAAACCGGTGCAGCTTATGGCGAAGAAATGCATGATGCAAAAACCGGAGCAATTATTTGGGGAACTTATACAGGTTCTGATAATGGTAGAGGTTGTTCCGGGAATATCATTCCGGGAAATCGTGGTTTTGAGATGTGGAGCGCTTCGGGTAGTGGAGTAATGAGTAAAACAGGAGTGAATTTAAATTCCTCTAAACCTTCGATGAATTTTCGGATATATTGGGATGGCGACTTATCAGACGAATTGCTGGATGGCACTTCGATTACCAAATATAGTAACGGAACGATATTTTCTGCTGCGAATTGTTCATCAAACAACGGCACCAAATCAACTCCAAATCTATCTGCTGATATTATAGGCGATTGGCGCGAAGAAGTGATTTTCCGAACCAATGATAATACTAAGTTGCGTATTTTTACAACTACTTCTCCTACTTCCTACAAGATATATACTTTAATGCATGATGCCGTTTACCGCAATGGTATAGCATGGCAAAATACAGCCTACAATCAACCACCTCATGTCGGTTTTTATGTTGGTAATGATATGGATGCAACTCCCCCTTCAGTTGTTTATAACGATGAAAAACGTTGGAAATCAGGAGCATCGTGGGATAATAATATTTCATCAATTTGGACAGACAAATTGAATCAGGTCTCAACTTTTAATAACGGAGACGGAGCTATGTTCGATATCTCTGCCGGCGCTAATTCATCTGTAAACATTACCGGAAATCTATCACCTAAAAGTGTAAAAATAAATACGACATTCAAGGTTGAATTTTCGGGCGAAGGAACCCTGGATGGGACAATGGGCTTAATAAAAATGGGTACAGGAAGTTTAAAGTTGAATAACAACAACAATTACTCAGGTGTTACATCTGTTTGGAATAGTGAGTTTTACAATAACGGGAATTTATCGTACAGCGAAGTGTTGATGAATTCATATTCAAAGTTAGGTGGTAATGGTATATTTGGTCAAAATGTAACATTAAATAATTTCTCATCGATAAATGCCGGAAATGCCACAGGTGAAGTTGCCAAACTCACATTTCAAAAATCATTAAAAGAAGTTGGTAATGTGGTTTATAACTTTGATATAAAAATGACAGACGGTGTTGTTACCGATAATGACACCTTATTCATTGGCGGTGACTGGATTTTGTCCGGTAAAAGTTCATTTACTTTAAATGTAGTAAATGGACCTATTGTGGCAGGATCTTATAAAATTTTACATTGTAATGGTTCAGTTTCGGGCGATTTATCAAAAATTAAAATCACCGGAATACCTACATATTTAAGTTACAATTTACAAAATACAGGTGGAGATATTATCCTGAAAATTGATGCTCCAGCTGCTTTAATCTGGAAAGGAAGCGTTGATGGAAAATGGGACAATGGAAAAACATCCAACTGGGTATTGATGAATGACGCTAAAACATTTACAGCCAACGATTCAGTACTTTTCAACGATGAAGCGCTTTTAAAAGCTGTGATAATAAACGAAAGTGTATCACCCGCGTCTATTTTATTTGAAAACAGCGCAAATTATACTTTTAGCGGTTCAGGTTCGATTGAGGGTGTCGGTAAAATTACCAAAAGCGGTTCAGGAAAACTATTGATAGCCAATACAAATAAATATACGGGAAAAACAATCATCAACAATGGTACAATAGAATTTTCAAGTATTACAAATGGAGGTATTGCTTCACCCATCGGTGCAGCTTCCAATGCCTCATCAAATATTGAACTGAATGGGGGAAAACTAAGCTATATTGGACCAAGCGCTACTATTGACAGAGGGTTTTCGTTAGGTAGCAATGGAGGTACAATATCTGTAGGAAATTCTACCACAGCACTTACAACCTCCGGTAAAATTATTGGGAGCGGTAAATTAATTAAAGAAGGCAATGGACGATTAGCCATAACAGGTACAAATACATTTGCCGGAGGCACCTTAATTAAAGGTGGTTCTATAGGTTTAACCACAGATGTTGCTAATTCCTGGGGGCTCGGTACCGATACAATTACAATGCAGGGAGGTTCGCTTATTATGTTCGATAGTAATACAACTTCGAATACATCAACATGGAAACTGAATGTCCCTTCCGGATTTACGGGGTCATTAGTAACAGATGGAAATTCGGTTGTGGCAGGTTCAATTACCGGTGGAGGCACATTGAACTATTATACAAATTA
>CAYNHC010000149.1:0-2627 GCA_964396705.1 uncultured Paludibacter sp.
ATTTTAATTTCGTTTTTTTCTACTATTAAAGGTCAGGACACCACAAAGGTTTTTGAAATAAATGATAGTATTGTACCACAAACATTGTATTTAAAAACGGATACAGCATTAATAAATTCGCAGCAGTTTAATTTTCAATACCGCCCGTTTGCTAATAAATTTTGGCGAGGAATGGGATATTCGTTGATTTACAATATTTCTATGGGAGTATTCTTGGTTTCCATGCCTGACGATATTACAAAATGGCATGCAGTTGACAAATTCCAAATACCTCATATGTTAAATCAATACAAGTCCGCATTTACTACAGCGCCTGTTATTGATCAGGATTATTGGTACGTTAATTATATAGGACATCCATATCAGGGATCTTTTTATTTCAATTCTATTCGTTCGCAGGGTGGAACATTTTTGCAATCCTCTCTTTACAATGTTTTTCAATCGGTAATTTGGGAGTATATATGGGAAGGTGGACTGGAGCAACCAAGTATTCAGGATATGATTGTTACACCAATTGTGGGCTCAATGCTGGGCGAATTAACACACAGGGCAACATTGTCAATGCGCAGGAATGGTTTCAACTGGTACGAAAAAGTGGCAGTTTGTGTCATTAATCCGGCTTATGCTATCAATAATGGACTTCATAACAAGCAACGAAAACTTCGCTATTAAAGCCGGTTTTTATCTCAAAACCGTTCATTATTAATAGAAATTTTAATTTTCTGCACATTTTTAGTATCTTTGTGCCGAAATAAATTCAACATAAGAACTTTTTGCTCATAAAAGAGTTCTATATTATGAAACATAAATTTTAAAAATAATGAGTAATAATTTATTAAAAGGTAAAAGAGGTATCATTTTCGGAGCATTAAACGATATGTCAATTGCCTGGAAAGTGGCAGAACGCGTTGTAGAAGAAGGTGCAATTATCACTTTGTCAAACACGCCTTTAGCAGTACGCATGGGTACAACCAACGAACTTGCCGAAAAATTAAATGCAAAACTAATTCCTGCCGATGCAACAAGCGTAGCAGACCTTGAACAGGTTTTCGAACAATCAATAGAAGCGTTGGGTGGTAAAATAGACTTTGTGCTGCATTCCATTGGCATGTCGCCAAATGTACGCAAAAAACGCACTTACGATGATTTGGATTACGATATGCTGAACTCAACCCTTGATATTTCGGCTATTTCATTTCATAAAATGCTTCAGGTAGCAAAAAAAATGAATGCAATTAATGATTGGGGCTCTGTTATTGCTCTAAGTTACATGGCTGCACAACGCACTGTGTTCGGATATAACGACATGGCTGATGCTAAATCAATTCTGGAATCTATTGCCCGAAGTTTCGGTTATATTTACGGACGCGAACATAATGTGCGGGTGAATACTATATCTCAATCGCCAACTGTAACCACTGCCGGTAGCGGTGTTAAAGGTATGGACGGTTTGCTTGACTTTTCTGAACGAATGTCGCCCCTTGGCAATGCTACAGCTGCAGATTGTGCCGATTATTGCGTAGTCATGTTCAGCGACCTCACACGAAAAGTTACTATGCAGAATCTATATCACGATGGTGGTTTCTCAAGTATGGCAATGAGCTATCGTGCAATGGAACAATACAATAAAAGTTTTGAAGAATTCAAAGACGAAAACGGAAAGATAATTTACGGATAATGGATCTTACATAGATTAAAAAAGAGCTAAAGTTAACCGTTAAAAATTTTCGGGTACAAGTCTATAAACTGACGTAATTTATTGACATAAAAAAACCTTCTGAGTGAAAATTCAGAAGGTTTTTTGTGTGTTGATATGTCCTCCCTGTACATTTGGATATGCTACATAAATGAGCGAAACATGGAACTTTCGGATGATTTTTTTCGATTCCACCCTTCTGTATTAATGAGAACTGTGTTCCGCTATACTATAATTGTATATTAAAAAGATATTGTTAATTTTACCGCGAAAATAACGAAAAAGCGGTAGCTTTTGCGGAATAAAATTCCTTATAATACATTACGACGGGATTGATAAATCCCGTCAGACGTATGCGAAGATTTAATTTGTTAATTCCTAATACACGATAAAATGAAAAAGTTATTAATTATATTGTTCAGCATTCCATTGGTTTTCATTCTTGGATATATTATATATTTTCAAATAGAAAATCATAAATATCTTAAAGAACGTGCAAATTTAATTATAGGTGTTTATGTGTTAGATACCAAAAGAACAAATCTTGGTAAGTATTCTGATTCTATTGAATATTATCGTGATTTGGTTATTGAATTTAAAAAAAATAAAACATTTAGACTTAATAAATCTGTACCCTTCATTGCTGATACTTGTGGTATTTGGAAAGTAGGTGGCATGGACGAATGGAGTGAAATTTTTTATAATAATAAAATTTTAAAATTTGGTAAAAAATATTGTGATCAAATAAGTGAGTCATATTTGGATAATGAAGATTCAGTAATGTATATTAATTCTGTAACTCCTCGTGCGGATCAATTTGGAAAATCTGATGTATCGATCGTTTATTTTAGAAAAACAACAAAATAAAATGGTAATGTATCAGTCTCACCTGTTCTACCGGATATGCACATTAAAAAATGATTCCCGTCCT
>CAYNHC010000149.1:2727-8436 GCA_964396705.1 uncultured Paludibacter sp.
GTTTGAATACCCGAATTAGTTTTAATTTTTACAATAAATATTCGTTCATTTTCAGGCAGATTCCATTGGAATTCCTGATTATTAACATTGTCGTTCCGATGTATCAACCGACCAAGTACTGTATAAACAGAAACCAAATGAATAATTTCGGATGAGTTTATTGTAAGATTTCCACCCGAAGAATAAATGACTGCCCGATTCATAATTGGAGTAACTACTTCTGTCGGATTTGCATTGTATTTTATCATTTTAATATCCGGTTGAACTACATTAACCAGACCACCTCCGATATAAAAGCCTAAATGTGGGGGTTGGTTGTAGGCTGCATTTTGCCACGCAATTCCTAATCGATAAACCGGATCGTGCATCAGCGTAAATAATCGGTTCGTCGTAGTAGTTGTTGTAGTATAAAGCACTATTTTGCCCGGATCAGATGTATTATAGAGTATCAACTCTTCGCGCCAGTCACCCAAAATATCCACACTCAGGTTTGGTGTTTTTTTAGTACTGTTACAACTGCTAACTCCTGAAGGAGAAAAAATATTTGAAGTTTTGCCGGTAGATGAATTCCATTTTGAGATAACCGAACCATCCAAAAGTTCGTCCTGCAAATCACCATCCCAGTAAATTCTGAAATTTGTTGAAGGCTTTGATGTTGATATCTGAACTCCTTTACAAGAGTAAGTTCCACTTCCGGAAGAACTCCACATTTCAAAACCCGGATATTTGGAGTCAATATCTCCGGCCATGCCCCGTCCATTGTCCGAGGCTGTATTTGTTCCCCAGAGAATTTTTCCAGAAGCGGCATCGTGTAGTTCGTAACCATACGCTGCAGAAACATCTTCATGTACCTCCCAAACTTCAAGACCGGGATTATCAAGATCCATGTCAGAAACATGCATCGCATCTCCATGCCCTAATCCGGTACGATAGATTACTGTGCCATCGTCATCAAAAGCGCACGATCCATAAATAATTTCATCCTTTCCATCGTTGTCCACATCAGCAACACTTAAATTATGATTCCCCTGACCAGTCACACTAATTCCCGATGAAGTTGATGAATCGTACAACCAGCGCTGAATAAGCTTCTTATCTTTTACATCGTAAGAGCATAGAGTAGTTCGGGCATAATACCCACGACACATCACAGCACTTGGGTGTTCTCCGTCCAAATAGGCTACACAAGCCAGAAAGCGGTCAGAACGGTTTCCGTAAGTATCACCCCAACTAGAAAGTGAACCACGAGGCGGATTATAAGCAATTGTATTTAATTCAGCGCCGGTTTTCCCGTCGAATAATGTAAGATACTCCGGTCCGTTAAGCACAGTTCCCAACATTCTGGAACCGGTAGTTTGTGTAGTATCAAGACTTCTGTAATCGGCATCAGGATTGTCATTATTCATAATCACGTAATTTCCCTTTCCATCGATAGTGCCGGGTGCAGTTTTACAAATAACTTCCGCTAATCCATCTCCGTCAAAATCATAAACAAGAAATTGTGTATAATGCGCACCAGCTCTGATATTTTTTCCTAAATCAATACGCCAGAGTTGAGTCCCATCCAATTTATATGCATCAATATATACTTTTCCGGTAATTCCGTAATACGAATTATCCTGAGAATTGGAAGGATCCCATTTCACAATAATCTCATATTCACCGTCGCCATCCACATCACCTACGCTGCAATCGTTTGGCGAATAAATGTAAGGTTGTCCGTTGGGGTACATTCCTGAAGCAGCTTTTCCTGTGCTACCGTATTTGTTGGGTTCAGTGATTCCACCTGCAGGTCGAATTAACTGAATCGTTTTATTTTGTGCTGACCATGGCGTAACCGTTTTCACATCTACAGTGTCTTCAATACCGTTTAATACTGGTAAAACTTTATAAATACTTGATATTGTCCCGCTTGCATCGCTGAAATTGGTCGAAGTGGTGATGGGAGTGGCGTTTATTTTTGTATTATTCCGATAAATATTAAACCCAATGGCTGGATTGTCGGTACCTAAATAACGCCAGCTAAGATAAACTCCACTGCTTGCTTTTACAGCTACAAGCCCACGATTGAGGTATTCCATTTGCCTGGTATTGGCATGAATTGATGTTATTGAAAGAAAAAGTGTTATTAAATAATAAAAGTAAAAAGCGGGTTTTTTCATGAAAAAAGAATTTCTTAAACGTAAATTATTCAAGGTTATGAATATAACAATGCAAAAATACCTGTAAATAGATTATTGAATATAGATATTTTGATTGAATTGGTGTGTGTTTTGATTAAAATTTGTTCTCCTGTCTTTTGTTAACTTAAAATGAGTCATAAAAGACAGTTACAAAAACTAAATTTTATTTTCAAACTATTCGCGAAGTCAATTATAGGATTGTATCAGAAAACAAATATTGAAGAAAATGTAAAACATTTGCATTGGAATGATGAATCTGAATAAAAACACAAACGATGTTATATTTACGCATCATTTAGATTCTTCATCATTTTTAAATGTGGAATACCAATTTCAGGAAACTCTTCACTGATTATATTGTATCCAAGTTTTTCGTAAAAAGTCACAGCTGTTTTACGGGCATTTAAAACTATAGTTTTGTATCCTGCCTTTTTGGAATATATTTCAGCATAGGTTACCAATTTAGTGCCTACTTTCTGATTTTGCCATGTATTATCCACGGCCACCTGTCTCATTTTTATATCATGGCTGCTCAGTTCTGTTAAAATGAGAACACCAACAAGAATATTATCAACATAAGCTCCAATGTGAGTCTGGTATTTCTCTTCAGTCAGGTTTTCAACAAATAAACTCATCCCCAACGGCTTTCTGAGTATTCTGTCGCGCAATTGTAGTTCACTATGATAATCTTCGGTATCATAAGCGATTTCTCTTATAATTAATTCATGGTTCTTACGTTCCATAATCATTTACTAATTTGAATGTTAAAAACTCACCTTGTTTACAAAAAATACCCGACGGTTATTCTTCTCTTCGGTATTTCTTACCTTTTGCGAACCATAGACCAGAAAATTATTGCCAAACCAATAATCAGAGTTTGAAATAGTCCTGTTGGTTTTTTCGCTATCATTACCAGTGGTTATCATTTCACGTGTTTGATCCTTCTCCACATTTCCTTCAAAATCAATAACTTTCGACACCATCATTCCATTCGAAGTAAAAACAAGTCCTATATTTTGCTCAGTTTGTTCAGATATTCTGATAAACCGTTTTACATACATAGGTGTTTCAGAAGGATTCATCTCAAAACATTGGTCCCAAAGTAATTTGCCTTCTTTAGAAAAACGAACAACAAAAGCGTGGGTATATCTGTAGCCATCAAAGACATGTGTATAAGTGGTTTGTGGTATAGATATCCCGTTCACCATTCTAAAAGACGTATGTTGCATAGTAGAGTAAGTCGGATAATAAACTTCGCCCACAAGAAGATACCCTTCTGGCAAAATGATAATATCATGTGCCGCAATATTATAATTGATTGAGTATTCTTTCCCCTTGGCTTCTTCTTTGTCCTTCTTCTTCAATATTTTATTTTGTCTTTTTTCTCCCATATACGACAAGAAATTCTTCATATCCAAAAAATTGACATAGTTCATATAATTCAGGTTACTACCTTCTGCTTCTGCAAAGAATAAACCTTCGGAAAGACTCTGGTTTAATCTCGAATATGTGCCGGTATATACCATTTTGTTATCGGCAAGACGGTAACCTGAAATCGACGAAACAACTTTGTCGCCCGTGCCTGTAAGCTGAATATTATCGCATAATTCACACGATCCGTTTACCCGCACCTGACTAAGTTCGCAGGTGCCTTTTTTAATACGTTTATTCAGAAAAACCAACAATTCTCCCGATTGAGGCGCCATTTGATAATTCACGATACTTGTTTTCTTATCCCATTTCTTTTCAATAAATTCACTAATAAGGCATTCACCTGTTTTCAGATTTACCTGCAACAGACAGGTCTTTTTTTTCAAACTGGCTTCGAACCACGCTTTTTTACCCACAACTTTCATTTCTTCCAGATAAATACCGGCAGGCAAAACACCTTTTATCAACTCTGTTTCGAGGCCTTCAATTCTTATCCGGGAAATAATAAAATCGCGTTTGCTGTTTTTATAAAATTTGTAAACACAGGTATCATCGTTGTACGAAAGAGTTTGACGCATATCTGTTGGAACAAATACAGATGTTGTTTTTTTCTGCTCAAGATCATCTCCATACAGATCGTATTTCACTTCCTGAATTTTTTTCACACTCTTTTCGGCAATAGATTCAAGCACGAAAAAACCTTTGGTGGATTTATAAATTTTTTCGTTGCTGTAACCGTTTTTGAGTTCCAATTCAATGCGTTTTTCAAGATTCATCTGAGCATCAAGTCCATGTATAATAAACATCATGATGCATATTATAAATACCTTATTCAAATCATTTTTTTTCATTCGATTCTTATTGTTTGCTGTCTAATGTGATGTTAAATAACAATTATCCGCTAATTTAAATCTCTCTTTTAATGCTCGTTGTATTTCAAAAAAACATTACAATTTATTTTTGCAGACCTTGCACTGTCCTTTCGAATTTGGTAAAAAATATTTTTCTGTTTTTATAATATAAGCCCTGAAATTTTTCTGATGCTTATTTTGCACAAACATCACCTGCCACAACTCCACCACCATCTGAAGGCATTCCGCCAATATTAAGACCTCTCAACGCTGCATTTACAAAAACGATGCGTTGGTTTTGTTCCTTTCCTTCGGGAGTGCTATTATCTGCAATTGGTTTATTAGAGCCAAACCCTACTGCGATAAGCCTGTTACAATCAACGCCATTTTTAATCAGCCATTTACAAATCGCTAAAGCTCTCTTTTCCGATAGAAGTTGGTTTGCATCTTCATTACTTGATAAGAAAACATGACCCTCAACACGCATAAGCGAAATATAGGTTTTTTCATTCATGTAAGCCAATACATGTTTTAAAGCTGATTCGCTTTCAGGTTTCAACACATCACTACCTGCATCGAAATTTATTGCAGAGGGCAGAACTAAAGCATTATTTTCAATCCGGAAAGTTTGGGAATAAACAATAAATGTATAAAATAAACCTATTGTCAAAAATAAAATTTGTTTTTTCATGACTGTTGAAAATTAAATTATCACTATTAATCTAATTATTTTCTTTTTGAATTAAAAAAGAAACTCTAAACCACAAAATTACTTAACATTTTGATTTTAACAAATGTTACACACTGAAATCTGCTTCATCGAAAGAAAATAATCACAAACAAAAAAACTATTCAATCATAATATTGAGATTAAAAACACAAAACGACCCTTTATTGTAAACAAATCAATCACATCGCTTTCATTAAAACATTCTATATTTGCATTGTTCCTTAAAGCAATGTACAAAAATGAAAAAACAAGCTCTACTTTCGTTCTTTTTCCTTTACGCTATCAGTTCCTTTTCCTTTGTCCAAAGTCAAAATCGCCTCCTTGGCGAACCGGTGGATATGAGCCGCGATTTCAGTGATTTTCACAACACCTTTTTCTTTGCCGATAAACTGGCTTCGTTCGATGCAGCTACAGCAAAAGGTAAAATCAGTTGGAAACGTTCTACACTTTTCACCCGTCAGGCTTTTGATGTAAATACCATTTTACCGCAGGATTTGACCATGCTCGATTTTCC
>CAYNHC010000150.1:0-8376 GCA_964396705.1 uncultured Paludibacter sp.
TGTAATAAATGCTCCGGCCGAATTATCTGTCACATACGAGTTTCTGAAATCTATGGAGTTGGTTGTTTCATTCATTCGCTCTAGTAATCCCGATTGAAATAATGCCCAGAAGCATCCATCACCCGATTTTATGCTTATAATATTCCCCGCACTTAGGGTGTTTGGTTTGTTAGATTGAAGATAGGGTATCAGCTTTTTTTTGGTTACATCATATTTGTAAACCCCCTTGTTTAAATCGTAAAAATAAAAGTTCTTTGCTTTATCAATTTCAACAATTATCGGAGAGAAATTAATCCCTAAAGATTGAATAATTGAAATGGGATTCCGGTTAAACTTTTCTGTTTTTATATCGTACACCATATAAAACGGATTTCCTTTGAGCCATAAATTACCGTTTATATCTTCCTGAATATCGGGAACTGAGTTGAACTGAATACTTGTGGTGTCGTTTTTAATGGATTTATACACTTTAACTTCGTAACCATCATATCTGTTCAACCCAAAATTGGTACCGAACCACATAAATCCCCGGCTATCTTTGAAGATACATTCAATTTGATTATTTGAAAGCCCGTTTGTATTATCGAAGCGTGCAAAATTGTAGTTTTGAGCTTCGGCAAGTGCTGGTATCAGAAGGAAAAAAAATAGTGTGATTCGTTTCATATTGTTTCTGTTTCAGAAATTACACAAAAATAGAAAAAATAACTGCTTTATGATTCATTATTTACCACGAGTTATCAATTCGGTCCTATCCAGTTTACAAATCGCCCCCTTTAGTTATCAATTACCACAGTTTTGATGAACATTCTTCCATATTGGTCTGATTTTGCAATCATATCTTTGTATCACCTTAAAATCAGGAATTCCAATAATTCAAAAAAAATACTATTTAGAAAAAAATATGATATTCAGGTATAAATTAGTTGTGATGTTTTTAGTTGTTGCAGCGGTGGTAGGTTGCAATAGCGCTCCCTATCAATTGCAAGCGGATGGAATTGTAATTAATCTCCAGCCAAAATCTCCCGATGCTCCCCGTAAAGTTCGTTTGCAGGTTATTTCAGATGACATTATTCATGTAAGTGTTACTCCCGAAAAGAAATTTCCGGAATTTAAAAGTTTAATCACTGCGTACGACAAAACAAAAGAATCGGGATGGAAGGTAGATCAGAAAGGTGATTCAATTATCCTTTCTACAGCTACAACAAAAGCAATTGTACTTTTAAACTCGGGCGAAATCAGATTTACCGACTCGAATGGTAACATTATTTTAGAGGAACAAAAAGGCGGTGGTAAAACATTTTCGCCTATCAAAGTAGACGCAACTCAGGGTTACACTTTCCGACAGGTTTTTGAATCGCCTGCCGACGAAGCTTTTTATGGACTTGGTCAACATCAATCCGACGAATTTAACTGGAAAGGCCGCAACGAAGAACTTTTCCAATACAATACCAAGGTTTCAGTTCCTTTTGTTATTTCGAATAAGAACTACGGAATACTTTGGGACAATTATTCACTCACCCGTTTTGGCGATCCACGCCCTTATACTGATTTGAATCAATTTAAACTTTTTGATAAAAATGGAAACGAAGGTGGCTTAACGGCTACTTATATGATCAATAAAGATCCGAAGAATGTATTTGTGGAACGTCAGGAACCTACTGTTAATTACGAAGACATTCAAACGATTAAAAACTTTCCCAAAGATTTCCCATTTAACAATGCAGCAATAAGCTGGGAAGGCGAATTACAACCCAACGAAAGCGGATTGTTCCGTTTCAACTTATATTATGCAGGTTACACCAAAGTATATCTCGATGACAGTTTGGTTGTAAAAGAACGCTGGCGTACAGCATGGAATCCAAATAGCTTCAAATTCAGCGCTCAACTCGATAAAAACAAACGACATAAAATCCGAATCGAATGGCAACCTGATGGAGGCGTTTCGTATATTGGGTTAAAAGCACTTTCGCCTGTCCTCGACAGCGAACAACAAAGATTGTCGTTATGGTCGGAAATGGGTCAACAGCTCGATTATTATTTTATTCGTGGAAATAATGCGGATGAAGTAATTAAAGGGTATCGCATTGTTACCGGCAAAGCGCCCATCATGCCCAAATGGGCCATGGGTTTTTGGCAAAGTCGTGAGCGTTACAAAACGCAGGACGAAATTTTGAACGCATTGAAAGAATTCCGTCGCCGACAAATTCCTATTGATAATATCGTACTTGACTGGAATTACTGGCCCGAAACGGAATGGGGAAGTCATGAGTTTGATAAAGACCGTTTCCCCAATCCAAAAGGAATGGTTGATTCGATTCATGCAATGGATGCGCGAATGATGATTTCGGTTTGGCCTAAGTTTTATGCTTCCACCGGTCATTTCAAAGAATTTGACAATAAAGGTTGGATGTATCAGCAAGCTGTTAAGGACAGTATCAAAGACTGGGTTGGACCTGGTTACATGGGTTCGTTTTACGATGCTTATTCAGCCGATGCACGCAAACTTTTCTGGAAACAATTGAAAGATCATTTATATCCCTTGGGCATTGATGCATGGTGGATGGATGCAAGCGAACCCAATGTACGTGATTGTACACCCCTTGATTACCGAAAAGCTTTGTGTGGACCAACAGCTCTTGGAAGTTCAACCGAATTTTTCAATGCATATGCTTTGATGAATGCCGAAGCTATTTACAATGGTCAGCGCGAAGAAGATAACAACAAACGTGTATTTCTATTAACGCGTTCAGGTTTTGCCGGACTTCAACGTTATTCAACTGCAACATGGAGTGGCGATATTGCTTCGCGGTGGGAAGATATGAAAGCACAGATTCCTGCCGGAATTAACTTCTCGATGAGTGGAGTGCCTTATTGGACAATGGATAATGGTGGATTCTGTGTGGAGAAACGATACGAAAAGGCTCCAGAAGGTTCAGCCGATCGCGAAGAATGGCGCGAACTAAATACCCGTTGGCATCAATTCGGTGCATTTGTACCTTTGTTCCGCACCCACGGTCAATTTCCATTCCGCGAAATGTGGAATATTGCCCCCGAAACACATCCTGCCTATAAATCAATGTTGTATTACACCCAATTACGTTATCAATTGATGCCTTATATTTATTCTTTAGCCGGCAAATCGTATTTCGATGATTATACCTTGATGCGTGGTTTGGTCATGGATTTTGGCGCTGATAAAAAGGTCTTGAATATTGGCGACCAATACATGTTCGGTAATGCATTGATGATTTGCCCTGTGTACGAAAACAAAGCCCGTAACCGCGAAGTTTATTTCCCTGCCGGAACCGATTGGTACAATTTGAATGATGGAAAACTTATTTCAGGAGGTCAAAAACTCAACGTAGAAGCTCCATATAGTCAAATGCCTGTTTATGTAGCTGCTGGAAGCATTATCCCCACAGGCGATGTGGTTCAAAGTACAAAACAAACCCAAAACGACCTGATAATTTACGTGTATGCCGGTAAAAACGGAAGTTTTACGCTGTATGAAGATGAAAACGTGAATTACAACTACGAAAATGGAAAATTCTCAAAAATAGAATTTTCTTATAATGATGCTAATAAGACACTGAAAATTGCTAAACGGGAAGGAAATTACAGTGGAATGGAAAAAGAAAGAAATTTCAAAATTGTATATATTACTCCCAATAATCAAAAAGGGATTGAAGCTCCACTTTCAGGAACAACAACAATACATTATAATGGAACTCAACAAAACATATCTCTAATGAAATAAATTAAACACTTTAATAAAAACAACTTTAAATTAGTATGAATTATGAATGAAAATCATGTGATTAAATGTGTTCGAAGGTTTTTTCAAAATCTTAAGGACAAGTATGTAATCCTTGTGTTGGCGTTATGTTCAATAGGCTTTGCGTCAGCCCAAACTTCTTCGGGAAAGATTACCGGAACTGTTTTATCAGCCGAGAATAATGAGCCGCTTATAGGCGTAAGTGTGGTCGTTGCCGGTACTGGTACTGGTACTGTAACTGATTTTAACGGATCGTTTTCGTTAATGGCTGAAAAAGGTCAGGTCTTAAAAATATCGTATATTGGTTACGAAACGCAGGAAGTTAAAATTGCAGGTTCTTCAATTTCTGTTCGTTTAAAAGAAGACTCAAAATCGCTCGACGAGCTTGTGGTAGTCGGTTATGGCGTTCAGAAAAAGAAATTGAACACAGGAGCTACACTTCAGGTGAAAGGCGATGAACTTGCTAAAATGAACACTACCAGCGCATTGCAAGCACTTCAGGGTAAAACTCCCGGTGTTAACATATCTTCTACTTCAGGTCAACCGGGTGCTGGTATGAAAGTAACCATTCGTGGGTTAGGAACAATTGGGAATTCAGGTCCGCTTTACATTATCGATGGTATAGAAGGTGATATTTCAATATTAAATGCTTCCGATATTCAATCAATTGATGTATTAAAAGATGCTGCTTCTGCTGCTATTTATGGAGCACAAGCTGCTAACGGTGTAGTATTGGTAACTACCAAACAAGGTACAAAAGGAAAAGGAATGGTCTCTTTCGATGCTTATTATGGTGTTCAAAATGTTGCCCGTAAAACCGATATGCTTAATGCCGAGGAGTACAAAACTATTATGGACGAACAAGCATTGAACTCAGGAGCTGCTCCATTTGACTGGGCTTCGAAAGGAACATTAGCTGATACTGATTGGATTGGACAAATGTTTGTTAAAGATGCTAAAACAGAAAACTATTCAATGAATATTAATGGTGGTTCTGAAACTTCTATTTATGCATTATCGCTTAATTATACTGGTCAGGAAGGTATTGTAGGAGGTTCGGCAGTTTCGAATTACGAACGTTATGGTTTCCGTGTGAATACCGAACATAATTTGTATAAAAACGTATTGAAAGTTGGTCAACACATGAATTTTAATTATATAGAAAATACAGGTGTATCCGTTGGTAATCAATACAATAACACATTGCGTTCTGCATTTACCACATCGCCACTTGCACCTGTTTACAGCGATAATAACATTTATGATAGTCCGTACAACGATACCAGCAACTCACTTTGGTACAAAGGCGAAGGTAATCCTTACGGCATGATGATGACCAATACAAACAACGTAAACAATGCTCAGAGATTACTTGCCGATATTTATGGCGAACTTGAACCTATTAAAAATCTGAAAATCAGATCGACATTAGGAATCAACTATTATGCTTCTGATTATCGGAGCTATAAACCACTTTATCAATTCTCAGAATATGCTTATAATCGCGAACATACTACAACTTCGCAAAGTATGAGTAGTGGCAATACTATTACCTGGACAAATACAGCTGGTTACGATTTCAATATAAATGACGATCATGCATTCAACGCAATGGTAGGTATGGAAGCTATTCGCTATCAAGGAGTTGGTTTGTCAGCCTCAAACTGGAATTTGTTATCACAATTCGACGATTTTGCACATGCATATCTTGACAATACAACAGGTCAGGCGCATTTAGATGCTGATGGTAAAGTAGTTGAAACAAGAGGTGTAAATGGAAAACCTGAAGTTATATATCGTCGTGTGTCTTATTTCGGACGTGTAGGGTATAACTACAAAGAAAAATACATGGTTAACGCTACATTACGTGCCGATGGTTCTTCAAAATTTGCTGCCGGAAATCGTTGGGGATATTTTCCTTCAATTTCGGCAGGTTGGGTTGCAAGTACCGAAGACTTTATGGCTTCAACAACCGATTGGATGGATTTTCTGAAAGTACGTGCTTCGTGGGGACAAGTTGGTAATCAGGATATTGACGATTTCCAATATGCATCTCCTATCAATACTTCAACAGGTTATTCAGGTTCAAACCCGGCAGCTTATTACAATTTCGGAACTGCCGGGACTAATGTTGCCGGAGCTTATCCAAGTCGTTTATCCAACTCTAAATTGAAATGGGAAACATCTGAACAAACAAATATCGGTATTGATGCCCGTTTCCTGAATAGTCGTTTAAGTTTTAATGCCGATTTTTATGTAAAAACCACCAAGGATTGGTTGGTTCAAGCGCCAATACTTGCAACTGCAGGTGCAAATGCTCCTTTTATCAATGGTGGAGATGTAAAAAACACAGGTATTGAACTGGCATTGAATTGGAACGATAAAATTGGAGAAATCAAGTATAATGTAGGTGTAAACGGTGCTTATAATAAAAACACTGTTGGTAATATTCCTACGTTAGATGGTATTATTCACGGACAAACTAATATGTTGTTCGACAATTCAGAAGAGTTTTATCGTGCCGAAAATGGTCACGCTATTGGTTATTTTTGGGGATATCAAACCGATGGATTATTCCAGAATGAACAAGAAATTGCTGATTGGAAAGCGGCCGGAAATGGAATTTTACAGGCGGATGTAAAACCGGGTGATGTAAAATATGTAGATCAGGATAAAAACGGAATATTGAATGCCGATGATAAAACTGATTTAGGAAATGGAATGCCAAAATTAACTTGCGGGTTTAACTTTGGAATTCAATATAAAAACTTCGATTTTGCTGTAGATGCAATGGGAACAATTGGGAACAAAATTGTTCAATCGTATCGTAACCACACCAACAAGCAAGCCAATTACACTTCGGCAATTCTTGATCGTTGGACAGGTGAAGGTACTTCAAACACAACCCCACGTGTAACAGAAACAAATATCAACATGCAATTTTCCGATTTATATGTAAAAGATGGTTCTTATTTGAGAATAAGCAATATTTCGCTTGGATATGATTTCTCAAAATTAATTAAACTGAAAGCGATTAGCCAATGTCGTATTTATGGATCCGTTCAAAACGCTTTCACATTTACTACTTACGATGGTATGGATCCGGAAATTGGTTATGGTACCGATAAATGGGTAAGTGGTGTTGATCTTGGTTATTATCCACGTCCAAGAACAATTTTAGTTGGTGTAAATCTTAAATTCTAATTGAAATAAATGAAAATGATTATGAACAAATTCAAATTAAATATATTTATTCTTGGAGCTTTAAGTCTGGGACTTTACTCTTGCTCCGAGAGTTTTATGGATGTTGAGCCTATGACCTCCATCCTCGATCAGAACTACTACAAAACCGAAGCTGATGCCGAAATGGCATTAATTGGTTGCTACGATGGTTATCAACGCACTTCTTCTAACGGGAACCAATCGTTTTACGTGACTTCTGAAGTGTTGTCAGACAATTGCTTTGGTGGAACAGGAAATACAGATGGTCGTGGATATCAGGCTTTAGATCGTTTTGACATTTCCCAATCTCCCGCAGATAATAATATTTTCAATGGAACATGGGCCGATTATTATGCTGGTATTTTCCGTTGTAATACATTGTTAATGAAAATGCCAAACATTTCGGACTGGAGCTCTAAAAAAGATAGTATAAACACAATTACGAAAAACCGTATAGAAGGCGAAACTCGTTTCTTACGTGCTATTATGTATTTCGATTTGGTGCGTTTATTCGAGAAAGTACCATTGTTAACCGAGCCAACAACAGATAATCTTCCACAGGCTGAAGCAATTGAAACATATAAATTAATTGTTTCAGATTTAAAATTTGCAGCGGCTAATATTCCTGCTAATGCATATCCTAAAGCAAGTGCTGCTACTAACGATGGTCGTGCTACAAGTTATGCTGCAAAAGCAATGCTAGCCAGAGTATATCTTTTCTATACCGGTTATTATGGAAAAGATGATTTGGGCGTAACAAAAGCTGAGGTGCTTACAGGATTGGAAGATATTATTACAAGTGCTGAATTCGAGCTTGTTACCGACTTTAAGGCTCTTTGGCCAGCTGCAAGTTATGTGCCAAATGCTGCCGACAACACTTTGGATAAAACCGGTTATGCCGGAAAAGGAAACAAAGAAATAGTATTTGCTCAAAAATTCAATAATACCCAAACCTACAATGGTATGATGGATGGCAATCGCTGGTTGGTAATGATGGGAATGCGTAATACTAGTGCTGCTCCCTACGGTAGAGGCTGGGGTGCTTGTACAGTAAATCCTAAATTAGTTTCGGAATATGCTACAGGCGATACACGCAAAGTGGCTTCGATAATTGATATTGAAGGCGAAGGAATTAAAAGTGCATTCGACATTAAAGACCAACGTGAATACACAGGATTTACTGTTAAGAAATATACTCCTACATCATTTCCTGATGGTAAATCTGACACAGGTGGTGAAAATGATTTTCAAATTTCGCAGGATCAGGACTTTGTGGTGATTCGTTATGCTGATGTATTATTAATGGCTGCCGAAATGGGTTCGGCAAATGCATTGAATTATTATAACAATGTACACACACGAGCCGGATTGTCGCCTAA
>CAYNHC010000151.1:0-4336 GCA_964396705.1 uncultured Paludibacter sp.
ACAGCTAAATTTAAGTATTAGCTTAGTTAGCAAACTTTTATTGCACAATTATCGAAAATATAATTTTAAAATTCAACAAAAAACGACAGATAAATCATTTATCTTTTTAATACCATTTTTCTCGAAAGCACATTGTTTTCAGTTCCTATCTGTACCGAAATTCTGTAAAAATAAATACCATTTGGCACTACATTTCCACTCTGGTCACGACCATTCCATTCTACCTGATGCAAACCTGCCACCTGATAAGTATCAATTAATGTTGTGATCTTCTGTCCCAATACGTTATATATTGAAATTTCAACATTTGAATTATCGTGAATTAAATAGTCAATAAATGTATTGTCTGCAAACGGATTTGGATAATTCTGTGCTAACTCAATTTTACTATTAGACGTAAATTCTGATTCAGGAAGCGCTGACAAAGGAACATCATCGGCACCGGGCGAACCTCCAATTTTATACGATGCTCTCCATTCAGCTGCATTTGCTTGATTTCCGCTTGGATTATAAACCACTGGTACAAGTGAATACCCATTGCCATCAGGAGAAGTTACCCAATTATCTGTTGTACCATAACTGAAATCAGCCACAGTTTGGTTGGTTGAAGTAAGCAGAACCAAACGTTCACCTGCATTGTCAAGTTTGCCTTTGTATTCGCCATGGGGTCTGAATTTATATCTCGAAAAGAAATAATTGCTGTTTGACGCTAAAACGATAAATTCGCCGGCGTTTAATTGAGTCTCGCGGGGAAATTCGAATTCAATTCCTTCGGTAAATTTAAGCCCACCAACATCTAAAGTAGAAGTACCCGTATTTTTTAATTCAACAAATTCAAATCCACTGTCGTCAATCAGGGTTTCGTCCAACGGATGATAGTGAATTTCTGTAATTTTCACATCAGAATAATCAGATGGAATGGTATAAAACCGACTGTTAGCAGCACTCCACTGATTATTATAAAAAGTACGTGCAATAATATGAACTGATTTAGACAACGTTACTGGCAGAGTATATGAAAAAGCATTTTTAGGATTATACGTCCCGGTACTCCAATCTACAGGATCGGTTCCGTTGGTTGTGTAATAAATAGTTCCTTTAGTACTGGTCATCGATATTTTATCATTGACATTAATAAAACGCTGATATGCAGTTTTATTATTGATATAAAAAACAGGAGCATCAACCGTTGGAAACAATCCTGCATTGCGTAACTGTGTAATAAAAGCAGTAGTTCGCTGAGGAAAATAAGTATTTAGAATAAAATTTTGCTGTGGAATCCAATGATCTTCCTTGTTATAAAGTGCAAATGGTCCGGCTGCCTGATATTGATGAACATCCCGTCGATAATCACCCCAACGGGCAGATTCTGTTAATATCGGATTTTCTAATTGAGCTCTACGTTTTAACCATCGAGCAGTGGCAGAATCGGGCGTTAAAACACCATCATTAAAACAATGACGTTGAATTCTGTCGGCTAAAAGACGTTTAAAATCATCATTTTTCAAAAGTTGTTGGTAAACCCTGCTCGGACAATTATCGTTATTTTCGGACAATACATTTGTATTCACCGAACCAAGTGTAACTTCGGCATCCCAACAAAAGAATTTAAATCCCTTTCCGGGATTCACCCTGCTTCGCATAGCCGACCAGTTATGATGATCCCAATCGGTATTACCTCCATAAAAATTAATCAACATGTAATCGGCCAGATTTTCCACATCAACAAGACTTTCAGCATCATAGTTTGGTGTTCCATCAGGATTTTTCCCCTGTACCAACTGATATTTTTCATTACTTTCTAGCCCTGCGTTGGCCATGTCCATCAATTTATTCCAAGCCAGAATATTTCCATCAGATACTTCAGCATAATCTTTAATTACATCGTAATCATCCTCATCTCCGCCCAGGTAACTTTCCGCAAATTCTTTATCCATTCTTTCAGTTGGAGCATAAATTCCCCAATAAATTCCATTTAAATAAACATGAGCATACTGTGAATTACTTGACGGATGTCCCATTGTCCTTTGCGTATCTTTTGTCCAAATATCTTCCTGATAAGTAGCTTTAATTCGTTGAGAATTTTCCTGATGTACCCATGAATTACCAAATCCTGCCCGAAGAATTAGATTTTCAAAAACTGAAGAACTATTTTTTCCCAGTAAAGGATAATTAAGTTTCGAAAGTCCATACTCGCTTTTAAAAGTCAACAAAAATGAATGTTTAGGAGACTTTTCGGGTCTTCGTCCGTGACCGCCCTGAAGTCTGATACCGCAATCGACCTGAAAAGAAGAGTCGTTGTCGAAATATTCAAATGAAATCGGTCGTTCCCAATCCCTACCAGGTGCATAAGTTGTAGTTGTAAGCGGAGCGCCGGTGTAATAATAAATGCCACCAATATCGGGATCAGTAGAATTTGAAAATAAATTCGATTTATCAGTTACTATTGAGATGGTTGGTAATTCAGTTAGCGCTTTTTTGACCGACGCAGCCATTGTTGCATCTTTCATCAAATCGGGATCCATTTCATAATCGGCAACAGCATTTCCTGCGATTGCCGTATAAGGTCCCCAATTAGCAGGATAACCGGTTGGAGAGTTATTTTGACGAATTACATCATTCAAAAAAAGATAACTTTGAGTGCCCGTTTTCCCCTGATTATTTCCATTCACTATAGTAACAGCCCTTACAATTGTAGTGGTTGAAATTGTAAAAGGTGTTTTAAATAATGTACCATTAGTTTTAGAAGGAGTGCTACCGTTGGTTGTATAATAAATTGATGCGTTGGAAATATCGGAGGAAATGCTCAATTGAAAAGAGCTGTCGTAAAACCCGTGCTTACGACTAAAAACAGGAGCTGGTATGACAACACCGGTAGAAACGCTGTTGTCTTTTCCAGGTGTGGGATTACTGAATTCAATGTAACTATTATTATAAAATCCGAATGAATAGCCATTTTGTTGAGCAGGAAATGAAGGGTTGAACTCAGTTGCGGGATTTCCGGAAGGTTGAATAAGTGCAAGATATTCACCAGAACCTTTCAAACTAAAATTTGTATGTAGTTCGCGTCCTTTGATACTGCGATCCTTAGAAGATGCAAAAACAATCAGAAATTCACCGACATTTAATGTAACAGAAGGCAGAAGCCATTTGAATGGCATTAAGATATCATCGGTCAGCGCCCAACCTTCGAGATTAGTTGCAACACCTGTCGGATTGTAAATCTCTATCCAGTCAGAAAATTCACCATCTTCATCTGTTAATGTGGATTCGTTCAATGTCATAAACTCATTGATACGAACATTTTGTGAAAAGCAGGTACAAATATTCAGAAATAAAAATACAATAACAATTATCCGGTATCTTCCTGAAAGTGATTTCTTCATTGTTTACATATCATCTTTAGGGTTCAAATATACTGATTTTTTATTAAAGTTACATAATTGTTAAAAAAGTAAATCCCTTTAAGTAACTGAATTAAACAATTACATCTCATTGTTTTAAAAAATTCGTCAATGCCATTCAATGAATTGAAAAAAGGGACTTTTCCAAAAAAAAGCTGCCTCAAAAGACAGCTTTTTCTGCGGAAAGCGTGAGATTCGAACTCACGGAGCAGTTACCCGCTCACCGGTTTTCGAGACCGGCCCATTCGACCACTCTGGCAGCTTTCCTGATAAAATATTTTAGTGATACAAATCTACAATATTTTTTAGAATTGGATATTATTTTAAAGAAAAAATAAACTTACACCTATAATACTTATTACGGCTCCAATAATATGTTGTGGTTTAATTTTTTCATTAAACATTATTGCCGAAGGCCAAATTATAAAAACCGGAACCAAAGCCATTAAAGTGGAGGCAATTCCTGTTTTAGTCTGCTGAATGGCAAACAAAGACAAGGCAACACCAATAAAAGGACCAAAAAAAGCTCCGATTGAAACGGCTCTCATACTACTTTTGTTTTTAAAAGCTTCACCGATTTTGCTCCACCGCTTAAAAAAACTAATCATTATTGCAAAACTCAGCAATCCAAATAATGCACGGATTTGCGTGGCAGCTATTGGATCGTAATCACCCATACCTTTTTTACTTAATATCAGACCTACAGATTGACCTAATGCACCACCTAATGCAAAAAGAAGTCCTTTGGCCGGAACATTAAGTTTCATTTTTTTATTTGAAATGGCAATGATAATACCTGTCATACTAATTGTAATAGCAATGATATTCATTACTGACAATTTCTCATCAAGAAAAAACCAACCGATAACCGACGTTAACATAGGCGACAAACTCATAATTAAAGCCGCCGTACGTGAACCAATTATCATATA
>CAYNHC010000151.1:4436-8342 GCA_964396705.1 uncultured Paludibacter sp.
GCATAAATCAATACGGCAATTACCCATAGATTTGAATCAGTGAACATAAAATACGCTCCAAGAGCCAACAGAAGGCTTGATGTAAAGCTAATTCTTGCTATTCTTTGTAGTCTTAAATCTTTATCTTTCTGGGCTAAATAATTCATCAATTGAGTGTATATCAAAATTACTGACCCCACAGAAAAAATCCAAGGTGCAGATTTGAAATCAAATAATTGAGCCACTGATCCTATGATCGTCAGGATTCCACCCGAAAAAAATAAAATTTGCGAAGGTTGCTTTAGTATTTTCATTTGATCATAAAAATTTCTTCATCATCTCTTTTCATTAAATATTTTTCCCGGGCAAATTTTTCGATATATTGATCGCTTGTTTGCAACATTTCCAACTTCATTTTATTTTCCTTAATTTCATTTTCATAGTACTTATATTCTTTTTCCAATTCAATGATTTTTGAATCCATATTCCATCTGCCAATCAAATTATGATTGTCGAGAAACAACACATATAAAAAAAATACAGCAAATACAATAACATATTTGTTAAGAAAAATACGCCTGAGTATTTTTAAAGTACTTTTAATAAATGACATAATGAACAAAAAATTAATTGATAAGAGATATAATTATGAATTGAGTAAATAATCCACGACAAAGGTAAGAATTTTTTATTGAACAAGATATTGAATGGAGTTCATTTTTTCAGACTTTTACATTTGCAATGGATTAACGACATATATTATTGATTTACATTGCATTATCAATAATATAACCGGATTTTACAAATTATTGATTTATATGATTATCTTTGCATAACAAAGTAATTTCTGAATTTATTTATGGAAAATTTCATAGTTTCGGCACGTAAATACCGTCCTTCAACATTTAAATCGGTTGTAGGACAAGATGCACTAACAAAGACACTAAAAAGCGCCATTAAAAGCAATCATTTGGCTCATGCGTACCTTTTTTGTGGACCCAGAGGTGTTGGTAAAACAACTTGTGCACGTATTTTTGCAAAAACCATTAACTGCGAAAACCTTACAGAAGAACATGAAGCATGCAATAAATGTGAATCATGTGTTTCATTCAACGATCAACGCTCTTATAATATTCACGAACTTGATGCTGCTTCGAATAACAGTGTTGACGATATCCGATCGTTAATTGATCAGGTACGAATTCCACCGCAAATTGGCAGATACAGTGTCTATATTGTTGATGAAGTTCACATGTTGTCGGCAGGTGCATTCAATGCATTTTTGAAAACACTCGAAGAACCGCCCACACATGCCATTTTCATTCTTGCTACTACCGAAAAGCATAAAATTATCCCAACAATACTTTCGCGGTGTCAGATTTACGATTTTAACAGAATAACAGTAGCCGACACAGTTAAACATTTGCAATATATTGCCGAAAGTGAAAATGTTGCAGTGGACATTAACGGATTAAATATCATTGCTCAAAAAAGCGATGGTGGCTTGCGCGATGCATTGTCAATATTTGATCAACTGGTGAGTTTCTGTGGAAATAATATTACATACCAGGGAGTTATTGATAATTTAAATGTGTTGGATTATGAATATTACTTTAGGTTGATAAACTGTTTTCTGAACGGAGATGTAAGTCAGTCTTTGCTGATTTTCAACGAAGTACTTAACAAAGGATTTGATGCTCATCATTTTGTAACCGGCTTAAGCTCTCATTTACGCGATGTTCTTGTGAGTAAGGATGCTTCAACTATACAATTGCTCGAAGTAGGCGCCGATATTGGTGAACGATACCAAAAACAAGCGCAAAATTGCACACCCGATTTTATTTTTAACGCATTAAAAATAAGTAATGACTGTGATTTAGATTATCGCATTAGCAAAAATAAGCGTTTGTTAGTTGAGCTTATGTTGATTAGACTTTGCCAGTTGAGCGATATAAAAAAAAAAGTTGACACAGCAATAAATCCAATCCAAAAGATAGTTCAAACTCCCGCTTCACCTGTTAATTCAGCAACAACGGCGGTTACACAACCTGAGCCCGCTAAATCTGTTCAAAAACCGGTCATTCAACAAGCACCTGTTCAGCCCGAAAGAAAAGCTGAAGAAACGGTTGCAAAAAACATACGTCCTGCCAGCATTTCGATAAAAACATCAGCTGTAACCGCGCAACCGGAAGCGGTTTATGCAAAAAAAGAACCGGAAAAAATTACTCTTAATGAGCAATTTACAGACGATGATTTACAAATTGCATGGATAAGTTTCACTGAAACAATTCCGGAACATATCCGTATTGTGAGTTTTATGCAAAGTAATTTTCCTCAACGAATTAATGATTCGGTGTTTGAAATAAGCGTGAGTAACATAATGCAGGAAAATGAACTAAAACGCATACAACCTGATATTGTAAGATATTTAGCTGAGAAACTAAGAAATTCATCGGTAAAACTTACCATTAAAGTTACTGAAGAAAGTGAAACTCAAAGAGCTTTATCGCCTGAAGAAAAATATAAAATAATGGCCAATCAAAATCCGGCTTTAGAGGTTTTGCGTAAAAATCTTCAACTCGAAATCGACTAAAAAAACAACCTGACTCATTTACAAGTCAGGTTGTTTTTTTATTTTGTTATCAATTTAAAAAACAATTCTTCGAGCCGGTATTTCTGCCATTCTTTCACATGCATTTCGGGAGTTGATGTACGTAACAAACCATAACCTTCCTTTTTGCTTGTTTTAAGTGTTTCAATTGTATTAACCGAACAACGATATGGAAATTCTTCTGTTTTCCGCACCAAACTATCTGTTTCAGACGGAGCCAATCGTCCAAGTTTATCATTAAAAACAAAACCGGCAGCAATTTCGGCGGCAAAATCAGTAATCGTTCCATCGGTACCTCTACCTGAATCTTCGTGATTAAGTCCGTAAAGTGAATATGTTGTGTGATTACTTATTATCTTTCCTGTATAATTGCACAAATTGTTAAACTCATCGGATAAATGTGGTTTACCCGCATAAATTAATCTTCCAGCCGAATGCAAATCAATATATCTGAAAGCAAAAGGTATATTTCGCATCAAAAAATTCATTACCACCATAGTTTCATTTTCACTGCCAAGCTTAAATCCTGCAAAATAATTGATGGATGGTAAGTTATTTGTAAAACTTCTTTTTAGTTCAATATTATCCCACATTAAACACGAACTGTACGAAGGAAAATTTCTGTTGAGATCTATTCCATTGGCATTCGATTTCGCTTTGAAAATTTCATCATTCTTTTGTAGTGCAAGGAATAATTCTTTGTTATTAAACGTTTTATTACCCTCAATGGCAGCAGAATAACCATCAGGATTTACACAAGGAAGCATTACCACACAATATTTATTCAAAATATCAACTACTTTCTCGTCCTTCTGCTCATATTTATCAACTAAAATTGATGCAAATTTGAGAAGAAACTGTGTATTTGCAACCTCGCGGGCATGAATACCGGCAGTAAAAACTACCTTTTTAGAACCTTTACCAATTTCAAGGGCATAAATTTGTCTGCCATCTTCACTTAATAATGACGAAACAAATCCTTTCGCAATATCTGAGCCTGTTAAACTATTTATCAGCAACTCTATTTCAGGATATGTATGTTGTTTATTCAGACCGATTTCAAGTGGTTTCCATTCATCAGTTTCGGGCTTCAATGGAATCCACTGTATAGCACAGACATCCATAAATTGAGAACGCGACATTCCTGGAATTAAAATTCTGCTTATTCCCGGAAAACACAATTCAGGAAGTTCAGAAATAGCAGATCCAGACATCGATGAATTAGATATCGATGAATTGATAACTGAGTTTTGAGCAAAACTATTGAACCAGATTGCAATTGAATACAAGAATAAGAGTACCCGTTTCATTAAAAG
>CAYNHC010000152.1:0-8265 GCA_964396705.1 uncultured Paludibacter sp.
GAGAGGAAGATTCAATAAGATAGTCAACTCCCGGTTTCAAAACATCTCCGTTAATTTTTACCAAAACTTCGTTTGGAAAAGTGTTTATGGGAATATTAAATTTTTGATAATAAGATTTCCCGAAAGAAAGCAACCCCATTCTTTTATATTCGCCCGATATGAATTCTGCGGCAAGCATGTTCCCATTTTCGGTGTAACCTCTCCCCTGTAATTCAGGGGAAGCCAGTTTTTGAACAATTGCTTTTGCATATTCTAAGCCTTGAGAATACAAAACAGTACTCAAAGTCAGTAAAATAATCAGAAAATTTAGTCTTTTCATATAAGTTGTTTTTTGTTTTTAAATGACACCAATCGACCTAATTAATGACCAATCACTGTTTTGCGGTTTGTTCCATTTTCTGGTGCGTTCGCTGTCCGTCAGTTGACGTAGAAAGTGAATGCAGAAGTAAAATTGCCAATTTTAAAACTTTCTCACTTAAGCGGGTTCAGCCGCCAATGAACATAAAGCGTATCTTATGCCCTGCTTTTTGTTTTTTCAATCTTTTTTACATATTCATCAATGCGTTAATTTTGCTCTCTGATAAAGTTCTTATTTGGCTATTGTCTTTAAAACTTATAATAATAAGGTATTTCCCTTTTGAGATAAAGGTTTCAGGGTGGTCTTTTGTCGGTTTTTTTCCACCCCATAATAATCCTTCTAAAAATCCATTCTTTTTATATTCGTTTTCGAATTCAAAATACATAATACTTCCTTTTTCCTTCTTGTTTTCAATGTTCTGAATATCTTTTCGTATTACTTTTCCAATAATACTTTGATATAATTCCGGATTGTCGTAAAACATACTAGTTTGAACAGAAATACCGTTTGAATTTTCTGTAAAAGAATAATCATCAGGCAATTCATCAACTGTAATTTTCAGATCTTCAATTGTTAGTGCCGGGCTTTCCTGATTAATTATCTTCTTAAACTTTTCATTATCAAGGAATTTCCTGAATGAATCGTCAGTTTTTGGATTTGGAAGTTTTTCGCCAACAAGCATATTTCCCTTATATTTCATCGCATATTCTAAGTAAAATATGGTTTTATCAATATCGTTTTGTTCTGCATAACAACAAGCTAAATTGTAATAAAACATTGGATAAGTTGAGTCAACACTTATTCCATATTCCAATGTTTTGATTGCGTCTTTTAAATTTCCACTAATGCCATAAGACATTCCTAAATTGTCAATTAAAACATAGTATTCGGTCTTGTCCAATGTTCGATTGATTTTCTCTAATTCAAGAGATTTCGAATAATGTTTACTCGCATCTTCATAATTTCCTTCCATGTAAAGTTTTGAACCACTCAACCAATACTCTTTTGCTGTTTGTCCGTAAACGCTCATTGAGAAAATCACGGAAATTAATAAAACTATTTTTTTCATATTTGTGTTGTCTTTATTTTATAAGGGTTGCTGTTTTTCTTTTTTTTTATGCCACTAAGGACCTTGCCTATGTGTTTTCACTGTTTACTCGGTATTTTCCATTAGCAGTGCTGATACTCACTCGGCATATTCTTTTTGCGTGAGCATTCGATTTCTTGTCATCTATTTTTCACTTGTCTTTCGAAGTTCCGTCAATAATAAATTAGCTTCTTCAAAAAGAGGAAGCCAAGTCGAAGTATTGTTTTCGAAACTTCTCATTTGTTCTTGACCAACATAAATTCCCTTGTTTGTCAACAAGTAAAATCGTATTAAGTCATTTTCAGGTAAAGGCGTTTTTTCTGTTTTTATAGCTTTGTCGATAAACCTTTGTCCTAAACTCACAAATCGCTTTGCTGCACTATTTACATTTTCGTGTTGACCGCCTCCAATAACTCCGCCACCCGAGCTTAAATACAAACTTGCATCTCCCGTTTGATACGAAACTATTGTCGCAGTTGCACCACTCATTCCCCAATCCATTACGATTCCGTAAACAATAATTTTGTCAATCGGCAATGATAGATTAAGTTGCTCTGGTGTTGCAGAAAATGCCATATTTCTCAATCCATCAAAAGCATTTCCTTTTGTCTCAATTATTTTCTGTTTTGTAGTGTCTTGTTGAATAGTTTTTTGATTGTTGCGAGGTTTTTTGTCTCCACAACTTGTCAGAAAATAGACGAGTCCACCCGCTACAAGAAATCCAATATTGATAATGTAAGTTATTTTCATACTCTAATGGTTACTTTTCATTTCTTACGATACTGACTAACGAACGTGTGTAACGCTTTCATTATTTGCGCTTTCTTTTCGTTTTTTTATCTGAATCATTTAAAAATTTAGTTCTCTTTTTCATTTTTCATTTGTAATTAATCTTCTGATTGTCACAATAAGAAACGTATTTTGCAAGTATCTCTGTCCACTGTTTTAAGTTAAACTTACAAACTACCTTATGCTCTTTATCAAACACAAAAGTATATTTAAAACCAAATAGCTTTAATGTTTTCACCTGAACACCTGAAATGTAGGTTACAACCTTGTCTTCCTCTTTGTATTTTTCAGTGAACTGGACAATTTGATTTAAAAACAGATATATTTCTTTTGCATCCCCTTTGTAATATTCAACTTCATAGGCTCCATTTACCCAGTCATCAAAATAACGCTGGTATCCCCACAACGAAAATGTGTCTGTTTGATTTACATTCGTGCTTTCAAGTACTTTCCAATGAGACAGATAGGTTTCAGTACTTTTGTCGGTAAATACAGTTTCGAGTTTATATGTCTGTGAGAATAAGTTTGCGGAGATAATGCAAACAACTGCGATTAAAATTTTTCTTTTCATCTTATTTTATGTGTTTTGAAATTTCGGGAAATTCAATTATAGTGATTCGTTTTAATATACTTGAAGTAGTATAAATCTGTTCAATTTGTTCTTTCATTGTTTTTTTACTTTTTTACAAGTTGGTGCTAAAAACTTAGTCTATTGTATTTTAGCTATTCTGTTTTTTTTTCGTTTATCGTTTTTACGTCAATTCGCTTTCGAGCCAAATTTTGTTGTTAACTTTCAGTATCTTCTTCATGGTATATGCGTATTATAACTTCTCGTTACCTCTCAAGAATTTATCTCTAATTCCTGAAGAATAATTTTCAGTCCACTCTTAACTATAAGTTTATGAAATGGTTTAACCGGAAAAAAATAAAATCGACCAAACCAATTGTTATAGATTACTATTGTTGTCACGGTTATATTTTTATTTAATTTGTCGGTTTTCAGTTCAGACAAAAGCAGTGATACTCTAAAATTCAAATGTTTATCATCTTCCCCTAATATAATTTCATCATTTGTTCTGTTGAAAACCTTAAAAAGACCAACTCGTTCTCCCGGTTCAAATCTTAAGTTGTTGAGTTGTTTTGAGTCAATCATATCATTGGGCGTTTTTAAACCAAACAATGAAACAATTTTGTTTCTAAGTGTAAACAGATTATCAACCCACTTTGGTCCGGGTTTTAAAAAAGCTCTCGCAACATCAACAATGCTTATCTTATTGTTTTTATCACCTACCACACCTTCATAACTATCAATATAATTGTATTGATTATGATTCGGATATAGTAATGAACTTTGTGGAATTTTCGTTTTAATTATTTTCACTTTTAAGTATTTATATAGTTTCCTTTTCGATATATTCAAAAAAATAAGGTTAGCCCCGATGGCTATCGGAGGCAAAATGCACCTTAGTCATCCTATGAACATGTCATGTTTTATGCGCTCGTAGTTTGATTCGTTTAGTTGTCAATTAATTCTTGAATTTCGTTTAAGTGCAAGTCAATGTGCCAAAGATAACCTTCAATCATCTCTTGTAGAGTTACTTTAGTACCTTCAAAGTCATACCAATAGTTGTCAAGTTTAGATGGGTCAACAGATTTGATAACCTGAACCATGTGTAAGTTGAAATATTTCCATAGTTGAATCAAATTATTCCAATCTTCAGTTTGAAAATCCTGAAGGGCTATCCACAGGTCATTGTCTTGTCGATAATCAGGAAATGTCAAATAGGTGTTATACTGTAACCTAATCATTCGTTGGTGATTGTTGGAGGCAGAATCAATCAAATGTCCAAGAATCTGTTTAATTGTTCGATGCTGATTATTTCTTTTTAGAGTAATTGTTTCAATAGGCAAGTTGATTAATTTGAGTTCCCATAACTCAATTACATTTACAATTCCGTTGGTAATTTTTGAAAATTCCATATCCAATTTTTTATTTCGTTTTGAGTATTTATTTTTCTTCTTTTGTTTATGTCGAAATGCAGTGTCAGCCAGCTAACGAGCAAAATCGCAAAATGCACAGCTTGTCCCGTCTAAGCAGAGTCAGCCAGCCGGTGACGAGCGTGTGTTATGGGCTATGTACTTTTTTTTATTTCAAGTTTTAGCTCTATTTCTCTTTCTATTGTTTTGTGTACCAGAAGATAGTCTGAAATCTCAGCTTTTTTATAGAGTTCTTCTGTCACAATGAATCTCTTTCCGCTTGCAATTATCACATACTTTGTAAACTCTTTTGAAAGTCTGTCTTGTCTGTCTGTGAAAAAATGTTTGTCTTCAATTGTCTTATATTCAATTATTTTAGTCCCGGTTTCTATTTCTTTTCTGAGTTGTCGTGAGAATATAAATGTAAGTAATAGCGTGGTGCATAGAATTCCAAACATAACGAATAATTCAAATTTCGGGATTATCCATTTCTCAGAACTCGCAAAATAAAGTAAGTGAGTCAGAAGGTAAACCATAAAAAAAAAAGTCACCCCGGTAAAGTAGTTTGAGCGCAACTCTTTCTTAAGCGAATTTAATTCTTCAGTTGTCAACAATTCTGTTTTATCTAGCATTTATTCTTTCTTGTTAGTCGTTTTATTTTGTCTAGCAAATAATCGGAAGTCCTTAATTGAAATGTTCTGTAAAAACAGCATTTTTTCTACACTTCTGACGAACGCCCAAGGCTATGGGCATTGCCGGTTTGCGAGAGCAAAACCCGTAAAATGTACAGCTTGTCCCGCCATAGCGGGGTCAACCAGCAGGTGACAAGAGCGCGTGTTATGCCATCGTTCTTTGTTTTATTGATTGTTTTTTCTATGTATTTGTTTTTTGTCAATGAATTCGCTTGATTTTTGTTTTAAAATTGCATGTTTTATTTGATTGAGTTGAATAGAGTCGAGTTTTATTGGTTTGTTTTGGGAATTTAAAGTTAAATATATGCCTGATAAGCCTGTCAGTATAGCAATGAAAATAGCAATCCACGTTGCGCAATGGCTTTTTCTAAAACGTTTCTGTTCAGGTGATTCAAATTTATTTTGTATTAAATCTTCTAAGGCATATGATGCATATATAATACCTTTTGAGGTATTCTGAATTTCTCTACCAATATTTGTGTGCATTGTGCTAAATGCCAGCTTATTAGCCCCCGTAATATTTTTGTCAATTATTCTCCAGTAAAAGTCATCAATTTTCTTATATCTTTCAATACTAAATAAACTGTAATAATTTTTCTCATCCTTTGAATGAATATGGATAAATCTATTTTCTTCTAAATACTTAAGAAGAAAAATAATGTCAAAAACCCTTTTATAAGACTTATGGTCATTAATGCCATGAAAATTCGTATAGGTATAGGTTTTGTCCCATTCTATTGCAACAATACCTACCTTTTCCATCTCCTGAACAATAATGTTCATTGAAATCGAATATCCTTCTTTATTACATTCCGAAGCAATTCTTTTTATAATATCTTTTTCATAATCGCTAAAATCTCTCACATTAATTATTTTTAATTTGTAAAAAACTAATTCAACCTTTCATCAATTTTCTCGCCTCATCAATATTAATTCTAGCACTATGACCATGTTTTTCAAGAAGATATAGTAAATTCCCCCCATTTAAGAGTGTAAGGGGTTTTCCTTTTGCGAATTCATAGGAATCATGACCATAGTCAGATGTCGTAACAAGAATTCCTTTGTTTGCTCCTTCATTCATAACTGTGCCAAATAAATCTCTGACAGCAGAAACTCCAACTGTATTAGTATATCTTTTGGCTTGAATAACTATTTTTCCACCACGAATTGGGTCTGGGTCAAATGCTATAGCATCAACACCACCATCACGACTGGCTTGAGTTACTTTAACCTCACCACCATTAAAGCTGAATTCTTTTTCAAAGATTTCTCTAATTAAGTGTTCAAAATCTTCCCAATCCATTGCAGCTAAATTTGTTGATTCATCAATATTTTGGGTAACATTTTGAGATTCAACAAAACGCTTATCTTTTTTATCTATTTTAATAATTGGTTGAATAGAAGTTATTGTGTTTAGTTTACTACTAGAAACACCTTTAAATGATTTAAAACATAACTTTGGGTCTACTAATTTTAAATTTATTTTTGTGAAGTCTTCTTTCTTTACTTGAATAGACAATATACAATTATTCTCTTTATTTCCGTTTGTTTTATTAATAGTACTTACCCAACCATTAAAGCAAATAGCATCAAGTGCATTTATTTCATCAGTGTGAAAAAGCTCATGAATTGTTCTTAATGTAATGTTATATAAAGTTGTTTCAAAATTATTCTGAGTCTGGTTTTCTGTAATATGAATTTCTTTAATGCCTTCTTTTGTCAATTTAACTTCTCGTAAAGTTGGTAATAACTCGATAGAAGGTAAAGAATATTCTACTACTAAGATTTTATTATTTGGATTATAATCAACCTCAAATTTTTTTGTTATAAAATCTGGATAAGTTGAGCTTTTAAGAACTAATTTAGAATATTCAGCAACAACATTTAGGTCGAATTGAAAATACATTTTTTTTATAAAATCAATATGTTGGTTGTATAATTCTTGATTGTTATAAAACTCATTTTTTCTTAAATTCCACTCAATTACATCTTGTTCGTTTTTCTTAAACACATTATCAACTTTGCAATTATAGTATTCTAAGTCTTTCTGATATTTTAAATCATTTTCTTTTATTATTTTATTTTGATTTTCTAATTCCGCTAAGAAGTTTAAATTCAATTTTTGATTTTCACCCTCAATTAAAGCTACTTGTTTTTCCCATTCTTTTATTTTGTTGTCAAATTCTAAGTTTGCACTATGAACTAAATTTATCCATATTTCATAGTCTTCATTATATTTTTTCTGTGCTTCTTCTATTTCTCCTAAATAAACTTTGGTCATACTGCTTTCAGAAACTTCCAAATTATCATCTAAAGTTTGAATTTTTTCAATCTTCTTTTTTAATTTATAAGCTATATGGAATTGCTCTGTTACTTGCTTTTCATTGTTTCTTTTTTTCAAAATCTGTTTTAGGTTATTCAATACGTATTTTACTACTTCTATATGTTCAAAATAAATGTCTTTTTGGGGTGGTGGAAGATTCGTTTTTATAGGTTTTATAGGAATTCTTTGTAAAGTTGGTTTTGTAATTCTTAATTTGTTGTTCTGATTAGTCGGAACTGTTAAATTGTCTAATGCTTCTTGTAGTTCAATTTCGGGATTAACTTCATCGAATTTCTCATCTTTTCTTAATTTATTCCAATCTAATTGGCGTGAAATTTCTAAACCATCTGTTAGAATGCTAAGAACTTTTTCGTATTGAAGTGTCAGTAAGTTATAAGATTCAATTTCTTTCATTTTTATTCTTTGTTTTGTCGCTTCAGTTAACAATGTTTTTTTTCTAGAATGTGGCATAACACCATAATAAGAACACTTCATAGTTCTTATTTCGGTTTTGTAAGTTGATTTTGTTTTTCACCAAAATTCCGTCCAAATATACTGACTTTTATTTAGATAATTAACATAACATGTTTGTAAATTTAACAATTTACGAAATTATTTTTCAGTTGGTTGTACGGTCTTTAAATACATGAGTTATTATCAGATGATTTACACCCAATTATCAAAAAAAACATGTGAATTATGTAACAATGTCTGATGATTTTGTAACATTTTCAAGGCTGAACAGACTTAATTTTGTACAATTAAAATTTTCATTCCACTACATTTAATTATTTATAAATCATGAATATCAAAAGAATCTTTGGTGCATTATTAACTGTGCTCGGTATAGTTGGCTTAATTTATGCTGCTGTTTTATTTTCTAACTCATCAGGTAGCACGCATGCTGTTAAAGAAGTAATTATTTATGCCGTATTGGGAATTATATTTTTCGTTTCGGGGATAAGTTTGGTGCGGACAGTAAAGGATAACTAATATTGCATCAAGTTCCTTATCTTTACAATCTATTTTTTTGAATTTT
>CAYNHC010000153.1:0-8206 GCA_964396705.1 uncultured Paludibacter sp.
AAAACAAGAAAGGTTGTCTCACGACAACCCAATCTTTTAGTTAACCTTAAATCTAATACCATGAAAAACACAGTGCAAAGATAAAGTGTTATTTTATGTTCTACAACATGTTTTTGTGAAATATTCAACGATTTAAAGAATATTAACACTTATATATTTACCAATATTTATCTTGAAATATAATGTATTGAAAATGAGTAATTTATTTATTTCTCACGAATCCAGGTTTGTGACCTTCCGATAAAACCACCCTTGTCGAGAGAACCTCTAACCTTTAAATTACCGCTTTTGGGGTCGTAACTGATATTACATTTATAAATTTTTCCATTATTAGGGTCGAGAATTGTTCCACCTGTAAGTGAATTATCTTTTTCTACCATATTATTTATTACCATCATGCCCAATTTTGGTTTGTCTTTATTGGCGCCGGTACATTCGGTACATAGTGCATCTGCATTTTTAAATAATTTTTCAACTTTACCGTAATATCTCCCATTAGTAGCTTTAAAAACAAATACAATTGATTTAGCAGTACCATCGTTATCGTCGATAGTTTTCCATTTTCCAACAATTTTGTCTATTTGCGAAAATCCCGATATATTTATTGCAATCAGGAGAATAAATGATAATAGTCCTCTTTTCATATTATTGAATTTTAAAATTTGTAATTACAAAGATATAAAAAAATGCACAATATCAATATGAATGTGTAATTCCGTCAAAGTTATTTGTTTTCATTCAGGAAATATTTGTGTTCGGGATTTTAAAACAGTCATTCAATAACTTATCAAGGATAAATTTCCTTATTTTTGTAAATTATAATTTGTAAATAATGAAAACAGTTAATATCACTCATCAGGAGGAAATTGAAGCAATAATTAACGGATGTGATATCTGTTGTGTTGGGATAAACGAAAATGAGGCTTCTCCCTACGTAATTCCTATGAATTTCGGTTATCACGAAAATGAAATTTTTCTACATTCAGCTCCATTTGGTAAACATTTGAGTTTAATTGAGATAAACAACCTTGTTACGATTACTTTTTGTCAGGTGGCTAAGTTGGTATATCAACATGAAGATGTTGCCTGTAGCTACAGAATGGATTCGAGAAGTGTAATTTGTAATGGTAGAGTCACATTTATCGAAGATTTGAGGGAGAAAGAAATTGCACTGAATCTGATTATGAAAAAATTTTCGGACAAGGAATTCACATATTCATTACCTGCAATTAAAAATGTAAAAGTATGGAAAGTGAAAATTGAGAACGTAACTGCCAAAGCTTTTGGGCAAAAACATGGGAAATAATAATATTTTAAGTTCTCTAAAATATAGATTTTAGATTATCCTAAGAGCAAAGGGTTTTCTTTGGCACAGCTATTGAAATAATAAAGGTCCAATATTAAATCAATAAAGAAATGTAATTATAAGTGATATTTATGATTATATCTGAAATGTTGATCACAAATATGTGTCAATTTGGCAGTAAATTAAAAAGTTAATAAAAATGAACAATCGTTTTGACAATTTCTATACCGACGACATGATCGAATCGTCCGAAAGTTTTCCAATTATTTCACTTGATGAAAGATCAATTGAAATTAATATAATCTCAGGAGAAATATTACCAATTCTGCCTTTAAGAAATATGGTTATTTTTCCGGGAGTTCTGTTGCCTGTTTCAGTTGCTCGTCCAAAATCCTTGAAGTTAGTTCGTCAGGCTCTTGAAAATGACAGACTAATCGGTGTTTGTTCTCAGAAAGATAAAAAATCGGAGGATCCGCAGATTGATGATCTTTATCAGATTGGAACTGTAGCGCAGGTTGTACGTATTCTGGAAATGCCCGATAATACTACCACAGTCATTCTTGAAGGAAAAAAACGATTCCATTTGGGCGAACAAACTACGTCAAAACCCTATCTGAAAGCAAAGGTGCATTTGGTTCAGGATATTTTACCAGATGATGAAAATACTGGAATTTTTCAGGCTTTGGTGTCGTCGATAAAAGATTTGGCAACCAATATTATTAATAATTCGGGATTTATGCCTCCTGAAACAACATTTGCAATTAAGAATATTGACAATCCTGTTTTTTTAATCAATTATGTTTGTGTAAATTTTGGTCTGAATGTAAAGGAAAAAGTACATCTGCTTGAGATTGATGAAATTCTGGAAAGAGGCTATCAATTATTGGAATTGCTGAATAAAGAATCGCAATTGCTGGAATTGAAAATGTCGATACAAAATAAGGCAAAAGAAGGAATTGACCAACAACAGCGTGAATATTTTTTGCAGCAGCAGATGAAAACCATTCAAAACGAATTGGGTGGAACATCTCCGGAGCAAGATGTACAGGAATTCAGACAGCGGGCAGCAAAAAAGAAATGGGGTGAAAGTGTTGCAAAGATATTCGATAAGGAGTTGAAAAAACTTGAAAGAACAAGCCAGCATTCACCCGATTATTCAACACAGTTGAATTACATCGAAACTATGCTCGATTTGCCATGGAATGAATATACAGATGATAATTTTAACCTGAAAAATGCCTACAAAGTACTCAATGCAGATCATTTTGGGTTGGATACTGTTAAAGACAGAATCATTGAACATCTTGCGGTTTTGAAGTTAAAAGGTGATATGAAATCGCCGATAATATGTTTGTATGGCCCTCCGGGAGTTGGTAAAACATCGCTTGGTAAATCAGTCGCACGTGCATTAAACAGAAAATATGTAAGAATTTCGCTTGGAGGTTTACATGACGAAGCTGAAATTCGTGGTCATCGCAGAACATATATAGGTGCTTTGCCGGGGCGTATTATGCAAAATATTCAGAAAGCTGAATCTGCAAATCCTGTTTTTGTGCTTGATGAGATTGATAAAATTACTGCTGATTATAAAGGCGACCCTTCTTCGGCATTGCTCGAAGTACTTGATCCGGAACAAAACTCAACTTTTCATGACAATTATCTTGATGTTGATTTTGATTTGTCAAAAGTAATGTTTATTGCAACTGCTAACAACTTAAATACCATACCACGACCACTACTCGATCGTATGGAACTGATTGAAGTAAGCGGATACACTCAGGAAGAAAAAGTTGAAATTACCCGTAAGCATTTAATTTCAAAAGAGTTGGAGAATCATGGTTTGAAAGCAGATCAAATTATTTTATCGAAACAGGTCATTCAAACTCTGATCGATTCTTATACCCGTGAATCGGGAGTTCGTGAGTTGAACCGACAGGTTGCATCCTTAATGCGAAAAATAGCAAAGTTAGTTGCAACCGGAGAGAAATACAACGTTGAATTGCAAGTGGAGGATTTGAAAAAATATTTGGGAGCTTCAAGGTATAGTCGCGATAAGTATCAGGGCAATGAATATGCAGGTGTTGTTACCGGCCTTGCATGGACTCAGGTAGGTGGAGAGATATTATTCGTTGAATCGAGTTTAAGTAAAAGTAAATCGCCCCGTTTGACCCTTACCGGAAATTTAGGTGAAGTTATGAAGGAATCGGCAATGTTGGCATTGGAATATATTAAGTCCCATGCAGAGCAATTAGATATTGATCCACTTATTTTTGATGATTGGAATGTACATGTTCACGTGCCCGAAGGTGCAATCCCTAAAGACGGACCGTCGGCCGGTATTACTATGGTTACCGCATTAGCTTCTGCCTTTACAAAAAGAAAGGTGAGGAAAAATATTGCAATGACGGGTGAAATCACTCTTAGAGGAAAAGTGTTACCTGTAGGTGGTATCAAAGAAAAAATTCTTGCAGCTAAACGTGCCGGTATTACCGACATTGTTTTGTGTGCAGATAATAAAAAAGACATTGAGGAAATAAAAGCGGTTTATCTTAAAGGACTTTCATTTCATTATGTGACAGATATTATGGATGTTATAAATTTTGCATTATTAAAAGAGAAAATTTAAAAAATTGATTTTACAATGAAATATTTCATGGGTTTTAAACAGTTCAGGAATACAAATTATTTTTTCGGATTAGTCCTGATTTTTTTATTGGGTTCGTGTAAAACCATGCAGATTGAAAAACCTGCTGAATCGTATTTACCTTCAAATCTCCCAATAGCTGTGTCTGAACTACCTTTGCAGGTACAAATTGATATTAAGAAACTGGAGTCAACCATTAATAAAAAAATGACAGGGTTGATTTATGAAGGATCAAATATCAATAATCAGGATTTGAATGTTAAAGTATGGAAATCTCAGGATTTTACATTTACTGTTAAGAATAATGTAATTGAATATAGGGTACCATTAAAAATCTGGACACGTTTTGCGTGGACTGTTGAGAAATTTGGAATTTCAGTTGGTGATCATTACGAAGCCAATGGATCGATTGCATTGACTTACAAAACAACAATAAATGTTGATAAAAACTGGAAGCTGTTATCAAAAACCACATCTTCCGGATTTCAGTGGATCGAAACCCCAAAACTCAATGTGATAGGCGTAAATGTGCCGGTAACACCCGTTGCAAATATTGCTTTGTCGAAATTCGAAAAAAAAATTACCGAACAAATAGATTTGACGCTTGCTCAGATGGTAGATTTGAAAAAGTATGTTTCGATGGCATGGGATGAGGCACAAAAACCAATCCAGATGAGTGAAGATTATAATACCTGGATTAGAATAACGCCCAAGGATATTTATGTTTCACCGTTTAATACTGTCGATTCGAAACTAAATCTTTCAATATCGCTTTATGCTCAGATAGAATCATTTATGGGTATTAAACCTGCTGAAAAAAAATTGGTAACATTGCCCGAATTTAAATATGTTCAAAGAGCTCCGCAACAATTCAATTTGAATATTGCTGCCGATGCTACCTTTGATAAAATATCCGAAATGTCAAAATCGCAGTTAGTTAACAAAACTTTTTCTGAGGGTAAAAAATCGATAACGATTACAGATTTATCAATTTTTGGTAGCGAAGGAAAAGCAGTTTTTGTGGCTGACGTTACAGGCTCGCTGAAAGGAAGAATTTATTTTACAGGTAACATGGTTTATAACCCTGCTAAAACAGCAGTTGAAATACAAAATCCGCAATTTGATGTTAAAACCAAAAATGCACTTGTAAAATCTGCCGACTGGTTATTGCACGGACTAATATTGAATAAAATAACTCCATATCTTACTTATAATGTAAGTGAAGATCTGGAGCTTATGAAAAAGGAAGCCAATCAAATGTTAAGCAATTATTCTGTTTATGACGGTGTTACTTTACAGGGTAAACTAAATAATATCAGTGTAAATAGTCTTGATTTGGTGCCCGGTGCTGTACGAATTTCTGCTAATTTAAAGGGAAACATTGCTTTGAAAGTTGATGAGTTAAAATTTTAAGGAGTATTTTGAAAAAAATATTTGGATTTTAAATAAATAAAACTATATTTACGCCGAAATTAAAAAAATTAATAATCCTTAAATTGAAATTTTATGTCGGTAAACAAAGTTATTTTAGTTGGAAACGTTGGTAAGGATCCTGAAATCCGTTATTTAGAAAAAGATGTAGCCGTAGCAAACTTTACATTGGCCACAACAGAACGGGCAATTACACTCCAAAATGGAACACAGGTGCCTGAACGTACAGAATGGCACAATATTGTGGCATGGAGAGGTTTGGCAACAGTTGCTGAGAAATACATTAAAAAAGGTACACAAATTTATGTGGAAGGTAAAATCCAAACCAGATCTTATGAAAAGGATGGTATTAAACGTTATTTTACCGAAATTTATGCTGAAACAATACAACTATTAGGTAAAAAACCTGATTCAGTTGATTCTCCTTCAAATGTTGGTGTAGTACAGTCGCCCGATATTCAGGTTCCTCCTCCTGCCGAAGATGATCTTCCATTTTAATAAGTAAAAAAAATCCCAATTGTCTAAATAACTGACGATTGGGATTTTTTCTTTCTGTCTTCCAATTCTATTTTTCTATTTCTCCCGAAACATTTTCAATTTTAATGTCTTCGCAATTTTCAATCTTCAGAGAAGGTCCCGAAGAAGGTATAATGTTTATATTTTTTAATGAAATTTGTTTGCTTTCTTTTATTTCAGCTCCCTGCCGCGCAGTAATATATGCATCTTCAACAAAGATACCTTCAATCGGATTTTCGGGTAAGCCATTGAAATACATTGCTCTTGAAGCATTTGAACACCGAATGTTTTTTATGTGTATATTTCTAAAAGTAGGTGTGGTTTCATCCACTTTCTGAAGTGCAGGTTTCACCGGCTTACCTTCTGAATCTTCTAAAACCTCAACTGCCGATTTATTCATGTAATACAAATCGAACAACAGCGGTTCGGTTACAATATCCATCATTCCAATATTCTCAATATAAATATTCTCTACAATACCTCCACGTCCTCTTTTGCTTTTAAAACGCAGACCTACATCAGTTCCTAAAAATTGGCAGTTACTTACTTTCATATTCTTTACTCCACCAGACATTTCGCTGCCAACAACAAAACCTCCATGACCTTTGAAAACGGTACAATTATCAACAATCAAATTTTCACATGGTCGTGCACGACGCCTTCCATCTTCATCTTTTCCACTTTTAATACAAATTCCATCATCGCCCACGTCAAATGAAGAATTAATGATCAGTGAGTTTTTGCAAGACTCTAAATCAATACCATCACCATTCGCTGAGTAACTTGGATTTCGTACGGTTACACCATCGACAATGACGTTTTCGCACATCAATGGATGTAGATTCCATGCCGGTGAATTTTGAAAAATGACGCCCTGTAACATAACATTTTTACATTCAATGAAACTAATCATTACCGGACGTAGAAAATCCCTGATTGTCATAAATTCTTCATCGGTTTTCAGATTGCGGGGTACATTCATATCAGCAATACTATCACCTTTAAGGTATTGCGCCGAAGGCATCCAATAGTCGGGACGCTTGAAAGCTCCACCTTTCGAAGTTGCTCTTTGCCAGTATTTTTCTGTTACTGCATCTTTCTTCAGAGGTCTCCAGTAATGTCCGTTTCCATCAATTGTCCCACTTCCGGTAATTGCAACGTTAGTAAGATTACGACCTGAAATCGGAGACTGGCAGCGTTTAGTATCTAAACCCTCAAAAACAGTTTCGACCAAAGGATAAAGATTTTTGTCGGGAGAAAAAAGTATGATTGCACCAGTTTCTAGATGTAAATTGATATTACTCTTGAAAACAATGGGTCCTGTAAACCAAATACCAACAGGAATGCGAATAGTTCCACCGCCTTTTGTAGAAACAAAATCTATTGCTTTTTTAAATGCATCGGTACAGAGGTCTTTGCCATTGCCCACAGCGCCAAAATCAACAATTGAAACTGTACGTTCCGGAAATTTTGGTTCCACAACACGTGGCATGTCGAATGGCAGATTTTTGTACAGATAGTCATATTTATACGACTTTTTGGCCTGTACAGTTAATGAAGTCAGAGCGATAATTACTATCGTCAGAGAGGTCTTTAATTTTGTCATTTTTTTAATTGTTAATCAGCAATATTGTAATATTAATTCTGGCTTGAAAATGTAAAATGTAAAATGTAAAATAAAAAAAACGCGAAACATTGAACAAAATTTCTATCCCCGAATCTGTCCATCTCCTTTTATTATCCATTTATAGGAGCAAAGTTCGTCTAAAGCCATTGGACCCCTTGCATGGAGTTTTTGGGTGCTTATACCTATTTCGGCGCCAAGTCCGAATTGAGCACCATCGGTGAATGCCGTTGATACATTGGTATAAACGCAAGCTGCATCTATTGCTTTATCAAATAATGCAATGTTTTTGCTGTCTTCACTTACTATACATTCACTGTGTTTTGAACTATGGGACGAAATGTGCAAAATGGCTTCCTGTATATTCGAAACTGTTTTAACTGCCATTTTATAATCGAGAAATTCAGTTCCAAAACTTTCAGTCGAGGCGTGAAGAAGCAAATCATCCTGATAATTTCCTTTTAATGAGTTATATGCATCATCGTCGGCATAAATCATTACATTTTTTGTTACTAATTTTTCGCATAAAACAGGTAAATCTGATAATCTGTTTTTGTTAATTACCAAACAGTCCAGCGTATTACAAACGCTTACACGTCTGGTTTTTGAATTGAATATTATATCACAGCCCTTTTCAAGATCACCTGTTTCGTCAAAATAAGTATGACATATTCCGGCACCGGTT
>CAYNHC010000154.1:0-8177 GCA_964396705.1 uncultured Paludibacter sp.
ATTTGTGTTCGCATGAACATAAATCCCGTTTTTTGCGTTTTGATAATTAATTTTAATTAAGCTATTCTACTACTTAAAAGGCAGTTTTTTAGTACTTTTGCGGTTCAAATAAACACTATATAGATTCAATGACAAAATTTACAAAAGCATTTTGGGTTGCCAATTCAGTTGAATTACTTGAACGACTGGCATATTACGCCGTTTTTATTGTAATCACCCTTTATCTGTCGAATGTTTGGGGATTTTCGGATATAGAAGCCGGAATAATTTCGGGTTCCTTTGCAGCATTATTATATTTATTACCCACGTTTGCAGGTGCTTTAGCTGATAAAATAGGTTTCCGGAGTGCTATCATGCTGGCATTTCTGTTACTTTCAATTGGATATGCCGGATTGGGCATTTTACCTACAATGCTCGAAAGTGCCGGTTTAGTTTCGTATGAAATGACGACAACTTTTCATGGTCTTCAGAGCAGTAATCTTCGTTGGTCAATTCTTCCTGTATTAGTGATTATTATTATCGGAGGATCGTTTATAAAAGCAGTAGTTTCGGGTACTGTTGCACGCGAAACAACCTCAGAAAATCGGGCGCGTGGTTATTCTGTTTTTTATATGATGGTAAATATTGGCGCTTTTATAGGCAAAACTGTTGTAGATCCATTGCGTAGAAGTATGGGTGATCAGGGTTTAGTTTACCTCAATTACTTTTCGGCAGGAATGACACTTTTAGCTTTGATTGCTGTATTCATTTTTTATAAATCGGTAAAAACTGAAGGAATGGGTAAAAGTTTTGTCGAATTGGGCAAGGGATTAATAAAAGTTCTTACAAACATTCGCCTTTTAATACTTATTTTTATTATCAGTGGTTTCTGGATGATTCAGGGTCAACTATATGCAACCATGCCCAAATATGTTATCCGGTTGATTGGAGAAGATGCTTCCCCCGGATGGTACGCCAATGTAAATCCGCTTATTGTATTTGTGATGGTTAATTTTATTACCTCGTTTATGAAAAAAAGTACCGCCCTCACATCGATGACAATTGGGATGTTGATTATTCCTCTTTCGGCATTGGTAATGTCGTTTGGAACTCAAATCGGTGCGGGGTATATTCTTGGATTACACCCTGTTGCTTTTATGATGATTATAGGAATAGGATTACAGGCCATTGCTGAATGTTTTATTTCACCTCGTTATTTAGAATTTTTCTCGCTGCAATCGCCCAAAGGAGAAGAAGGTCTTTATCTCGGATTTAGTCATTTGGATTCGTTTATTTCCTATCTATTCGCTTTTGGTTTATCAGGTTTCCTACTCGATAAATACTGTCCTGATCCCCGCGGATTTGCAACTCCCGAAGCTTATGCCACAGCAACCGAACACGCTCATTATATTTGGTATGTGTTTGTTGGAATTGGCCTTATTTCGGCAGTTGCGTTGTTAATTTATGGATATGTTACCCGTAGAATCGATGAACAGAAAGTCGTTCAACAATAAAAATTAATCTGTTGACATTAGTACATGACAAAAAAAATATAAAGGCTTGAAAAGCCTAATTTTCATAACCGTAGGTCAAAGACCTACGGAGAGAATAGCCATCTAAACACTGCCTGAAAGGCAGAACAAAGATGAGTCTTGCCTTTCAGGCAACAATTTCTTTGCTATTCTACCGCAAGTTACGCTTCGCTTACATGCGGTTATGAAGATTCTGCCTTTCAGGCAATATTTTACACATCAGATATTTAGGGACGTTTGATTATTTTTTGTCAGGTACTAAATCTGTTGACTTATTTTTAAAATTAATATACTGTTTATCATTGTTATAAATAGTAAATAGTAAATAATTACATGCAAAAAAAACTTAAAGGTTACATGATGCCCATAGCCATGATTTTGGGCGCATTATTGTATAATCAGGTTGGGAAATTGACTTTCATAATTCCCTATCTGATTTTTACAATGTTGCTGTTGACCTATATAAAAATTTCGCTGAAAGACATTCATTTCACACGGTTACATTTGTGGTTGTTGCTTATTCAATTGGTAGGTAGTATTGCTGTTTATCTGATTATTAGCCCAATGAATCAGATATTGGCACAAGGGGTTATGATTTGTATTCTTGCGCCGACAGGTACTGCGGCAGTTGTAATTACCGGAATGCTAAAAGGGAATGTAGCAAGTCTTACCGCTTATAGTTTAGCAAGTAATTTAATGGTTGCCATTACAGCTCCAGTTCTTTTTTCATTCATCGGAAACAATAATGAATTGCCTTTTTTCACTTCTTTCGCCGATATAGGTCAACGGATTTTCTTTTTGTTGGTTACACCTTTAGTTATTGCATTTCTGCTTAATAAATTTAGTCCAAAAACTTCAATATTTCTAAAAAAATACACCGGTGTTTCATTTTATTTGTGGAGCATTGCATTAGTAATTGTTTCAGGAAAAACCGTTTATTATATTGTAAATCAACCCGACGCAAATGCATTTATCAATATTTTGATTGCAGTTGGTGCTCTTTTGGTTTGTGTAATTCAGTTTTTTACGGGCAGACGTATAGGGAGAATTTACAAAGATACTGTTGCTGGTGGACAAGGATTAGGACAGAAAAATACAGTACTTGCTATTTGGATGGCTCAAATGTATCTCAATCCTATATCATCAATAGGACCGGGAGCTTATGTGCTTTGGCAGAATCTTTTTAATTCGTGGCAGGTGTGGCGCCAACGGAAAAGTATTTAATTCCCCACCTGATCTTTACTGACCGGAATACCGGCTTTTTCAGCTTCAATTTGAGCCCGCGTTTTACTTTGAGTAACAATATAAACTCCTGAAAAAACGAGAATTGCCGAAATAATCTTTTCAATACCAAAATGATCCATTCCAATGACCACAGCCACAATTGCCGCAACTATTGGTTGTAAATAGTTATACATACTCAGTGTTGTGGGGCGAAGTATTTTTTGTCCGGTAGCAATTAATATATAACCGATAAATGTAGCAATTACGATTGTATATGCAATCTTTAACCATGAAAGAGTATCAATCGATGTGAAATTGGTATCAAACAATGCCTGTTGACAAAATGGAAATGATTGGATTGCCCCAAAAAGAAACATCCATTTCATTGATGTAATGGGTGAGTATTTCGAAATCAGATTTTTAAAAATTGTTATATACAATGAAAATGAAATTACTCCCACCAGAACAACTATATTTCCGGTGAAATTACCCGAACCGACCTGATTTCCCTGGCTACTGAAAATAAGAACTAAAGCGCCCGATGCGCCCACAATTACACCTATTGCTTTCAACAAAGTAATTGGTTCCTTGATAAATAACGCTGCGAAAATCATACTGAGTATGGGTAAAAGCGTTACAACAATCGAAGCATCGATTGGAGTAGTCATTGATAATCCTACAATAAATGGAATTTGATTGGATGTAATGGCGAAAATTGCAGCAATAAAAAACAAAAAAATATCTTTTACAGGGACATTTTCTTTTTTTACAAAAAGAGAAGCAACCCAAAAAAGCAACATCCCTCCTGCAATACGCAAGAAAGTCAATACGTAAGGATCAATAATATCTGGAATTATTGATCGGGAAAGTGGATTGTTCAGCCCGAAAAATATATTCGCAGCAAAAATAGCGATATGTCCGGTAAATTTCTTGTTTGCCATAATTGAGTGCAAAGATAGTTTATAATTTCGAAGTGATTTTGTTATTTATTTTAAAAAACAGCCATTTAACAATACATTTAACCCATATACAATGCTAACTTATTACTAAAAAAATTTGCTCATTTCATGAATAGTGCTTAGTTTTGTAGTCAAACCAAATTCATATTGCAATGAAACTTGATCCGAAAACTCAACATTCTCTTTTTCCTGAAGAAAGTCTGCTTCGGGAATTAGCGCGGCAACCACATTTATCAATTGGATTACCAAAAGAAAATGCAGAGGTAGAAACACGATTGGCATTAACGCCTGAAGCTGTAGCGATTGTAACAGAAGAAGGTCACAATGTTTATGTGCAACGTGGAGCCGGCGAACCAATGTCCTATTCAGACCTCCAATACAGTGAAGCAGGAGCAATTATTGTAGATTCGGCAACCGACGTATTCAATGCAAATATTATATTGAAAATAGCTCCTCCCACCATTCAGGAGTTACATTTAATGCATCCAAACGCTACAATTTTTTCGATGTTGCAACTTAGTAATTTATCGGCAGAATGTATCCGTTTTATGATGAAGAAAAAGATAAATGCAATAGCGTACGAATTAATTAAAGACGAACAAAAGGCTTTCCCTGTTGTTAGTTCTATTTCAGAAATTGAAGGGTCATCGGCCATTGCCATTGCATCTGAACTGATGAGTAATGAACATGGTGGGAAAGGTATATTGCTTGGTGGTATTGCCGGAATTACGCCAACCGAAGTTGTAATTCTTGGTGCCGGAATTACAGGAACAGTTGCTGCTCGTTCGGCTTTAGCATTAGGAGCTCAGGTTAAAATTTTTGATCACGATATAAATAAATTACGCAAAATACAACATTATCTGGGACAACAGGTTTTTACATCTGTAATTCATCCCAACGTATTGATAAGAGCGCTGGCATCGGCGGATGCAGTCATTGGAAATCTCAGGTATATAAATGGTTCAGAAAGATTTATGGTTTCTGAGGATTTAGTAAAAACAATGAAGCAAGGCGCAATTATTATTGACATGAGCGTAGATCAGGGAGGTTGTTTCGAAACATCAGAATGTAGAACGCTGAAAAACCCAACTTTCGAACGATATGGAATTATACATTATTGCGTACCAAATATATCAGCCAGAGTAGCTCGTACAACATCGATGGCACTTAGTAACATTTTTGCACCCATGTTATTGAAAATTGGTCATTCAGGAAGCGTAAAATCGGCCATTGCTGAGAGTTCAGGTTTCAGAAATGGCGCTTACATTTATAGTGGAGTGTTGGTAAACAGATTGATAGGTTCTTATTATGGAATTCAGTCAAATGAAATTGGATTGTTACTTGCGGGTTATTAAGTCTCTTTTTTTTAATAATTCAAATTTTGTATAAACGTTAATCATTTATATGTCAGAAGACGTAAAATTAAATCAAATTTCGGAAGAAGAGCAAATTCAAAAAGAATTTGATGCTTTGCTTAATGATTATCTGAACTCAAATCACCGTAAAAAAGTTGAGTTGATAACCAAAGCATTTAGTTTTGCCAATGCAGCACATAAAGGAATCAAGCGCAGATCCGGCGAGCCATATATTCTTCATCCTTTGGCTGTTGCACGAATAGTTTCTTCTGAAATAGGAATGGGCTCCACATCAATTTGTGCAGCGCTTTTACATGATGTAGTTGAAGATACCGATTACACCGTTGAAGACATTGAAAATCTTTTTGGCGCAAAAATCGCACAAATTGTTGATGGGCTTACAAAAATTTCGGGAGGAGTTTTTGCTGATGCATCATCGCAGGCCGAAAACTTTCGGAAACTTTTGCTTACCATGTCTGAGGACATCAGAGTAATTCTTATCAAAATTGCCGACAGGCTTCACAATATGCGGACTTTGGGTTCGATGCCACCCGCCAAGCAATATAAAATAGCCGGAGAAACTGAATATATTTATGCTCCGCTTGCACACCGATTGGGACTATTCCGCATAAAAACAGAACTCGAAAACCTTAGTTTTAAATACGATCATCCCGATACATTTAATCTAATTGAGCAAAAATTAGCCGTTGACAAAGAAAAGCGCGAAAATTTCTATAAAGAATTCACCCAACCCATTAAGAATAAATTAAATGAAATGGGATATGCGTTTTTTCTTAAAGAACGTGTAAAGTCGGTGTATTCAATATGGAATAAAATGACTTCGCGCAATATTCCTTTCGAAGAAGTATATGACATTCTTGCTTTACGTATAATTTTTACGCCCCGCGAAGGTATCAGCGAAAAGGATCAATGTTGGATGTTATATTCTGCAATTACGGGCATTTACCGACCTCATCCTGAGCGCATCAGAGATTGGGTAAGCACCCCAAAATCAAATGGTTATGAAGCATTACATGTAACCGTAATGGGACCACAAGGAAAATGGGTTGAAGTTCAGATACGAAGCAACCGCATGAACGATATTGCAGAAAAAGGGTTGGCTGCACATTGGAAGTACAAAACAGGAGAGTCCGAAGTGTCGGAACTTGACAAGTGGATGAAAACAATCAAAGAAATCCTTGAGAATCCTGAACCCAACGCCATCGATTTTATTGATACTTTTAAATTAAATCTTTTTGCTTCCGAGATTTTCGTTTTCACTCCAAAAGGAGAAATAAAAACCATTGCTCAAGGCTCTAGTGCGCTTGATTTCGCGTTTTCGCTACACTCTGATCTTGGGATGCACTGTATTGGAGCAAAAGTTAATCACAAACTTGTACCATTGAGTTACAAACTCAATAGTGGAGATCAAATAGAAATTCTGACATCGAAAAAACAAAATCCGCAACCTGAATGGATTGAATTTGTTTCAACAGCCCGCGCCAAAACGAAGCTTAAAAGTCATTTTAAAAAAGAAGAAAAGAATTTAATAATTGATGGTCAGAAAAAGATTGAAGACACTTTAGCTGCTATCAATATAAAGCCTGAGAACGAAATAATTGTAACGATTTTGAATCATTATAAGTTTACTCAAAGGAACACACTCTATCTTCAGGCTGGAAAAAATGCATTAAATTTAGATGAAATAAAACTGATATTAAAACCTAAATCTACAAGTGTTTTTGGTAAATTTCTCAAAATTCCATTTGTTGGTGGATCCGAAAACAAGAAACCTCAAACTGTACCCATTGATGGTAATCCGGCAAAAATTGACAGAAAAAAAACAGTCATTCTAACCGAAGAGAATGCAGGAATTACTTATACTTTTGCTCCTTGTTGTCACCCGATACCAGGGGATGATGTTCTTGGGTTTGTTGATGAAAATGAAAAATTAATCATACACAAACGTCAATGTAAAATAGCTGCTAAATTAAAATCAAATTTTGGTGAAAGATTAGTTTATGCTGAATGGGCTACCCATAAAGCATTGGTTTTTGAAGAAATTTTAGAAATAACGGGTATTGACAAAAAAGGAGTATTAATTGAAATACTGAAAGTAATATCTGAAGGCTACAACGTCAATATTAGCAAAATAAATATTGAAACAAATGATGGTATTTTTACAGGAAGATTCAATATTTTTGTTCATGACACTGAAGATATAAAAAACTTATCTAAAAATATCAACAAAATAAAAGAAGTAAGTTCAACTGAAAGAATACAGATTTAATTCATTTTTGTTGAAATAATTTACTCTCACTCAATAATTACATCTGATAATTATATTTTACTTTACCGCTCGAATTTATTACTTTTGCATTCTGCAATAGTAAATTGTAAACATAAACAGTGTCAATCAGTATATCAAATCTTTCGAAAAACTACGGCGAACAAACGGTATTGAACAATATCGGTTTCGAAATTGGTGAAGGCGAAGTAGTGGGTTTTCTCGGTCCTAATGGAGCCGGAAAAACCACGACTATGAAAATCATTGCCGGAGCATTGTCGTATAATGCTGGTTCTGTGAAAGTTTGCGGTATGGAAGTGAAAGATAATACACTGCAAACAAATGCATTGATAGGTTATCTGCCGGAGCAAAATCCGCTTTATCCTGAAATGTATGTGAAAGAATACTTGCTTTTTGTTGCTGAAACGCACGGAATCAAAAAAGGAAAAGAAAAATTAGTTGAGAAACTGATTGACAAAGTTGGTTTGCGACCTGAATTTCACAAGAAAATAGGGCAACTCTCCAAAGGTTATCGTCAGCGAGTGGGACTGGCTCAGGCACTCGTTCCAAATCCCAAAGTACTGATATTGGATGAACCCACTACCGGACTTGATCCCAATCAGCTGGAAGAAATCCGTAGCCTGATTCGCGAATTGGGCAAAGACAGAACCGTGATTTTTAGTACGCACATCATGCAGGAAATTAAAGCAATATGTAATCGTGTGCTGATTATCAACAAGGGTGAAATTGTGGCAGATTATCCTGATATTTCAAAAATCAATCTGTTCGACGAAAATAATTTGCAGTTTGAGGTGGAGTTTTTGAATGAAGCAGAAATTTC
>CAYNHC010000155.1:0-8131 GCA_964396705.1 uncultured Paludibacter sp.
AAAAAAATCCTATCTTTGAATTTATATGGCAGGCATCTACATTCATATTCCTTTTTGCAAGCAACGTTGTACCTATTGCGATTTCTATACCGAAGTTGCGCCCGGTTATATACCTGAATTAGTGCAGGCATTGATTAAAGAATTAAAATTAAGAAGTGATTATATTCAGGAACCGGTTTCTACCATTTATTTTGGCGGTGGAACTCCGAGTTTACTTTCGAAGGTTCAGTTCGCCGGTATATTCGAAGCCATCTTTTCGCTTTACAAAGTGGATAATGATGCTGAAATTACTATCGAAGCCAATCCTGATGATTTGACTGTGAAGTTTCTCAACGAAATTAAACAGTTGACTGTAAACAGATTAAGTATTGGTATTCAGTCGTTCGACGATGAGGATTTACGCCGAATAAACCGCCGACATACATCGTTGCAGGCTGTGGAAGCGGTACGAAATGCCCAAAATGCCGGATTCAATAATATAAGCATTGATTTGATTTACGGATTGCCTCTCCAGACTCACGAAAAATGGAAGCAACAACTTACTCAGGCTTTCGGATTGAACGTTCAGCATATTTCGGCTTATGGATTGACATATGAAAAAGAAACTCAATTGTGGAATCAAAGACAAAAAGGAGTTGTAAAGGAAATTGATGATGAGAATATGAATGATATGTATTCTGAAATGTTGAAACTTATGAAAATCAATGGTTTCGAAGCGTATGAAATTTCGAATTTTGCCCGGCAGGGTTACCGATCCAGACACAACAGTTCTTATTGGAAATTTGAGCCTTATATAGGAATTGGACCATCAGCTCATTCTTATGATGGCAAATCCCGTCAATGGAATATTTCATCTATCAAACAATATTTGAATGCTTTGAAAAACAATACTGTTTTTTTTGAACAGGAAATTTTGTCGGATAACGACAGGTACAATGATTATGTTATGGTATCATTGCGAACAAGTGAGGGTGCAGATATAAATGAGATTGAAAATATCGGTGTTGGTTATAAAACACACTTTTTAGAGTCAGTTAATCCTTTCATTGAATTGAAGCAAATAAAGAAATCGGCAAATAAATATAAATTAACAGAAAAAGGTGTTTATGTTTCTAACTTAATTATCAGTGAATTAATGAAAGTTTAGGCTTTAGTTTAAAGTAGCGTAGATAAACAAACTCTTTTGACCTCTATCCCTAACCCTTTCTCCCTGGGAGAAAGGGGACAGTGTTGCTCGCTTATGAAAAGTAATCTATTAATTGAGGGGCTCAAAGAGGAGGCTGTCTCAAAAGTTAGAAGAACGCAAATTACGCAAATAACCGCAAATTTACACAAATCATAATTGTTTATATTTCAATAACTTAAATAATTGCAAAGCAATGAAATTTGTGAAAATTTGCGCAATTTGCGTTCAAAAAACTCTTTTGATACACCCTCTTTAGGGAGAGATCGACTTATAATAAAATGTACGTTAATTTAAATGCTATTCTCAACTACAGCCAAAGTTTAATTCACTAAATATTATTTGATGAGTAATCATTCATTAATATTAATATTACACTTTACCTTTCTGAAAAAAAATGTAATTTTGTGTCGTTTATAAAGTAATTATAGTCATTATGGCAAAATCATCTCAAAATAGTTCATTTCGTTCAAAATTCTCAAAATGGTTTTGGATGTTGTTTGGTTCCGGCATTTTACTTACGGTGTTGATATTTGTATTTATAAATATTGGATGGATTGGATATTTACCGCCCATTGATGAACTGCAAAATCCGATTAATAAGTATGCAACTGAAATTTATTCTTCCGATTTGCAATTGTTGGGCAGATTTTCAAAAAGTGATGAAAACCGTGTAAAAGTTGATTACGATCAGATTTCGGAACATCTTGTTAATGCACTTATTGCCACTGAGGATATTCGTTTCTATGATCATTCGGGAATTGATGGTACAGCTTTAACGCGTGCGCTTATTTTACGTGGAATTTTTCAACGAAAAAGTTCCGGGGGTGGTAGTACGATTACACAACAGTTAGCAAAGCAACTTTATTCTCCTGATGCTGCCAATATCTTAGAAAGAGCTTTACAAAAACCGATAGAATGGGTGATATCTGTAAAACTCGAAAGATTATACACAAAAGAAGAGATAATAACTTTGTATCTGAATCAATTTAGTTTTTTGAATAATGCTGTTGGAATAAAATCAGCAGCACAGGTATATTTCAGTACAATTCCTTCGAAGCTTAAAATTGAAGAAGCGGCAACATTAGTTGGAATGTGTAAAAATCCTTCGTTATATAATCCGGTTCGTTACAACGAACGTACGAAAGACAGAAGAAATGTTGTTTTAAATCAGATGCGAAAAGCTGATTATATTACAACAGAACAATATGATTCACTTATCAATTTACCATTAACTCTTAAATATCAGAAAGTTGACCATAAAAATGGGTTGGCGCCTTATTTCAGAGAATATCTACGTATGATTTTAACTGCCAAAGAACCTGTAAGAAGTAATTATGCAAGTTGGCAGGATCAGAAATATAAAGACGATTCGAAGGAATGGGAAAATAATCCATTGTTTGGATTTTGCGAAAAAAACAGAAAACCTGATGGATCGCCTTACAATATTTATATTGATGGTCTGAAAATATACACCACTATTGATTCAAGGATGCAAAAATATGCCGAGGAGGCTGTAAACGAGCATATCAAAACTTTACAAAGCGCATTTTTTAATGAGAAAAAAGGACGATCTTATGCTCCCTTTTCAAAAAATGTATCGAAGGATGAAATAAATTCGATTATAACTAAATCGATGAAGCAAAGTGAAAGGTATTTAAGAATGAAAGCTGCAGGTTTTTCGGGTAAAGAAATTGAAGCTGCATTCAATAAACCTGTTGAAATGCAGGTCTTTTCATACAATGGGATGGTTGATAAGGTAATGTCACCTTTGGATTCAATAAAATATCACAAGCATTTTCTGAGATGTGGATTTTTATCCATGGATGTAAAAAGTGGTCAGGTTAAAGCGTATGTTGGTGGACCTGATTTTACTCATTTTCAGTATGATATGGTTAATTCAGGTCGCCGTCAGGTTGGATCGACCATTAAACCCTATTTATATACGCTGGCAATGGAGGAGGGAATGTCACCCTGCGATAAAACAGTTAAACGTCCGATTACATTAATTGATGGAAACGGAAAACCATGGACACCTAGAAATGCAAACAAAGCTAGAGTCGGTGAGACGGTAACTTTACGTTGGGGGCTTGCAAATTCAGATAACTGGATTTCTGCCTATTTGATGGGCCTTTTTACACCCGATGCACTTGTTAAACTTATGCGTTCATTCGGCATTGGAAGTCAGTTAGATCCTGTTGTATCGCTTTGTTTAGGTCCCTGCGAAATATCAGTTGCCGAAATGGTTGATGCCTATACGGCATTTCCTAATAAAGGTATCCGTGTAGAACCTGTATATGTTACACGTATTGAGGATTTTAACGGAAATGTTATTGCTACATTTAATCCAAAAATGCATGAAATTTTCAGCGAAACTACTGCTTCAAAAATGGTTTATATGATGCGCAGTGTAGTTGATGGAGGTACAGGGGGGCGTATTCGCAGTAAATATGGATTGAAAATGCAAATGGGAGGTAAAACAGGAACAACGCAGAACAATTCCGATGGTTGGTTTATGGGTTACACACCTTCACTCGTTTCGGGTGTATGGGTAGGAGGTGAAGAACGTTCAATTCACTTCGACAGAATTGCAGAAGGACAAGGTGCCGCTATGGCATTACCAATATGGGCTCTCTATATGAGAAAAGTTCTTTCCGACTCAAGTCTTGGTTATTCACCTTCCGAAGTTTTTGAAGCGCCGGCAGCATTTAATTTAGATCAGGGTTGCGATGCAAATCCCTTTGATGAATAGTTGAAAAATTGCAAATAAGTCAAATAAACGCAAATAATGTAAGCTGATAGCTGATTATTTGCGTTCTTTGTATTGTAATTAACACTGCGAAATATTTTTCGTAATTCAGGTAATTAAAAAAAACTTTTTAGGTTGAAAAAGATATTATTAATTTCGTTTTTTGCTGTCTTTCAATTGTTCAGTTTTGCACAATGGAATACCGACCGCATACTTACTATAGGCAAAAATGCTTTATATTTCGAAGATTACGTTTTATCGATTCAATATTTTAATCAGGTTATCAAAATAAAACCCTACCTGGCTGAACCTTATATGTACAGGGCAATAGCCAAAATTCAACTTGGCGACTTTCAGGGAGCCGAAATTGATGCAAACGAGGCAGTTGAACGAAATCCATTTGTTCCTCAGGCATATTACGTGCGTGGATTTGCACGTCGAAAATTAGATAAATTTCAAAATGCTGCAACCGATTTCTCAAAAGCGCTTGAGTTCAGTCCAAACAACCTGAATTTATTAATGAACCGAATGGATGCACTCGAAAGAATGGAAGATTATAAAGGTGCAATGAAAGACCTCGAAGAATATATGAAGATGAGTCCCAAAACATTTGGTTTGTATTATGAAAAAGGGCGTTTACAATTAACCATGAAAGATACGGTAGGAGCTGAATCTACTTTTAATCAATTTATTCAGATGGATAGCACCAATAGTTTAGGCTGGAGTGCAAGGGGCTTATTACGTATGCAAAAAAACGACGTGGATGGTGCTTACAATGACTATTCGAAGGCCATCAAGCTAAACTCTTCCTATAATGGTGATTATATCAATCGTGGTATTATTAATGTTCAAAAAAAGAACTTTCGTCAGGCTTTGAGCGATTATGATTATGCGATAAAACTCGATAAGAAAAATGATTTAGCGTATTATAACCGTGGCTTATTGCGTGCCAATCTGGGAGACAATAACAACGCACTTTCCGATTTATCAATGGTACTTGATTTAGACTCGGGCAATATGGAAGCGCGTTACCGAAGAGCAATGCTTGAAAATACCCTTGGTCAGTTTCGTTTTGCAATGAAAGATTTTAATATCATTCTAAAAAAACATCCCTATTTTATTCCTGCATATTTGGGTCTTGCCGAAGCGGAGGAGGGACTGGGAAACAAGAAGGATGCTTTCAAATATCGTCAACAGGCATACAACATTGAAAAAAACAAGGACAACATTAAACAAAAGAAAGACAATTTAATAGCAGAAAATAAGATTGTTTCCAATGCACCTAAAAGTAATTCAAGTCGTAAAACTGAAATGTTTAACCGGTTTATTACTCAAAATATTGAAGATAATCAGACGGAATCGAAATATGGTGACTCAAAACGTGGAAATGTTCAGGATAAGTTTACTGATATTATCAACGAAAGAAACTTTGTTCTTTCATATTATGCAAAAAGCGATGAAATCCGCAGAACAAACCTTTATCATCCTGTATTAGATGATTACAATAGAAGCAAGTTGATTAGTTCTGTGTTGAAAATTACCAATAATGAAATACCTCTGACTTCTGAACTTGTAAGCAGGCATTTTGAAACTATTAACACCATCTCAGTCAGAATTCAGAATGATAATACAAATGCCGACTTGTATTTCTACAGAGCATTAGAATTTGCATTGGTACAAGACTTTAACAGTTCGGTGGATGATTTGAATAAAGCACTTTCGCTGCGTTCGAATTTTACACTGGCCTATTTCTGTCGTGCCAATATTCGTTACAAATTAGTTGATTATATCAAAAGTACTGCCGACGAAAATGCCATGACCACCAATGAAGGTTTAACAGATAAAACAAAATTTATATCGGCTGACAAACAATATAAATTTGATGTTGAATTGATTATGCGTGATTATGATAAGGTAATTGAATTACAACCCGATTTTGCTTATTCATATTATAACAAGGCTAATATTCTTTGTACACAGAAGGATTTTAGAACCGCAATTTCGTATTTCTCGAAAGCAATTGAGATTGATAATGACTTTGCTGAAGCTTATTTCAACAGAGGATTAACCTATATATTTATTGGCGACGATGCCAAAGGAACTGCCGATTTGGGCAAAGCAGGTGAATTGGGTATTTATCAATCGTATAATCTGATTCAACGATTTGGGAAGTAATAATGCAAAACTCAATCAGTAGAATAACTAACTTTTCTTTACCAAATACATACTACATACTCCAAACGAATATTTTTTGTATTTCACTAATTTAAAGTTATTTACACTCAAAATATCAATTAATTGTTCACCACTTGCAAAGATATGCATGGAGGTAGTGAGGTAATCATAAGCCTGACTGTCAGTTGAAAGTAATTTGGAGGTCATGCGAACAAAAACACGGGTGTAAATCTGATAACCCTTTAGCAATATTCCTTTTTGAGGTTCATTCATTTCAAGGATTAGTAAATGTCCACCGGGCTTTAAAACCCGGTAAATCTGTTGTAAACTTTCATTGAGTTTCTCGAAATTTCTTATCCCAAACGAAATTGTTGCTGCATCGAAACTATTATCAGGAAATGATAGTTGGGCACAATCCTGAATATCAAAGCGGATTTTTTCGGTAAGTCCGGCATTTTGTACTTTTTGGCGACCAACTTCCATCATTTTGTCCGAAATGTCAACAGCAGTAATATGTTCAGGTTCAAGATATTTAAAAGCCTTTATAGCAACATCGCCCGTTCCGGTAGCAATGTCTAATATCAATTTTGGATCGTAGGGTTTGAGACTTAGCAATGCTTTTTTTCGCCACACGCGTGCCATTCCCCACGACATGATATCATTAAATTTATCATATCTACCCGATATTTTGTTGAACATGCGCGACAACTGAAGTGTTTTTGCCTCTTGTTCGTTATATGGTTTTGCTTTTGTAAATTCGGAGGTGGAATTCTTAATATTTTGTTTTTGCATTTTTTATGATTAAAGCATTATAAACGAGCCATATTCCCCATAAAATAAAAGGCAAACTTAATATCTGTCCCATATTGATCAGCATACCTGATTCGAATTTTTCCTGATTAAGTTTAATGAATTCAAGTAAAAACCGGGTTCCGAATGTTATAAGTAAGAATACTCCTAAAATCAGTCCGGTTTTTTTATACGCTTCTTTTTTCCAGTACATCCACCATGCTACTGCAAATGCTACAAGGCAATACAATATTTCGTAGATTTGGGTGGGATGCATAGCTTCAGTTTGTCCATCGCGCACAAAAATAAATCCCCAGGGTAGGGTAGTAGCACTACCGTAAATCTCAGAATTCATCAAATTACCCAACCTGATACTGGCAGCTGTAAGCGCAGCACCAATCACCAAACGGTCTAATACCCAAACAAATCCTTTTTTGGAAACCTTTTTATCATATAAAATAATTGCCAACAGAATTCCTACGGCACCACCATGACTTGCCAGTCCGCCATTCCAGATAGCTAATAATTGCAAGGGATGAGAAATATAGTAATTACTATAATTAAAAGTAATACCCAGAAAAGAAACAGGTTCGGTCAAAGGTTTCCATTCGTAAAAAAAACAATGTCCTAACCGTGCACCAACAATAGTTCCTATTACTGTATAAATGAATAACTTATCAACCCATTCTTGTGGATGTTTTTCGCTTAGAAATATTTTCTGTACAATAACAAGTGCCAACCAGATTCCTACGGCCCACAGTAATCCGTACCAACGTAAAGACAAATTGATATTTAAATTCTCATTTAAAACTCCAATTAATCTTAGAAATATGTATAAACCAGCTATATAAACAAATAACAGGTCCTGATTTCGAAAAAGTTTAAAATTCTTTTTGCTGAGAGAAATCTTATCCTTTTTGTTATTACCAGATTTGATAATATTTTTTCTTTGAAAAAGATACCTATATCCTAAAATTAGAACATACAATAGAATTATAAATAACAAAATAAAATTAGAATAAAAAGAAAATGGTCCTATATGAACTAATTCAGGATTTACGTTCCAGGTAATATAGTTAAGAAGCATATATTTTTTAGTTTGAAAGTTTATAAAGTTTGAAAGTTCATAAAGTCAGAAGATTTCTTTTCCTCGTTCACTTGTTTCCTTTTTTACTCAGCGCCATGACAGTTTTTAAATTTTTTACCGCTTCCACATGGGCAAAGATCATTACGTC
>CAYNHC010000156.1:0-8057 GCA_964396705.1 uncultured Paludibacter sp.
AAAACCTGCTAAGTGCACGTCAGCCAGCCTGTGAACATAGGCGTGTGTTATGGCCTAGGTTATTTTGTCATAGAAAGTTGTCAGTCAATGCTGTTTGTCTTACCAGATAGTTTTTTTAGTTCACTGATAATTTCCTTTTGATTGTTAATGATTTCGTTGATTCTAAACAACCATGCTCCAATTAGTCTCAGAAGTAAAATAACTCCAATTAAAACTACTAATCCAATTATTCCTTCCATATTTTATAAAATTTAGTGTGTTTTTTTGTGTGAGATTATTCAGTAAGTTTGATATTCTATTTTAAAATTATTCTATTTCCTTAGCTGTTGTTATTAATCCATTTTCATCGTATAGTCCAAGTGAACCGTCATTCTCGATTAAAAAATATTCTCCAAATTTGTTTTTATATTCAAATCTTAATTTTCCTGATATTTTTGACGACTGTAAATTTTTTTCGCTCTTACTGTCATCTTTATAGTTTCTTGTCATTTTATAAACTCCATTTGTTTTATAAATGATTATTGAATTTTCCATATAAGGTGAACTGTCTAACCATTTTCCAATTATTTCTCCTTTAGGCAATTTTATATTTTTGAGTTTATCTTCAATTGTTTTGTCAATTCCAATGATTTTAATATCTAAGTTTGGATTATAATGTGAAGTAGCCCAAGCTCCTGCACCAATTTTCATGTTAGGCAACAAGTAAAATATATAAAGATTTTCGTATTTAGAGTTTTTCTCTTTCAATTCGTATGCAATCTCTCTTAGTTGTGTTTTATTCAACTGTTCGGGAATTTGAATGTAAATAGTCATTTTATTTGTATTCGTTGTTTCTGTATCAAGAATTTTACAATTAAATTTTTCTATTTTACTTTCCACTTTCAAACTTTCACTCGAATCAATTACACTGTCATCGGCAGGCGAAAAAACACCAAGCATAAAAAATGAAACAATAATTACTAAAATATAAATGATTGCAGAATTTTTTTTTGTTCTTTTTTGCTTATACCAGAATAAACTAAAATTGGGATTAAATAGTCCAATTGCAAGAAAAATGAATCCAAAAATAATTAGATAGGAAAATAAGTTGTACATAATCAATAAGTTTTGTTTGTGATAATTCTACTTTTAATTGTTTTTTTCTTTTTTTTATAACTTGGCCATAACATCTTCCCTATGAGAAACACATTTCCCTGTATGAGAAACAGAGTTTCCAATATATCCGTATTAGTTATCTTTTTTATTGCTCATATCGTCTATATTTATCAATATGCGCATTTGTGTTTTCTACCCCGCAAATATATACATTATTTTTAGCAATTTAACTAAATTAACTAAAAAAGAGAATGAGTAACAATTTCTTTCTTTATTTCATCAATATTCTTACTTACTGCAGCGTATAGTATATTAAATGATGTTTTTTACTTCCAAATTATGAGTGGTTGTTAGGTTGAATTGGTTGCTTTAATTATATTTAGGCAGCGTACTATTCACTTCCCTGTTATGTTTGTATGTAGATTGCATTTTTTAATCACGCAGTTGCAGATCATCCACTTTTACCACTTCCTGTGTTCAAAGAATCAGCACCATATCTTAATCTTTATATATATGTGGGTCATTTTGAACAGCGATAGTGTGTGTGGAGTTTTATTTAACTCGTATGACACGCTTTACAGCAATAATAGCATCCGTTGGATTGCGAATATATTTTTTTAGCTTCTTTTACAGCGTCAGCACATGAACTGAAGTAATCCAAATACCACCGATTCTCAGGAGAAGGCAGGTAGTTACAATTTCCTGTATGCACTTCGTGGTCGCCGTTGGCTTGTGCCTTTTTATTGACGTAATAATGATCCATATTCATTGATTTTTAAATTATTTTACAACTAAAGCATAATCTCCACATAGCAGAGATTATACTTTACTGATACCTATTTTGTTTCCGTTGGAGGTGTATCCTTTTTAGGAGCATTTTGTTTGCTGTTGTTGGCAGCTTTTACTGCTTCGTCCAACTTAGCATAGAGTTCTTTCCAACCCGGTAAACCATTCATTGCTTTTACCACATTGAAATAGTTGCGTAAGGCCATTTCAAGGGTTTTACGGTACGATGAAGCCGACTCCATTATGCGCAATTCTGAATTTTCGCCTGCAATTTCGTTGAACAGCTTTTCGAATGCAGTTTGAGCTTCCTTTATCTGTGTAACAACCCCCGTTAATTGCATACGTTCAATTTTGGCTGCATTCTCAGGTTTATCTAATTCTTCTATTAACTTTTTCATCTGAGCGGTTTCTTCTGCCCATTTATAGCGATTCAGATCAACGCCGTATTTCTCAATAATAGCATAGATATCTTTTGCATCCTGCTGAAATGCAGAACTGCTTATTTTGGCATATCCAAGCAAAATATTTTTAAATCCGGCAAAGGGAGTGTCTCGTTCGGTATCGGCAGCAACCAACAATTCGCCTTTTCCGCTATATGCCTTTTTGGTATATACGGTATCATATTCGTTATACACTGTTTTCACTGCTGCTAATAACGGATTGTCTTTTACTACTGCAAAAGCAGGTTCGTCTGAAATGGAAATGGTACGCTGACCTAAAGCAGCGAGGTCTTTGGTACTAATTTCTGTGAATGAAATCTTCATAAAAAATTCAAATTAAATGTTTGGAATTAAGTTATTAAAAAAAATCGAAATCCGGTTTGATTATTTCAACCTTTAAACTATTCTCCCGAGATGACAGGAAGGTTATTTCAACCTTTAAACTATTCTCCCGAGATGCCGGGAAGGTTATTTCACCTTGTATCAATTATATCGTTTGACAGACGGGAACAAATCTATTGTTTTGCGATTCTTGTATAGATGAAAGAATTGCCTTGTCTGATTTTAATCAGGTATGAACCCGTCGGGAAATTTGAAATATCAACAATATTAATAGAGCTGTTTTTTTATATTTTTCTGTTTTTTAAGTAGCGTTTATATAAGTTAAAATGTTATGAAGATAATAGAACGCTGTCCCGATAGCTATCGGGGCGCTGATTTAGCTGATTAATCCCGATAGCTATTGGGAGGATTTAAATTTATCTCCCTTTGGTCGCTGACCGTTGGTTCGACAAGACGAAATGATTTTCAGACAGTTCTGTATAAATCCTCCCCGACCCCGAAAGTTATCGGGGCGGGGAAAAATTCTTTTTGTTTTATCCGTCTCCCGATAGTTATCAGGACAGCGTTCTATTAAATTTTTAAATGGTACATTAAATCGTTCCATTTACTTATTCAATTATGTTTTTATTTTATTAAATATCCGGAAGGCAGTGTTATTGGCTGTCTTCCGGATAAGTTGGGAACAAAAAAATCTTCTGTTCGCCTTAGTGTAAACAGATAAACAGAAAACAAGAAAAGGTCAATCCGGAATTCAGATAATTATTTCTTTTCCATCTTTGATGATGGTAACATAACCACCATCTTTGATTTTGTTCATTTGTACTGCATCAAGCAAACAGTATGTCGCAGCATTTTTTGTTGCGCTTTTCATATAGTATTATTTTAGAAATGAATGATGCTGCAATATTATAATAATTAATTTTAACAAACTCTAATTATTTTCTCATTTTTTTCTCATTAATTTCTAATTTTTAGTACTTTTGACGTTAAATATTAAATTGATGAATAAGTTCCTGATTTACATATGTAACTGTTGTTTTTTTTAATGTCTGTTATAAGAAAAAAGACTCCATGAAAATCCGTTTAATGACTATCTTTTCTATATTGGGGGTATTACTCATTTTTTTAGCACAAACCTACATTGTTTACTCTAATTTTAATCAAACCCGTGATTTTCTGACTCGTGAAACTAATGCAGTAATTGAAGAAGCATTTAAATCGGAGCTGGATATGCGGCAACAATCACGTGTAAGAGGATCGAAGTTAGAGGTAATTCCACCTGCCCGAACCGAAAAAAACAATACTGTATTCAATCTCGATAAAACGGGAAAGGGATCAAAAAAAGTTGAGAATAATTCCATAGATAATCATGATGTCATTGGATTAATTAATACTGCCACACACCTTTATGTGAGCAAATCGGTTCCTCTTGATATTCAGAGGCTGGATAGTATCACCTCCACCATACTTGAAAAAAGAAATATACATTCGGATTTTGTGGTCAGAAAAGTACAACCTGTATCGGAGGAAGTATTGCAAAGTTCAAAAGAAACATTTTCTGCGTCCCGTTTTCTGATAAAATCCAACTATCTGGCGCTGGATTTTGAAGAGAAAGAATCACTTCAATTAGTGTTAATTAATCCCCTGGGAAGTATTTTTAAACGAATAGGGACTTTACTGATCAGCTCATTTCTCTTGTCCTTATTTTGTTTTTACGGGCTTTGGTTTCTGTTTCGCACCTTGAACAGGCAGAAAAAATTGATGGAAGTGAAGAACGATTTTTTTGGTAATACTGCTCATGAATTGAAACGTCCCGTGGCTCAACTGCATATGGCCATTGAAGCGTTGATGAAACCAACTATATATGAACATCCTGCCAAACGGGATCGCTATTTGTCAATATCGAGAGATGCTACCAAAGATATGGCGGAAAAAATAAACATGATTATGACCCTGAGTATGGCGGAAGAGGGTGTATTCAAACTTAATTATTCGCACTTCAATTTGCTGGAAGAAGTACAAAAACTGAAGGAACAATTTCAGACTGTGACAGATAAAAAAGTGAATATACATATTGAAAAAACTTCTGAAGATTTTCAAATCAATGCCGATAGAGATCATATCAGACAATGTTTGGCTAATTTATTGGATAATGCGGTGAAGTATTCGGGAGATTCAGTATTGATTTCAATTCACCTGCAAAGACTGAAAGACTCTTTAAATATATCGGTAAAAGACAATGGGATTGGGATTGAAGCGGTAAAATTAAAAAGCGTATTCGAAAAATATACCCGTTTGAATAACGAAAACGGATCGCCATCGGGTTTCGGCATAGGTCTTAATTATGTGAAAACAGTAATCGAAAAACATGCCGGAAGCGTGGAAGTGAAAAGCGAAAAAGGGAAAGGAAGTGAGTTTATACTTTGTATGCCTGCCTGAAATTTTGAATGTTACTCCATTTGGTTAATAACGCTGAAGGTTAATAAAAAGGAATGGCTAAGTACATGATATAAAACTACTATTTTGATTTATTTTTTTGATTTGTAAAAATATAAGGTGGGGCTTTGCCCCAAACCCCACATACTTTTTTGTCTTGACACAAAAAAGTATGCAAAAAAAGTCAAGACTTCGCCCGCTTCGCTCGAAAAACTTACGCTCTGTAGGCTCAAATCGTCCAAACTCATTCCGACGAAATACGTCGGAACTCAAACAAGGACGATTTTTAACCGCCTACCTCACTTGTTTTTCGGCTCACCGGACGAGGTCAGTCCGTTTCCGAACTGTTCTGGATAAATAAACCTTTAATTTTCTATGTATTACAATTCTAATTGTTTTTGTCATGTACTCTAAATGTCTTATTAAAAAATGAAAAAAGTATTACTAATAGAAGATGATGCCAATCTGGCTTTTATGCTTACCGATGGTTTGGAAAACGAAGGATTCGAAGCCTTGCACTTTGCCGATGGTGAAAGTGGTATAGGAGCTATCTTTACTTTTGCCCCTGATATTATTTTGCTAGACGTGAATCTGAAAGGAAAATTAAACGGTTTCGATATAAGTAAGAAGATCAGACAATTCAGTGATGTTCCGGTAATATTCACTACTTCGCGTACTCAGATAGAGGACTTACAGGAAGGATATAAAATCGGGAATATGGATTATCTGAAAAAACCATTTGGTATAAGGGAACTGATATTACGTATTAATGAACTGCTTTCAAGAAAACTGCATGTACCCAACATTGAAAAGAGTTATCGGATTGGTTCTTTCTTTTTTATCCCATCGGAACAAAACCTGAAACTGACCGAGGAAAAAATACGGTTGCAAAAAAACGAAAGTCTTGTGTTGACTCTGTTATGCGAAAACAAAGGGAAGGTGGTAGGTAAACAGCGTATATTGGAAGCTGTATGGGACGATACGGACCTGAAACAAAAAGAAGCTTCGCTACACAATATTCTGCTTTCGTTGCGTACCAAGTTGAACAGAGATCAGCGTATTTGCATTGAATCTATTCCTAAGATAGGTTGGAAACTGACCGAAAAAGACGCCTGTTGAATTTTCAAAATTTTAATGCCCACACCATATCTTTGTCTTTTTTCAATTGCTCTGTCAGCTCATTCACATTGTCGAACTTTTTTTCGTCCCGTATTTTTTTAAAAAATATAATTTCAAGAGTTTGATTGTATATGTTTTCGTCGAAATTAAAAATATGGACTTCGAGGCTTATTGCCGCACCGTTTTCCATGGTTGGTCTTTGCCCAATATTCATCATGCCCCGATATATGCAATTTTTCCACTTTACTTCCACAGCGTAAACACCGGTTGAAGGAATCATTTTTTCAAAGTTATCAGGTTCAATATTGGCAGTAGGGAAACCGATTTTACGCCCCATTTTATATCCGTCAATCACTTTTCCGCGAATCGAATAAGGATAGCTAAGTATTTCGTTTGCTCTGCTAATATCACCGTTTTTCAACGCCGATCGAACTTCAGAAGAGCTAATGTGACCAATTTGAGTGGTAGTGTAACGACTGGTTTGAATGACTTTCATGCCTATTTCTTCACCGTATTTTTTATAATCATCAAATCCATCAGCACGGTTATGACCAAACCTGTGATCGTGTCCAACCAGTAAAGTGCGGACATTATATTGTTCATAAAGAATGTTTTTTAGAAATTCGTAAGCCGAAAGTTTGGCCATTTCCACCGAGAAATCGAGTATTATGCAAGCATCAATTCCTGTCGATTCGAGTAGGTTCAACTTTTCTTCGAGCGTTGTTAGTAATTGAGGTTGGTAATCGGAATGCAATACTTTGCGGGGATGCGATGAAAAAGTAAATACCACGCTTTGAAGTTTTTCTGCTTTTGCAATTGATTTTAATTCGTCAATCAGAAAACGATGACCGGCATGAACCCCATCGAAAAATCCGACAGTAGCTACATTTTCGGCAATAACCGACGATTGATTTAGTATTTTCATTTTAAATATGACAATATAATCAGAATAATTATAAAGTAAGTAAAAAGTTTAAATCATCTTCCTGCTTCACTAAACAGGTTTGAATCCCAAGTTTTGAAGCTGTTTCGATGTTTTTTTGTCCGTCGTCGATAAATAAACATTCTTCGGCACTTACTCCCGCATCTTTAAGCAATGCCTCAAAAATATCGGCATTCGGTTTTACTAAACCCATTTCGTACGATAAATAACATTTATCAAAAAAATCGTTCATAGTTCCACCGTATTTTGCAAACTCGCCGGCAGCGCTCACCTGAATATGCAATGGATTTGTATTGCTCAGTAACAATAGTTTGTATTTATTTCGTAATTGCTTAAGAACTTCAATTTTTTCAGCCGGAATATCCGTTAGAAACGAACACCAGGCATCATCAATCTGTTTATCGGTCAGAATATTGTTGGTCAATTTTCTTGTTTCGTTCCGGAATTGTTCGATATTTAATTCTCCTCTTTCCCATTGTAGAAAAAAATCGGACTGTCCGAAATTACTGAGGTATTTCTCAACATCACCTAGTCCTAAATTTTTAAGATTCTGAATGCATTGAGGTAAATCGAGATTGACAATTACACCCCCAAAGTCAAATATAAGTGTTGAGATATTACTGAATTGTTTCATTTCTATAAAAAAAATCGTTTGATATTTTTGCAGAACAGCAAATTTTATTACTTTTGCAGTCGCTTTGCAAAGATACTAAAAATTTATTGAAGCAAAAGCCGGGCCTATAGCTCTCTCGATAGTGATCTGGAGGTTAGTAGCTCCTGACTCCCCCGATAGCTATCGGGACAGGGGGTCAAAAAGAAAGTATATAATTATTTATTATATAGGGGCCTATAGCTCAGTTGGTTAGTAGCACCTGACTCATAATCAGGGGGTCACT